>MNDG01000066.1 GCA_001914815.1 Acidobacteriales bacterium 13_2_20CM_55_8
CCGAAGCATCCACGACGTACCACTTGCGCGCAATTTCCCCCGCTTTGGGGAAATAGGTTGACATTACGAGTCTCCCAGAAAATTAAAAAAGCAAAGAAGACCGCTGAGTGCCCCCTCGCGTCGAAAGCGCAAGGGATCAGGCGGGCAACCGCAGGACTGCTAAAGGCTAAAGATACCGTAGGATAGCGGTGATTGTCAACGATTGATGCCAGTAGCGCCGGCGTCCCGCCGGCTGTCGTCAAGGCGCCAATGCGCGATCATCACCCTCAACTTAATGTAGTTCCTACTCGTACGCCAGCGCCTCGATCGGATCTTTCTGCGCCGCTTTGTAGGCGGGATAAAGCGCACCCATGAGCGCTCCCACAAGAGCAATTATCGTCGCATTCAGGATCCACTCGCCGCTGACGACTACTCGCAGCAGCGGCAACCGATTAACGATCGCTCCTCGCGCTGCTAAGCTGAAAATAATTCCGACCACAATTCCCGTGACTGCCAGCAGCGCCGTCTCTCGCAGGATCACGTTCACGATGTAAAACTTGGATGCGCCCATGGACTTCAAAATACCGATCTCCCGCGTGCGCTCCATCACCGCCGTGTACATGGCCTGGAAGATGACAATGAAGCCGATAATCACGGACACGCCAATCACCACATTGATGAAGCTGGAAAATCCGGGCAGGTTGCTGGGCGTCATCATGGAGAGATACTCTTTCATCGAGCGAACCGAATAACGCTCCATGCCAGGGACGCTTTTCACTTCTTTGACGACGGCATCGGCGTTGTTGGGATCGTCGAGCTTTAGATAGAAGACGGAGGCCTTGCCCTGCGCGCCGATAAGGTCTTGCATTGTCGCCATGGGCACAAACTTGCGAGCTCCCTTGCCGTGCTCCACGATGCCCGCCACGCGAAAATTATGGTTCAGGATTTCGAGCGTGTCGCCCACTTTCACGTGCTGGGACTGGGCGAAGAAATCATCCACCAACACATCATTCGGTCCCTGAAAAGGCCCACCGCTCAGATAGTGGAACGGGCCTGACAATCGTTCAAACGATTTCAGATCGATGCCGTAGATGACTTCCACCGCGCCTGCGGTCGAAAGCTGCCAGATTACCGGGGCCACTGCCGCTACGTGAGGAAGTTTCGCCAGAATATCTCCTACCTTGATTGAGATCGGCGCCCCGGTCACACCCGCCATATAGGAAGAGCCGGGCGGCTGGACCATTACGTCGGCGCCGATTCCAATCTGTCGCTGTTTGGCGTCATTCAAGATGCCCATCGAAAGCCCGACGATGAGCAGGATCAGCGTTACCTCCAGCGCAATGGCAACAATACTGATCAGTGACCGTATGGGCCGGTGTACCAGGTTCGCGACGATCATTCGGTTCATCATGATGAGCGGTGAATGCACTCGCTACCGGTTATCCCCTCCCTTCGTCGGAGTAGCTTGCGGCTGGTCGAGGTGCACTACTTCGGCTCCCGGGGGCTGTTCCAAAGCGAACTTGTCATCGGTGAGAGGTTCGTTAATCTGCAACTTCACGATGGTAAGCGTGATGTTGTACTCCTCTTGCGGACGATCGATTTGGATTTGTGTCGGAAAGTTTATTCCGCCGTAATCTTTATAGCCTTCATACCGAGTGTCTGTAGCAACATTTCCATTCTCGTCGTAGATCAGTTGGCGGTGCGGCAGCAAATCGGTCCGGCTGAAGACGATTTTGCGGGAAAGGAACCAGCCGCTTCCCCCTTTTCGAATAATTTCAATCTCATAGTCTGGTTGTTGGAGCTTGTGCCGTTTGGCGTCAGTGACGGTTTCATAACCGCTTTCCATGACCGCGATCTCACCCTGCGGATCGACTTCGCGCAGCAGCAGAGCATCGTAAATATGTTGAGGGCGCAGGTTTTCCAGCGCCTGCTTTGGATTCCGGGTCTCAATATCGTTGCGACCAATTATGAATCGGTTCTTGGGCGGGATCCAAAGTTTGAAGATGTGCCCATCACTGACCATGTCGAAGGCCCGGTTGCGAACAATTGGCATGAGACCAATCATTCGCAACATTGCTGGCTTACGTATTAGCACATATCCACGGATCTGCTGATAGTCCGTGATTTTCCCCTTCTTGGATCCCCCGACTGAGGTATCGATATCCACTGTGGCTTGCAGGGAATGAGTCTTGCTCGCCTGCGTGTTTATGTATTCGAGGAGTTGGGCCTGGGTCGCTGTTTTCAGGGGAGCCGTGCTGTATTGTCGTTCGACTTTGTGTGATCGGAACAAACAACCACTGAGCGGCAGAATGGTCAGCAAAACGACGAGAATGCGGAAACGTGAGAAGAAGGTCACGAAAAGTATGAGCCAGATCTAAAAAAATAGTATACAGCCTGCTCCAGACGGCTTCCTCAGGTCCCAGGCTTATCTTTTACTCATCACCTGCCGCAACTTGGATACATTCCGGTTGTGCTCTTCCAGACTATTGGCAAATCGGTGATGGCCATTGCCATCGCTCACGAAATAGTAATAGTCGGTTGACGCCGGATGCATTGCCGCTAGCACCGATGTCTTCCCCGGATTTCCGATTGGCCCGGGCGGAAGTCCCGGATAACGATAGGTGTTATAAGCAGATTTGATTTGCAGGTCTTCGTGATGTAATGCTCCCCCATAAGTTCCGGCAAGCAGTTCCGCGTAAATCACGCTGGGATCGGCTTGTAGCGCGATGTTCCGGTCCAACCGGTTGTAATAGACGCTGGCCACAAGCGGACGTTCCTCGGATACCGCCGTCTCTTTCTCGATAATCGAGGCGAGGGTTATTGTCTCGTGCACATTGGTGTTCAAGCCGACCGAAGCTGCGACCTCGCGAAATTGTTTCACCATCGCCGCCAACATGTCGTGGATGCTCTGTGTGCGCGTGAACTCGTAGGTGGCCGGAAACAAATATCCTTCCAGAGACTTGGCATTTGGCGCCAGGTCGGAAATCAGCGCGGTGTCAGCCGTAGCGAGTTGAAGGAACTCCTGCTTCGATCCGAGGCCGGCATCTTGGACTGCCTGCGCGATGTCAAAGATGGTATATCCCTCGGGAATGACCAACGTATGCACATAAATGTCGCCGCGGGCCACACGATCGTGGACATTGATCGCAGTCGCGGAACGATCGAATAAATACTCGCCAGCCTTCAGGGAATGTTTATGGTGAAAATAATGCCAAACAACAAATGCGTTCGCACTGTGGATCACCTCTGCCGACTTCAGTTCAGTTGCGATTCGCCAGGTTGAGTATCCTGGTCGCAGTAGCACAAATTTCTGCCCCTCCGGTCGAACCGGTATCCACAGCGCCCACCCCAGCCATCCGCCGATGGCAAGAGCCGCAAGCAATAGCAGTGTGAAAAAAGTGCGCAAGCTAAGTAGTTTAGATGAAGCGGGGCGAGCGGGCGTCACCCACTGGTTCTTGACCGGAAGTCACGTTCTTATCCACCTGGCTTGGCGAGCATCGACTAATCATCCTGGTGTTTCATTTCGCGGTGATCCATCCATGACTGCAAGATTAGAACCGCGGCCAGGCGGTCTACCACCTCTCCTCTTCGCTTGATAGACATTTCTGAATCTCTGAGCACACGGTTGGCTTGAGCTGAAGTCAGACGCTCGTCCCACAGGTGTACAGGGACTTGAAAACGTTGCCGCAGTTGTTCCGCGAAGCCTTGCATCTTCTCCGCTTGTATGCCCTCAGCGCCGCTCATCCTCAGCGGCAGGCCCACTACGATCTCCGTTACTTGATATTCGCGCATCACACGCTCCAATTGCTCGAAATCAAGACGCTTATTTTGTCGACGAAGGGTTTCCAGCCCCTGGGCTGTAATTCCGAGAGGGTCAGAAACCGCCAGCCCAATGGTCTTTGACCCTACATCCAGACCCAGAATTCGAGGGGAATGTGGCTTTGGACCGGGCCCAGTTGGAAGAGAAGGCACCGGGCAATTATATGTCCCATGCGAAATACGCGAACTGGATTACGATACCGTGATGGCGAGCGATGAGACACCCTTGCCCAGCAAGGACCGTGCGGCAGGGGCGACGCGGCAGCGTCAGTCCCGACGGGCGCATTGGTCGCTTACCGTTATCGGAATCGGCGCCATTCTGTGGCTGTTCTACTGGGCTGAACTTGTCCTGGCTGTAATGCTGGTGTCGGTGCTGCTGGCGTTTATTCTCGCGCCCATTGTTGAGTTGCTTATGCGGGTTCGTCTGCCGCGGGGTGTGGCCGCTGCCGTGGCTGTTCTGCTGCTGCTCATTATTGTGGCCGGCATCGTCTCCTTCTCTTACAACCAGGCGGCAAATTTCTTGGAGGACTTGCCGAAGAACACCAGCACAATCCGCGAACAAGTTATGCGATTTCGCAAGAAAGCGGAAACTCTCCAGGCTCTGAATCCGGAGCAAGATAAAGGAGTGGTGAACGTTCATGCCACTTCCAACTGGACGGAGATCCTTACCCGCGGCTTCGGTTCTGTTAGCCAGGCCGTGCTGGCAGCCTCCTTCGTTCCTTTCCTTGTGTTTTTCATGCTGACATGGCAACACCATGTGCGCTCTGCTACGGTCATGCTCTTTCCTCTGGAGAACCGTAATACCGCGTACAAAACTCTTGGGCTGATTTCGGCCATGATTCGCAGATTCATGGTCGGAAATCTAATCATTGGCATTTTCATGGGAGTCGTCAGTACCCTTGTGTTTGGAATCCTGCATGTGCCGTTCTTTTATTTCATTGGCTTCATCAGCGGATTCCTAAGCCTGGTTCCCTACATGGGTGTGGTCCTGGCAATGGCACCCCCGATTTTCATGGGAATTGGACACACAAGCTCTGAAGGCTTGATCGGGATCGTACTGACGGTGTTCAGTCTGCACATGATTGCTCTCAACGTCCTCTACCCAAAGTTCTTGGGCAATCGTTTGCAGCTGAACCCTCTGGCAGTCACTATGTCGTTGCTGGTCTGGGGCTTCTTGTGGGGAGCAATGGGCCTTTTGCTTGCCATTCCAATTACCGCCGCCATGAAGATCGTTTTCGATCACGTAGAATCCCTGAAACCGTTCGGAACTTGGATAGGGGAATAGCTGGGAACCCAAGTCTTGCAACTAGCGTGCAGAAAATTGAAACTAGGACGGCATGAGAGCCATCGCTGTCATTCCCGCCCGGCTCGCTTCCACTCGTCTGCCGCGCAAAATGTTGCGCGAAATTGGGGGCAGGCCTCTGGTAGGCGTTGTCTACCAAGCCGTCCGTTCCTCCCCGCTGCTCGATGATGTAGTCATCGCCACCGATTCCGACGACATCCTACGAGTCTGTCGCCGCCACGGTTGGAAAGCACAGATTACTTCTGCTGCGCACTCCAGCGGTACCCAGCGCGTACACGAAGTATCCAATTCGATTGCTGCGGACATTTACCTCAATGTGCAGGGGGATGAGCCCCTGGCCCGGCCCGAGCACATCGCCACGCTTCTTGATGTCATGAGAGATTCGAATGTGTGCGTCGGAACCCTGAAAACAACCTCCGCCGCCGCGGACGTCAGCAATCCAAACGCTGTCAAAGTCGTGACTGATGCGATGGGGCAGGCTCTGTATTTCTCTCGTGCCACTATTCCCCACGATCGGGATGGGACGGGACCGCGATACTACAAGCACCTCGGCTTCTACGCCTATCGCAAAGCAGCGCTCGATCGCTTTGTAGCCTTGCCTGAGTCGTCACTCGAGCGCAGTGAGCGCCTGGAGCAGTTGCGTTTCCTGGAGAACGGAATACCAATCTTTGTGGGGCAAACACCCTACGACACAATCGGGGTGGATACCGAAGAGGATTTGCAGCGCGTGGAATTGGTTCTGCGCGGCCACTGAGAGCTGACCCGGCTATAGCGCCAGAAAATTAATTCCGGTGTTTGTGACGCATCGCTTTGTGGATTTTTTTCCATCTCTCCTTTTCCTGCCGAGCCAGCTCCGAATCCGCTTTGCGTTGCTGAAAGCGCAGCTCCGCTTGCAGCTTGCGATGATTCTCCAGACGTTCGGATCCGAGCTGTCCCTCTTGAATCGCCGCCTCGACCGCACATCCCGGCTCGCCGTTGTGGCCGCAATCCCGAAATTTGCAGTTCTCGGCCAGAGCCGCGATATCCTCAAAGGCACGGGATAAGCCTTCCTCACTGTCCCAAAGCTGCAACTCGCGCATTCCGGGAGTGTCGATCACAATGCCTCCGCCGGGAAGAAAGATCATTTGGCGCGACGTCGTTGTATGCCGGCCACGATCGTCGTCCTCCCGAACAGGTTGCACACGAAGAGATGTCGCTCCCAACAGCGCGTTGATAATCGTGGATTTCCCAACTCCGGACGAACCTACAAAGGCTGCCGTCTGTCCTCGCGAAATATGATTTCGGACAGATTCGACGCCTGCCTCTTGAAGGACACTCAGCAGCAACACAGGGATACCAGGCGCGATGCTCCCCACGGCGCTGGCCTGTGCGGCAGCGTCGGCACAGAGATCTGTCTTATTCAGCAGGACAACCGGGGCAGCGCCACTGTCCCACACCAGCGTCAGGTAGCGTTCGATTCGGCGCAGGTTAAACTCGCGATTGAGCGAGCTGACCACAAACACATTGTCCACATTGGCAGCGACGATCTGCTCGTTCAGTTCGCGCCCCGCCACCTTACGCGACAACTTTGTTTTCCGGGGCAAGATACATTCGATCCGTGACTGACTCTCATCGTGTGGCGCGATAGCCACCCAATCGCCTACCGCCGGAAAATCCTTTCTGGCCTGCGCTAGGTAACGGATCTTGCCTGCAATCTTGGCTGCATATTCTTCTCGGGCCCTGCGAACCCGATAGATGCCCCTGGATTCCTCTACCACGCGTGCTGGAACGAGTCTTGGATCGTCGAGCTCAAGAAAATGATTTGCGAAAAAAGAATTCCATCCCATATCTAGGAGATGAGGATCTTTGAGTTGAAGACCATTGAGATGCACGTGAATCTCCTCTTCCGAGCGGCGCACTGCGCGCTCAAACCTGACGGTCTTATCCGCAAGTGAATTCATCGTCGCGGGATACACGACGACTGAGTGAATGGAATGGAAGAAGGTCGCCTGGAAGATCCTACCTGGGCGGCCCTGCAAAGACCGGAATTTTGCGTGGAGTTACAGAAGCAGGCCGGAGGCGGACCTATTCTTCCGCTCAATCACTGCAGACATAGGCGCCTCCTAAGCAGAATTGGTCTAAGCCACCCGGCTCAGACAGTGCGAACATACAACGGAATCCAGCACCGGTCAAGCTGAAGATTTCTATCCGCCCGCATCTGCGGCTGCTCTGACTTTCGCCCAGGTTTCGGCGGCCTTCACTCGCTTCGAAATCGCGGGATGCGAATGAAAGAACCACTCCACCCATCGGGACGGTGCCCGCTCCGCCAGATTCTGGTCGGCGAGCTTGTTCATGGACGAAATAAACGGTCCCACCCGGGCGATGGATTGAAAAGCGTAGCGGTCTGCCTGCCGTTCGTTAAAGCGCGAATACGCGTTCAACGCAGGCAGCAAGACGAATGAGAGCAATGTCGTAACCAGCACGAGCAGCGGCAAGTTCGCGAAATCCGACAGTGTCTCGAACATGTGAAGCCGGTCCACCGCGTAGTGCAGCACCCAGTTGGCGGCCCAGAACCCAAGCAACGTCGTTCCAGCTTGGACAACAATGCTCTTCATGATATGACGATGCGCGTGGTGTCCGAGTTCGTGCGCCAGGACTGCCTCGATTTCATCGGGAGAGTAATTGTCGAGCAATGTATCGGCCAGAATAATGCGCCGCGTATTTCCCAATCCGGTCAGTGCTGCATTGGCCTTCCTGCTTTTTTCAGAGAGCTTCCACTGATAAACACCACGCACCCGTGTTCCCGCCCGTTCGCTGAGCCGCACCAGCCGCGCCTTCAGCTCCTCATTTTGCAATGGTTCGAATTTGTAGAAGATAGGAAACAGAACCAGCGGCGCCAGCTGCGCCATTAGTACAAAAAGTCCGAGAAAAACAACCCAGGCAATCAGCCACCAGTGCTGCGGCGCTTGCCGCATGATGAAGTACAACAATTCGGTGACGATCGTTGCCAAGACTAAGCCAACGAGAAATCCTTTAGCTTCGTCCCACAGCCAAGCCCGCAGCCTCTGATTCGAGAGTTGGAAGCGATGCTCCAGACGAAAACTGTAATAATCCAGGCACAGTCCAAGCAGTTTCGCAATCGTCATCAACATCAATACATACAAAAACGCTGCCAAGGTATAGTTTTGAGCGGCGTCACCGAGAGCAATATCCCGAAGAGTCCCACTCCAACCAGTGGCCAAAAGCACGATAAGCAGAACTGCACCGAGCCCAAAGTCGGCGATCCCCAGCCAGCGGCGGATGCGGTTGTACCGCCGGGTCTGAGGAGAATCCTCCGGAATGTTAGTTGCGATGCTTGCTGCGCCCATCTAGCTATTGATTATCCTACGGGTTAAGTCGACAGTGCGAGCACTGAAAGTACAGTGACCCGGCGGATCGTAGACTCTGCGGTCATCACCGCCACCGCTCACTGGCCACTCACAAAGGCCTCGGCACTGCTCAGGATTTCTTCCACCAGTTCAGGCGAGGCAGCTTCCGCATACACGCGCAGCAGCGGCTCAGTGCCTGACGCGCGGAACAAGATCCACGGCTCCGCACCGTTCCCGTTGCTGGACGCGTCCAGAAAGAACTTTATTCCGTCCAATCCCTCTTTCTTTAACACGGCATAACGGCCCAATCGTTTTGTCTGTTCGGAGCGCGCACGCTGAATAGCGCCCTGTTTTACTTCTTCCGGAATATGCAAATCCCGGCGACCATAGTGATGCGGCCCAAATTCACGCTGCAGATCGGCTACAAGTTGCCCCAACGGCTTTCCTTCTTCGGCCATCACATTGGCCAACAACAAGGAGTTCAAAATACCGTCACGCTCCGGCAGATAGCGAGAATACCCGATGCCTCCCGACTCCTCACCGCCGATCACAATTTCGCGTTCCATCATCAGATCTGCGATGTACTTAAATCCGATGGGACATTCGTGAAGCTTGCGGCCGTACTTGGCGGCGATGCGGTCCAGCATGAGAGTGGTGTTGAAAGCCCGTACCACATCACCCGGCCATTTCTTACGCACCAACAACCAACGCAGCAGGACCGAGAAAATCTTATGTGAATCCACAAAGCTGCCATCTTCTGCCACTGCGCCAATGCGATCCGCGTCCCCGTCGGTCGCAAACCCTGCATGGCAGCCATGTTTAGTCACTGTCTCCTGCAGCAAAGCAATATGTGGCTCGATGGGCTCAGGGTTGATGCCGGGAAAGAGTGGATTCAATTCCTGACGGATGGCGATGTGCTGAATGTCATGATCGTCGAAGATCTGAGGCAGCACGCCCCGCCCTGAACCGTACATCGAGTCGATTGCAAATTTGAAATTGGCTTTGCGGATTAATTCCACATCCGCAAAACCACAAACGGCTTCGATGTACTCCCGCTTCAAATCTATTTCCTCGATGCTGCCCTTTTTCCCATTGGGCATGGCTCCGGCTCGCAGTTCTGCTTCGATCACTTTCATGATCGCGGGTGTGGCCGATCCTCCAAACTTACCTTTGAACTTCACACCGTTCCAGTTCCACGGATTATGGCTGGAAGTAATCACTACTCCGCCTGCGGCCCTCATGTTTTTTACTGCCAGCGAAATGGCCGGAGTCGGGGTGTAATCACCGGCCAGCTTGATCGCGATCCCCGCACTCGCGAGGACCTCCGCAGCCACGCGGGCAGCGCGTTGCGAGGCGAAACGAGTGTCGTACCCAATCACGACTCCCCTGGCCGGTTC
>MNDG01000123.1:0-10840 GCA_001914815.1 Acidobacteriales bacterium 13_2_20CM_55_8
CCCGAGAGCGTCTTTGCATGTCCAAGTGAAATCGAGCGTGTCGCCTTAGAATCCAGCTGCACAAGACGGATGCGATCTTTGGCATCGTCAAGGTTGACGATTGCGACAGTCACACCGTCGGGCGACAGATCCCATTCCGGCGAGGCGCCAGGATCAGCCCCAAGCCTAAGCAATTGGACCGTTTTGCCTCCAGCCGGATTGAAGTCGGTGAATACAAGTTCATTCCTGATTCGATCCCGCTCCCCCAGGATGCACCGCGAATGCGCCTTCGCACATCGAACTTCGGCATCTGGACTCGATTCCAGCACTTGCTCTGGCGCGCCCCCGGAAATCGGCACTCGCATTAAGCGCATCGACACCGAAGCCCCGTCTGTCGCGTCCATGTAATCCCAGTACAGAACCGACGAACCATCGGGAGTGAGCCGGGGTTGAGTTTGTTCCCCAGGACCAACAACAAAGTCCTCCGCTGTTCGTTGCTGTAATCGTTGTCTGAAGATGTCCCAATTTCCGTTTCGATCGGAATAGAAAAAGAGGGCTTGCCCATCCAGACTCCAAGCCGAAGGTAGATTGTTTCTCCCTTCCAGCATTAAATGCCGAGGTGTCCCCAGCTTTCCTTTCTTTGGGTTCTCTGCCACATACAGTTCACGCTGCAATCCCGAGTTAACGAATACTAGTCGTTTGCTGTCGGCACTAACACTGAGATCTAAAGGTGAAACGCCGGCCCAGTTCGTGATCCGCCGGGGCTGGCCGGATACTTTTGAACTGGATCGGTCGAGGGAAATTTCCCACAGATTCATATCGATTTTTGGAGGAGGTTCTTCTGCCGAGTAGACAATGCGGCTGTCGTCTGGCCAGCAAAAGCTTCGCAATCCAGGCGCCGCAAAAATCACGGTGGGCACTCCGCCTTCCGCCGACGCAATCTCGATGGCTACGTCAGGCCTCTGTATTTCAGTATTGGACTTTGTGTATGCGACATGTTGCCCATCTGGCGACCACTGCAACTGCAAGATATGTTCGCCGGGCGTCGCTTGCAGCAGTTTTCGAGGAGACCCTCCGTTTGCGTCCATCATCCATATTTCCGATTCTGACCCACTCCGTATGTAAGCGATGCGGGTGCCGTCCGGCGAGACAGAAGCTCGCCCAGCATCGTCCTTCAACTTACGCGGGGCACCGCCAAGAATGGAAATGGCCCAGATACCGGTGGTCTCGCCTGATTCTCCTGGCCCGACCGCCGCTAGTTTGGTTCCGTCCCGGAACCAGGAAAGGCTCGCTCACCTAAAGCAGAATCCTTCGGGGAGAGCCAAAGGATGGCTTTCACCTGTCTCGAGGAGGCGAACAAAAACACCCGTGAAATCTGCATAGGCCAGGGATCTACCGTCAGGAGAAATAGCGGCTGCGTACACCGGGTTTTCTGGTGGGTTCGCGGTAATGCTGCGTTGAAGCAGCATCCGGCTTTCATGTGGAATCGGGGCCGAACGCCAACGTAAGGCAAAGATAACCGCGAGTCCAGAAATCAAAACTGCAGCGATGACCACTTTCTGAGTGGACCACCAGCCCCTTGGGCCGGCCCGAGTAGCTGGCAAAGTTCGAAGCCGAGACTCGGTCGATTCCAAATCCCGCTTTAACCGTTTCAAATCCGAGCGTAGTTCTCCGGCGCTCTGGTAGCGCAACTCAGGGTCCTTCTCCAGTGCCTTGTCAATGATTTCCTGGAATCTCGTGGGAAGCTCGGGATTCCTAAACGATACTGCGGCTGGGTCACGGTTGAGAATCGCCTCGTACACTACCGCACTAGTTTGGCCTGAGAACGCCTGTCGCTGAGTAGCCATCTCATAGAGGACCGCGCCGAACGAGAACAAATCGGTACGCGAATCGAGTTCATCTCCGCGCACCTGCTCGGGCGACATATATGCAACTGTACCGACCGCGATGCCAGCATCAGTGAGGTTGCTGTCGACCGTTTGTGCCGAAGAAGTGTCTCCGTCCTCTACTCCGGCTGGCTTCGTGGTTTGTGGGAGTAACTTCGCAAGTCCGAAGTCCAGCACTTTAACGTCTCCCCGCGTGGTTACAAAAATGTTTGCAGGTTTAATATCACGATGGATGATGCCTTTCGCATGTGCCGCATCCAAAGCATCGGCGATCTGGACCGCAAGCTCGATGATTTGAATCTTAGTTACAGCTCGGCCCGCAAGGTAGTGCAGCAATGTCTTGCCTTCGAGCCGCTCCATTACGATGAAGTGGCGTCCCTCATGCTCCCCCATATCGTGAATAGTACAAATGTGTGGATGGTTAAGTGCAGCTGCGGCGCGGGCTTCCCGCGAAAAGCGGTCGAGGGCATGCGGATCAGTCGTCAGTTCTTCAGGCAGGAACTTCAGGGCCACTTTGCGTTTTAGGATGACATCTTCAGCTCCGTATACCACTCCCATGCCGCCGGCACCCAGCTTTTCAGTCAGACGGTAATGAGAAACGGAGGAACCAATCACGGCCAGGCCCTCATGGAAATCCGCGGAGACTCATGTTAGGAGGTGTGGAATAGCGAAGTCAACGGTGCGTCCTAATTGCGATTTCATTATTATCTTGGGATGGAATTATTGTAGAATGCCCTCCCGTGAGATCCGCGCGGAACGGCATTCTCATACTGTTCCTGCTATCGCTTTCAGCCGCGTCGCAGGTCTTGCCGCGGCCGCAAATCACTTCTGCCGCCGGTAAACAAGTGCCGAATTTCACCCTGAAGGATCAGAGTGGGAAGGATTTTCGTCTTTCCTCGCTCCGTGGGCAACGCCTGCTTCTAATATTCTATCGCGGATATTGGTGACCCTACTGCACACATCAATTGCGCGAGTTCGCGCAACACAAGAAGGAGTTTGATGCACTCCACACACGTATCGTAGCCATCAGCGCTGACGATTCCGCGCATGCACGACAAGTATGGCAGAAGGTCGCAGACCGGCAATATACGATTCTGAGTGACCCTGGCGCTAGGGTGATCCGTTCATATGGTGTATTGCATCCTGGAGCCGGCGCAAGCGGAGATGACATTGCACTGGACACGACTCTTCTCGTGGATGTGAATCGCCAAGAACGTTGGCGCCGAGTCAGTGAGACTCTCCCAGATCTTCCTAGTGCCGAAGAGACTTTGAAACGAATTCGGGAAACGCCAAGCCAAGTACTCAAACACCAGAAGGGAATAAGGAAGTAGATGGGCAGCCCATAGCCGCCTCTTACTTCTGGGCACGCACCTCTGCTGCTAAAACATTAACCAAGGATGTTCGTTACACACAATTTTCGCGGGGTGAAATCGGATTCAGCCGGCACTTACGATCCGCCGCGCACTGCCTAAATCATCCGCCCGAAGGCGCGTTGTAATTATCTCTTGCCCGCCACCAAAAAAACCACGTAGAAGAGTTGCATGAGGGTCACACCCAGAATCACGTACACCGCAAGTTCGAGCCTTCTCCCTGACTCCCTGGCGCCTTTGAATAAATCGGTAAGGTCGATTGTAGCCTGAAGCAGGTTTTCCGTCAGCTTATCCAGGTGTTCGGTGGATTGTCGCATCTTTTCCAGCACTCGGGACGTATCCACCAGTGCGGTTGCCGCCCGCTCCCCATTGCGAACGTCAAGCTCGGTCTTGCAGGCTGTCCACCATGGACTCCCCGGCGGATTGTCGTACATCCGCTGCCGTATCTCTTCCGAGGAGCGGGTACGCAGCAATTGGACAAGTGCCTGTACCTTGTCAACTGCCGGCATGTTTTCGGTGCTGGAAGCCATCGCAATGGCGAGTTTAACAGTACCGTGGCCGGGCCTGAGGTGCCCAAAGTGCCAGCACGTCCGGGGCGGACCCTCCCGAATCGGCATCCTGAGGGAAGCGGCCCGGAATTGGCGCGCCCAAAGTAGCGCCGGCTAAGTGAGATCACCCCAACAGTCGCCAATCTAAAATCCGCAATCTACAATCTCACCTTGCCTGGCCAAATCTGCAATCCGCAATCTAAAATCTGCAATCTCATGGAGCCCCATCGCATCGCCGAGCTGCTCCACCCGTTTCTATCCGCCCCGCTGAGCGATCACCAATTGCAGAATATATCGACGTACATCGATATATTGTTCCGTTGGAACGCCCGCATAAACCTCACTGCGGTCCGTCAGCCGGAAGAGATCGTCACCCGTCACTTCGGCGAATCGCTGTTCGCTGCTGGACATTTATTTTCCCAGCCTGAGCTCCACGGTGCTACCGTCGTAGATCCCCGTCCACCCAAGCCCAGCGCGGCTTTTGAGCAATCCGGTGCCACGCATTCGACCGCGCTCATCGACGTCGGTTCCGGCGCCGGCTTCCCCGGCATCCCTATAAAAATCTACTCTCCCCACATTCACCTGACTCTGATCGAATCGAACCAGAAGAAGGCGACGTTCCTCCGAGAAGTCAGCCGGGCACTTACATTGACGGACGTCAATGTATTCGCCAGCCGTGCTGAAGACTTCTCATCATTCGGAGATATCGTCACCTTGCGGGCCGTTGAGCGCTTCCAGGACGCTCTCCCCATCGCCGCGCGCCTGGTCGCCCCGACCGGCCGCCTCGCCCTATTCATCAGCCGACGCCAAATAGACAGCCTCCCCGATCTTGCCCCTCCCTTTCGCTGGCTGGAGCCAACCCCCATCCCTCTCTCTGAAAGCCGAGTCTTGCTAATAGGACAGCGAGACTGACCCCCACTATCCGTTCATAAAAGACTCAAGAAGGTAATAGTGGTCAAGGGATGAGGAATGAAGGCCACTTTCAAATGGATTATGCACGCTATCCTAGGGCTGGAAGACATAAAGTGGAGTGCAACCTCCGAAAAGAAGTCTTAATTTAGCGATTCCTGTTCGTTTCGAACTAATGTTCCACGTGGAACGTTTGCTCACTTTGCAGATCTGCACACTCGCAAAACGTTCCACGTGGAACTCTGGTCGATTAGATTCTCGACTCACGCCCCCAAAGTGGGAACACATGTCCCCCGGTCTCAAGAACCTGACACCCGAAACCTGTGCACTTTGCAAAACTCAATAGTGTTCCACGTGGAACATTTCTGTGGAAAGACAGGAAAGAATTCTCTGTAGCTAGCTTCGATTCAATACCATCTGCGAATTCGTTACTTGCACCAAAATACGTCATTGCAATCCTGCCCTCATTCACATTATTCTGCGATCAAGCTCTGCGTTCTCCTAAAAACTAAATGGGACGCGTCATCGCGGTTGCCAATCAGAAGGGCGGCGTGGGCAAGACCACGACCGCTATCAATCTGGCCTCATCTTTTGCCGCAGCAGAAGTCAACACGCTCCTCGTAGACTGCGACCCGCAGTCGAATGCCTCCAGCGGCCTGGGCCTGGTCAAAGATCCGGAACGCATCAGCACATATCATCTGCTCATGGGCGCAGCCAGCGCGGAAGAGGCGCTGAGGACAACTGTGCTGAAGCAATTGTGGATCATTCCTGCGCACAAGAATCTCATCGGCGCAAATATCGAACTGGTGGACGCAGAGCGCCGGGAATTCCGGCTGAAGGATGCGCTCGCGCCAATTCGTGATCGGTATCAATTTGTTGTGCTGGATTGTCCACCGGCTCTGGATCTGCTCACGTTGAATGCGCTGGTCGCTGCAGATGCAGTGCTGATTCCGATGCAGGCGGAATATTTTGCGCTGGAAGGAATCTCCGAGCTGCTGGACACAGTGGAGCGGATACGCGCCAGCTTCAATCCAGACCTGGCGGTTGAAGGCGTGGTTCTCACCATGTTTGATGATCGGACCAACCTGGCGCAGCAGGTCACCGCCGAGCTAAAAAGATATTTCGGCGAAAAGCTGTGCGCTACAACCATTCCGCGAAATATTCGGCTGGCTGAGGCGCCCAGTCATGGCAAGGCCGCGCTGAGCTACGACATCAAGTCACGCGGGGCTGAGAGCTATATGAGCTTGGCGAAGGAAATTATCAGCCATCAACTCTCAGTCAAGGAGATGGCGGCCGCAGCCGCAGCCAGGATTTCACAGCGAACAGTTGTGGTGAGCGATCCCGTGGTGGCGGAGACGACGATCGAGGTAGCGAGCACCGCGATCGAGCAGCCTCCTGCAGCGGAGCCGAGCCAGCCGCCAATTGAGGAAGTTCTAACTGAAGATCCGACACAAGTCTCGGCGACCCAGCCGCCGGTGGAGGAGATACGGACTGAGCAGTCGGCTGAAGCGCCAGTGCCGGCGGCGGTCGAGGAGATCCGGACCGAGGAGCCGACTGAAGTGCCGGCTGAGGAGATGGACAAGAGCGCTTAATACATCGATGGACATCTATGTATTAGATTGATGGATGTCAATGTATCGCATAGAGTGCCAGCGGGACGCCGGCACTACGACGAATGAGAGCTTAGGAGCGGACGATGACAACAGCGGCGGAAAAGGCAGTTGAGGTGGACAAGACTACGGCGCCGGATAAGCGGAAGGCCCTGGGACGAGGGTTGGAATCGTTGCTGCCTGGCGGACCACGAATGGTTGCGGGCACAGCGGCCGCTCCGGCCGCGGATTCGGCCAACAGCATAGTTTTGCCGGAGATTCAGGCGCAGGTGGCGCGGGCGGCGGCGGGCGACTCGGTGCTGCAGATTCGGCTGGATGACATTGACCAGAATCCTTATCAGACGCGCGATCGATTCGACACGGAACTGATGGAGGAACTTGCGGAATCCATCCGGGCCAATGGGGTGGTGCAGCCGATCGTGGTGCGTCCAGGAAAGGATGGGCGCTACGTTCTAATCCTGGGTGAGCGGCGCTGCCGTGCGTCGAAGCTCGCGGGCAAAGAGACGATTCCGGCGATTGTGCGTAAGGTCTCCGACCAGCAGGCGGCGGAGATGACGATTGTCGAGAACCTGCAGCGGCAGGATTTGAATTGCCTGGAACAGGCGTACGCTTTTGCCCAGCTGAGCCAGGTTTTTCATTTGACGCAGGATCAGATTGGACAGCGGACAGGATGTTCGCGCGAGAGTATCTCGAACTACATGCGACTGCTGAAGCTTCCCGCTTCAGTTCAGCAATTTCTGCGGGAGGGTCGTCTGGGTTTTAGCGAAGCGCGCGTGTTGCTGACGCTGCTCGATCCGAACCTGATTCCTAAGATTGCTGATGAGGCCGTGCGAAAACATTTATCGGTCGAGCAACTGGAAGACTTGGTCTTTGATACGAATGTCCCGTTGCAGAAGCAGGACCAACCGGGACGGGGCGCGCGCTGGGTGGATCCGAATGTGAGGGCGGCCCAGACCGAGCTTGAGCGCGTGCTCGGAGTACGCGTCCGTATTCGCGACCGCAAGGGGAAAGGGAAGATTGTGATCGAGTATGCGACACTCGAGGATTTTGATCGGGTGATTGAGATGCTGAGAGGGAAGCAGTGAGGAATTTTCGATTTACGATTTTCGATTTACGATTGAAAATCAAAGGTTGAAACCGTGATGGGGTGAAATGTCGTGTCTCCCATCAGTGATTTTTGGATATACTTCCCGCCGATTCGATTTCCAACTGAAAACCGGGGCCTAATATTTTGGGTCAAGCTTCCGTTTCTGGAGGCGCTATGCGACAGAAGTGGGCGTCGTTTCTGCTCATACTTTCCCTGGCCGCAGTTTCAAGCTTCGGTTGCGGTGGGGGAAATTCTCAAGTGCAACCGCCTCCGCCCCCGCCTCCACCACCGCCGGAAACTTTCACTACTACGACTTCCCAGCAGGGGTCGCTGCTGATCCTGCAAAACCAGACGTCCACGGACACGATTCGGATCGGGTTGGAGACTGCCTGGGGCGGAAGCATTGTGGAAGTCAGTCTGAACGGAACGAATTTCGTCAATGCGCATGATACGGGGCGAGAAGTCCAGCCCGCTTTTTACGATGGGAACGCTCAGTACGATCCCTGCGCGGGTTGCACCGGAGTGTTTGGCTGGGATCCGGTGCTTGGGAGGCGACAAGTACGACCAGGGTACGCCAACGCTGGCACAGGCTCTGACTTCGAACTCGCTTTACACCACTGCGCAGCCGTTGCAATGGAATCCCGATGACAAGGGCGGAGGACCGGGAATGCCGGTTGCGGGAGATGTAATCGTGGAGCAGACGATCACTCCAGTGAGCGGTCGCTCGCGAGTTTTCCAAGCGCATTACAAGATCACACATCTGGGAAGCGATTTGCACGGCAATGCCCAGCAGGAATTCCCGGCAGTCTATGTCACTGCCGATTACGACCGCTTCGTACATTACGGGGGCACGGCGCCTTGGACGAACGGAGCGGTGAGCATCACAACATTTCCCGACCTTCCCACATTCAGCCCAATATTTTTTGCGCCAGAGCATTGGGCGGCGCACGTGAATGCGCAGAACATGGGCCTGACCGTGTATGTGCCTTCGCAGTATCCATACGTGGGTGGCTTCGATTATCCGGGACCGTCGGGGCCTACGGGGGACGGGACTAATTACTTCGCGCCGTTTGTCACGCTGACGATCGGGCCCAACTTTGTATTTCAGGGTGATTATTATTTGATTGCGAGAGACTACGTGACCGCTCGGCAGTTGGTTTATGAGTTGCACAAGAACCTGAGCGCACCAGACATCTTCACGCCTTTTGGAGCCACGGATCAGCCTGCCTCCGGGAACACAATCGGCGTCATGGCGACTGTATCGGGTTGGACTTTTGATGATGTCAGCGTGGCTAAGGTGGAGATTCTGGTAGATGGAGTTGTGGATGGAACGGCTAGCTACGGATCATCGCGGCCCGACGTGGCGGGCACCTTTCCTCACGCGCCGGTAAACATTGGTTTCTCTTATTCCCTGGATACCACGAAGTACAGCAATGGCGCTCATTCTCTGAATGTGCGGGTAACGGATAGCAGCGGGAATATTGCGGTGTTTCCAGATGTGGGAGTGACGGTGGGGAATTAGCGCCTGAGGCTTTGGTATCGGGTATCAGGTCTCGGGCGGCAGGTTTCAGTTCTCAGTTCTCAGTTCTCAGTTCTCCGTTCTCCGGTCTCCGGTCTCAGTCTCAGGTTTCGGATCTGCTGAGAGCTGACAGCAGGAATTCAGGCAGACACGAATCTGATTGGTAATCGGTGGGATATCCGGAGTCAAAGATAAGTCTGTTGCATGCGTACGAGATCTTTTTCGGGGAGAAGTGGGAAATGTTTGAGGAGAAGGTGTTGCGGTCGGTGGCTATGCAGTTGATGAATGGAGAGGAAGTCGTGCTGGATGATCAGAAGCTGACGGTGAAGCGCGTCGGGAGTGGACGCTTGCGACAGGTGCAGTTCGAAGTGAATGGGCGGAAGTTTGAGGCCATCGAGCAGAACCGGATGAAACCAAGCCGATGGGGAAAACTGGCGCGCGAAAAGCACCAAGTGGTGCAGTTCCGCGACGTGGTCACGCACAAGTATGTGGCCGTGGCAGTGGATGGGGAGGTTACTGAATATCTCTAAGACCGAACCTGCAGCGTGACCTGGGCGTTTTTGGATGGCGCATTCGATGTTATCTTGGTGGCGGCCATCCCTAAACATGGAAGTTCTTGAGAAGCTTTTTGAGCAGCATTTCCACTGCCCGGTGGGGCGAGTGCAGCCGCTGCAGGGGCAGCTCGGCGGGTCGGGACGGAAGGTCATCCGGCTGGCCAGCGACAGATTCAGCGCGATTGGGATTTTGTATGACGTACGCGAAGAGAACGTGGCTTTCCTCGAATTTTCCAGGCATTTTCGCCGGCACCATCTGCCGGTGCCGGAAATCTATGCTGAAGATTTAGACCAGGGCGCCTATCTGGAAGAAGATCTGGGAGACGTCACACTTTTTGATTTTCTCTCAAAAAATCGAGCCGGCGACAGCGTAAGTCCCCAAGCGGTTGAATCCTATCGCAAAGTTGTGGCCGTATTGCCGCGGTTTCAGGTCGAAGCTGGGCGCGACCTGAACTATAAGGTGTGCTATCCGCGGGCGAGCTTCGATCGCCAGTCCATCGCGTGGGATCTGAACTATTTCAAATATTACTTTCTGCGGCTTGCGGGGATTCCCTTCAACGAACAGGCTCTGGAAGACGATTTCAGCCGCTTGACGAAATTTCTGTTGAGCGCGAATCGCGATTACTTTCTATATCGTGATTTCCAGTCACGCAATGTGATGTTGCGGGAGGGCCAGCCATTTTTTGTGGATTATCAAGGCGGACGGAGGGGCGCGCTGCAATACGATATCGCCTCTCTTTTGTACGATGCCAAAGCCGATCTTCCGCCGGAGCTGCGCCTGCAGTTGCTGGATCATTACCTGGACCAGCTTGCCGGCTTCATCGATCTTGGGCGCGACGCGTTCATGCAGCATTACTATGCGTACGTTTACGTCCGCATCATGCAGGCCTTGGGGGCTTATGGATTTCGCGGTTTTTACGAGCGCAAAGTTCATTTTCTGCAAAGCGTACCGTATGCGCTGAAAAACTTGCGCTGGCTGCTTGAGCACGTCCAATTGCCTATCTCACTGCCCACGCTGACGGACGCGTTCAAAAGCATGGTGGCGTCGGAGAAATTACATGGGCTGGCTTCTGAAGGGGAACATGTCACGGTGCGGGTTTTCAGTTTTTCGTTTCATCGGGGATTGCCGAAAGACGAGAGCGGGCATGGCGGAGGGTTTGTTTTCGATGCGCGCAGCATCCCGAATCCGGGGCGCGAGGAGCGATTCAAAGCGTTCACTGGAAAAGATGTGGCGGTGATCGATTTTCTTAATCAGCAGGAGAGTGTGCATCAGTTCATGGCCAACGTTATTTCGCTGGTAGACGCGAGCGTGAATAATTATCAGCGGCGCGGGTTTAAGAACTTGATGGTGTCGTTCGGCTGTACCGGAGGCCAGCAT
>MNDG01000123.1:10884-17063 GCA_001914815.1 Acidobacteriales bacterium 13_2_20CM_55_8
GTGAGTTGGAGAACCTGGCGAAATGAAAGCCATGATTCTGGCCGCTGGGCTAGGGACACGCTTGCGGCCACTGACTGACGATCGTCCCAAGGCACTGGTGGAAATAGCCGGGCGCACGCTGTTAGAGATTACGCTTTCGCGCTTGCGCAGTTTTGGGGTTCGCGAGGTGATTATTAATGTGCATCACCGCGCCGATATGATTGTTGAGTATCTGAAGAAGAACAATAACTTTGGCATGGGGATTGAAGTATCTCGCGAGGAGATCTTGCTTGATACCGGGGGCGGGCTGAAAAAGGCAGCCTTTTTTTTTCAAGAGGATTCCGCTGAACAGCCATTCATCGTTCATAACGTGGACGTGATCAGCACCATTGATCTGGGACGCATGGTGCAATCTCATACTGAAAGTCAGGCTCTGGCCACGCTGGCGGTGCAAGACCGCGAGGCTTCCCGATACCTGCTGTTCGACCAGCAGCTTCAGCTTTGCGGGCGGCGAGCGGCTCGTGATAGCAAGCCTGAACTGGTTGGATCGCCAAAAAAGGTGCAAGCACTGGCTTTTTCCGGGATCCAGGTTATTTCTCCCCGTTTGCTTGCCATGATGGCGGAAGAAGGAGTGTTCTCCATTATTAGTTGCTATCTGCGTCTCGCGGGCCAGCATGAAAAAATCGTCGCGTTTCGGGCGGATGAATATTATTGGCGGGATCTGGGTAAGCCGGAGAATGTGAAGCAGGCGGCTCGAGATTTAGAGCAAAAAGTTCTTGTGCAGTAGATTCGCCAACCGTTAGCGAGCAAACAGCGGAAAGTTTGGCAGTGGGTCGGTTGCGTAGACGCCGTTGCAGTTGATTTTGGCGCCTGGCTGCGCGCAGCATAAGTCGATATAGGAGGCGCCATGAAGCCGGCATTTGTCTCAGTCGCTGCCGTCTTGCTGCTTTCACTTACCCCTACTGCGGTATTCGCAAAGAACGTCAGTATTGGAATATATGGGGTCATAGACCGGGTGACATTTGAGCCAGACGGTACTTCGCCGAACCTGGTCCGGATATCTGGCTTATTTGTCGTTCCCATCCCGATGTCGAGCGGCCAATACAAGACTCCACAGCGGGGCTACCTTTATTTCCGGATTCGGCCAGGAATGGAACAGGCAACCCGAAACGATTGGAAGGGACTGAAGAGCGTTGCAGGAACAGGCCAGGTCGTCGGGTTTGCCCAGTACTGGGTGCCGAATCCGGACGATCCCTATGGCAATCCGCACTATTCATTGGAAGTGAGGGTGCACCCGGACAATGATGCTGCATCAACAGACGTCTACCCGCTTCCCAACCTCAAAGGAATCATTCAGCACGGGGACAAAGAGGACCCTGACTTCGACAAGATCGCGGCTCAGCTTCAGAAGGGGTTACGTCGTTTGACTGTCAGCCAACTGTACTAACGATCTTGCTCCAAACGCCAGGCGCTAAGGCGAGCTGTGTCCAGCACATTGGAGCACGCCGAGGTAGGCACTCCAAGGACCCACCGCCATGCGGTATTGATGGGCCATTACTCGTGACATCTGGTGCAAATGAGTAAGGTCGTGGGCCGCCCAAGTCGCCAGCAGTTGTGAGAGAGTCACCACTCCGAGGGCGGGATGCCGACCGCGCCGCGCCAGGTCTTGCGGTTGCAGGTCTAGCGCCCGCAGCGCGGCTAAGTTTTCTTGCCTCAGTCGAGCAAATTCGTCTAATAGTCCCTCCAACGATTTGCCACGACTCTCTTGGATGTGTCCGAGGCGGTCGAATGGTTCAAATGCGCGACTCTCGCCATCTTGCAGGATGATCCGCGCACGCGGCATCCAGTCGGTATGCTCACCATGAATCAGGTGACCGATGACATCGAACGGACACCAAGTGCCCCCGCCTTCGTTTCGTTGGGTCCAGGTATCCGGGAGCCCACGCAGAAGCGCATTGAGTACCGCAGGAGTTCGTTCGAGAAGTACGATGGTGTCCGGCAAATGGAATTGAGGAATGGTTTCCATAGATGTAAGTAGATGTCGGGGAAGGAGCTTTGGATTTACCGTCAGAAGGTGAGGCTGGGAGGAGAGGTAGTCAGTTCGGAGAGGAACTGCTCAGCGACCAAAAATTAAAAGGCTGCGACATTGGTTATGCTCTAGCTGCCAGCTCCTGCGAGGGAGCCAAGCAACGTGGAGACATGCACCATCGCAGCCCTCGATGCGATCACTGCTTTCGCAGTTCCAAACCCCAACTGCTCCTCGCAGAGCCGTCGGTTTTTTCGGGTTTGGTAGTCCGGCAAGTTGCCCTGCCGATCCCGATCACCCAGTTTACTTTGGGTGGCCACGATTTATTTTGGCCAACCCTTTCAACCGTCGACGGCGCAAAAGGTAAATGGGGAAGTGAAAAATGTCAATGCCGTTTTTCGGTGCAATGTGAATTCATTTGTGGTGAATTGCGGGTCTCGCAATTGATTGAAGCCATGAAGGTTGCGAGAGAGAAAAATGTTTGGGGCTGATTTTCCACAGAACGTTCCACAGTGGGAGCCGTATGGAAATGAACCTAACAAACATCTTGACGCCAGAAACCTTTCTGACGCATGGTGTGGGAAGCGCGGTCTGATGTCAACTCTGGTGGCGTATATCGATGGGGGCTCTCTGGGGAATCCGGGGCCGTCGGGTATTGGAGTGGTGATCGATGGATCGGAGGGGGGCAGGATCAGAATCGCCAGAATGATTGGGCGACAGGATAACAACGTCGCCGAATATGTCGCGCTGCTGGAAGCCCTGCAATACGCGGTTACGCTAAGAGCGGAGTCCCTTCATGTCTACTCCGATTCGGAAGTCGTAGTGAGGCAGATGACGGGAGTTTATGCCTGCCGGAGTCCCCGTCTTTACTCGCTGAATTGGATCTGCCGCAAGTTGGCCCGGTCCCTGAATTTTTCGATTTCCCACGTCCCTCGCGAAGATAACGCGGAAGCCAATAGTCTGGCTAATGCCGCGGTTCGCGAACAGCGCGTCTGAAATATTAATCCAGTTAAAGTCGGCGTTTCCGTGGAACTGCTCGCCGCCAAGCAAAATCAGGTTGTGATTCTTGCGCCGCTTCGCGGCTTCTCTTGAACTCTTGAATACGCACGGCTTGCGCCGTGGGCTGCATTATTGTGCCGCTTCGCGGCTTCCCTATTTCGCTTCGCGGGAGATATCAGCGGTGAGGATCGAAGGAAACGTTCACCCGGACGTTAGTTTCCGTATCGGCAGGGCTGTATTTCCATTTCTTGACGGCTCTGACGGCGCAGTCAGCGAGAATGGGATTGCCGCCAACCACTGAGACATCATTGACTGACCCGCCTGGCGAGACCACCACATCCAGACGAACCATGCCGCCAATGGAAGCGCGCTTCAAATCCCAAGGATAATCGGGAGTCACTTTACGGATCAGCTTGCGTTCTACCTTCTCAATTTTCTGGGCGTGCAATGTGGGATGGATAGAGGCGGTCAGAAACGAGAGACAGATTACGACACCGCGGAGCGCCTGCGAAGGGCGTGACGCACACCGATTACGACATACTTCTGTAATAAACACCAAAATCCTCGTCCAGCGAACCTCAAGCGGACGGCCGCAAGAGTAGAAATTAGAGTTTGTGCATGGAATGGGCAAGATTACTAACGTACTTTGGCTAGCCGATTGCGGTCGAGGCATGCGGCGGGACGTGGTCCGTCGCAATCGGGCTTGGCCTTCAGTGACGTTCTTTTATCCATCCGACGTTGCTACCGTGACAACCACAGGAAGAAACAGGGAAAGGGCTGGGGCCGATCACAATCATGGCGAATCCATCGAAATCCTCGTTCAAACTCAAAGTGCTTTATGGCGAGTCGGATGAAGAGGTACTGGCTTCGCAAGCGGTTTCCATTCAAAAAGCGGGGCACGAAGTGGCGACCGCGGTGGGCCGCAAAGGAGTGGAAGAGTCTATGCGGCGGCAGTCGTTTGACCTGGTGATTCTGGGACCGACGCTGACCAGAAATGACCGGCATCATCTGCCTTATATGGTGAAGAAGGCGCATCCGGGTACGCGGGTGCTGGTGATGCATGCGGATGGGGGAAGACATCCACAGGTGGACGCGAATATCGATACCGGAAGAAGCATTGATGATCTGTTGGAGAAGATTGCTTCGATGCTGGCGGAAAAAGTAGTGGTCGGAAAGTAGAGTTTCTGGTTTCTAGTTTCTAGGGGCAGCCTGGTGGCTGCCCTTTTTGTTTGCCGTAACGTGCGCGAGTGGGGGAATCAACTTAATTACGAATCTCAGGAATTAACGTGGAGTACGGCGGCGATGGTGAGGACTGTTTTGAGAGGTCCGAGCGGGTTGCGACCCTTTGTGGGGCGCAAAGTGGGAAATATCTGGGGGATCGGAGTTCGGTGCCGAGTGGCGAGTCTCAGGCGCCAGTTTTCAGTTCTTTGTTCTTAGTTCTCGGTTATCGTGTTTTTCCGTAGAATATCGGGTTGCGTGCAATTGCGGGGCAGATCTGCCATGAGCAATCCTTTACCAGAAAAGAAAATTTATGTGACTTTGAGCGGGCTGCCACTTTCGTTTCATCTGGAGTGGCCGTTCCGGAAATCGACTTCGGGAGCGGATTTTTGGTTCTTGCACGCGGACATTCGGCTGGAGAACTCGGAGGGACTCCATGCGCCCGTAGCGGTGAACTTGTCGGCCACGGTGCGGGAAGTGATGGTATCGCTTGAGCCGAAAGACCTCGAGGGGCCGGTCATCAACGCCCTGCGCAAAGAGGTGGATCGGAGGCAGGTGGAGTTTGTCAGGTCGGGCAAGCTGGTGCCGGTACAGTTTTCCAGCCGGCATTATGACTTCAAGCGCAATCAGTGGGTGTTTGGGAAGGCCAGCGATGAAGAGATGGAGCGATTCGTGGCGCGGAAAGTGTACTGGCAGACGCGGTTGGTGGGTGGAACGATTTGGATTGGCGATCCGACGGAAGCGCTCTATGTGCAGACATCCACCGCTCATGTGATGGAGGTCGCGGGGAAACTGCAAGCCGAGGGGCTGATCAAGCTGGACGGCGAATCGGCACTGGCAAATCCGGCGTTAATGCAGCGCGTGGAAGGGTTCGAAGCCGACATGCGCGGGGCACTGGAGGAGTTGGAGAAGAAACACGCGTTTGAAAGAGGATAGGAAAGAAATTTTCGATTGCCGATTTACGATTTTCGATTGAAAAACCTTTACTATTCGCGCTTCATTGTATCGATCAATTCAAATAACTTGCTGCGGTCGACTACCTCGACAAACGGCTTGCCTTGGGTTTTGTTGCTGACCACGTAGATGGTTGGGGTGTGCTGGATGCCGACTCCGACGCCTAGATTTTTGTCGGCGGTAATCTTCGCCGCTAGTTCACCTTTGGGATCGACTACGAATGGCAAGTCGAGTTTGTGATCGGTGGCAAACTTCTCGGCGAAACTGCGCAGGTTGGCAGGAGTGATCTCTGGCTGGTGCTCAAAGATGTAGTCGCGAAATTCGTTGCCTGTTTTCCTGGATGTTTTATCGAAATAGCGGGCAATCAAGGCTGCGTCAAACGACCAGCTGTGGAAAGGCAGCGGAAAGTCGTGGCGGACGATGGGGATGTTGTAGGTTTTGCTGGCCTCTTCGAGAAGAGGGGCGGCACGGCGGCAGTCGGGACATTGTAGATCTTCAAAAACTACGATTGCGACCTGGGCTCCTTTGGGAGGTTTTAGGACGGAGCTCCCGGTCTGGGCGGACACCACAGCCGCCGCAAGAAGCGCGAACAGGAAGGTAAGGACGGATACTTTCTTGATCATAAGCATAATCGTTAGATGCGCGAAGCCGGAGTTTTTGCTGTTATGAGCTGTCTCGATGGCGGCTCTATGGTAACAGCCTTAGCTGGTGGCGCTCCAGGGCTAGCAGTTTTTCCTTGATGGGCAGGCCGCCTCCATATCCGGTGAGTTTTCCGTTGCTGCCGATGACGCGATGGCAGGGGATCACGATGGGAATGGGGTTCGATCCATTGGCTAAGCCTACCGCCCGCGAGGCCTTGGGATTGCCGATGCGCCGGGCCAATTCGCCGTAGGAGATAGTGTGGCCATAGGGGATGTCACGCAGGGCCTGCCAAACTTCCATTTGGAAGGGGGTGCCTTCGGTGGCAAGCGGGAGGTTGAAAGTTTCCAGTTCTCCTGCGAAA
>MNDG01000007.1 GCA_001914815.1 Acidobacteriales bacterium 13_2_20CM_55_8
GTTGCAGAAATACGCGTGGTTCAGCAAGTCGCTTCCGACGCTTGCAATCTCAGAATCAAAGCTATTCCGGGACCGAATGGAATATCCGTGGAAACGGACCCGGTTCGCGATTGCAGCGGCAATTTCGTGCCCGACGGCACTGTAGTCAGCTTCACCAAAACTGACAGCAGCGGTAAGACAACTGTCGATGCCCCAATAAAACGTGGCGTGGCGCGAGTGGAGATGGCAGTATCCGGCCCCGCGCGCATTTCGGTAGCGTCTGGCGTGGTGAACGGTAATGAACTCAGCTTGGGTGGCGCGCGATGAGAAAACTGGCAATGACAATACTTCGCCGCCTCATCCTTCTGCTCGCCGCAGGACTCGTTATCGTGTGCTTCTCTTTCCTGCAATCACAAATCCATGCCGCCGGCTCACTGCCTCAGGTGCAACTGAACGCAGACAATGTCGGGCCGCGCGGGATCGAGGAGTTGACAAGTAAAACTATCACCCGCGACTACGCAAATGCCTGGAAGACGATGGCCGAGGCCCTGGACAAGAACCGCCCTGACCTACTGGATGGCTACTTCACCGGCTTCGCCAAAGACAAGCTGGCTCAACTCATCGCGCAACAGAAGCAAACGGGTATTCGCATCAAGTATGACGATCGCGGACATAAGGTGGACGCTTTGTTCTACTCGCCCAGCGGAGACGCCATGCAGTTACGCGACCGGGCACAGCTGGGAATTGAGATACGCGACGGCGGTAAGGTTATCCACAACGAACAAGGCACCGTGCAATACCTGGTTTTAATGACGCCCGGCGCCGATCGCTGGCTGGTTCGCGATTTAGTTACGACTCCGGAGGTCAAGCCTTAGATTTCGTCGGGTATCTTTTTTCCGCACCGCCAGAAAGCCGGCGGGACGCCGGCGCAACCTCTTATTAGAGATATTTGAATGAGGATGGACGCAAAATTGTCGCTGCACGGAGAGTGAACCTGAAAATGAAGCGCACTTCGCTCATTCCGATGATTGTTGCTGCGATCGTCTTTGTTCTGTCGAGCGGATGCTCGACGCACCGAACAGACGTCCGCCGCTCTCTCGATCAGACTGTGCGCGGCGCTGACAGTTCTCCCAAGGTCATCGCCGATTACCAGCCCTGGTTTGGGGACAAGCAACATATCAACGTGGGATATTCCACGCAGGATCCCAACGTACTGCGGAAACAGATTCAGCAAGCCAAGGATCTGGGTATTTATGCTTTCGCGGTCGATTGGTACGGCGAGCGGCGTCCTTTTCTCGACCGCAGTTATGCCCTGCTGCAACAGATTGCGGCTCAAAATCGGTTTCACGTGGGACTTATGTACGACGAAACTGAAGAGGATAACGGCCACGCTACCGATGACGCCCTGGAGGCGATGGACAAAGCCTACCGTGCCTACATTGGACCCAGCGCTCCTCATCGTCAGGCTTACCTCACCTATCAGGGACGGCCTGTGATTTTCATCTTTCCAAAACGCGGCCACACCGATTGGAGTCGCGTCCGTGAGCAGCTAAATAGTTGGGAAACGCCGCCGCTGCTGATTTACAAAGATGAACCTCCCGCGCCTTATGCGGGCGCCTTCGACGGTTTCTACGCCTGGGTACATCCTGGGCCGAAGGGATGGAGCGCAGACGGCAGCGAATGGGGCGAGCAATACCTGGAAACGTTTTACCAGAAAATGAAGAACAAATATCCGGACAAGCTCCTGGTGGGAACGGCCTGGCCTGGTTTCAATGACACCAAAGCGTCGTGGAGTTTGAACCGGCACATGGATCGGCGCTGTGGCAAGACTTTCGAGGATACATTGCGTGTCTTCCGCCGCCACGATGACGGAAGCCATCCAATGCCGTTTTTGCTCATTGCCACCTGGAATGATTATGAAGAAGGCACCGAGATAGAGCCCGGCATCGCCAACTGCGATAAACAACAGCAATCGCGATCCGCAGCCGCTTCCGGCCGCTGATTCTTCGGACCAGTCGAGGACCAACCCGGCTGGAGTGGTCCACATCCAACCACGGTTGCTGGTTATAAAGAGGCTCTGAGTAATGACGACCGACTCATCCCGCACTCATCAATACCTCGAAATCCTGTCGAGACTAATGTTTCGCGGTTACTCAGCCGGGTTTCAGACACCGGCCACAAACCTGGAAGCTGTCTACCCAGACGTGGAATATCTCTCGACGCTCAATGATAGTGAGCTCTCAGATTTTCTTCGTGTCGCAGACATTCACCACGTGTCGGTACGCGCGCTGCAGGTGGTTGCAGATGCCGCAGACACCCTCGGTCACCCCCAGCTAGCGCGATGGTGCGAATCCACACTGACCACCGAGCGTGCGCGGATTGAACGTGCGATCGGTTTTCTGGAACGCATTTGTCAGGCTCTAGAAGCTGGCGGATGCAACGTCAGTGTCATCAAGTCGCTGGATCACTGGCCAGATTTGGGCTCAGATCTCGATCTCTATACATCTGGAGACGAACACACCGTCGCCCGTGTGATGGCAGAAGAATTCAACGCCGAGCGGGAGCCGCGCAGTTGGGGCGATCGTCTGGCCAATAAATGGAATTTTTCCATTCCCGGCCTTCCCGAACTGGTGGAGATTCACGTTCAATATCTGGGACAAACCGGAGAACATAAACTGATGGCCCGGCGAGTGGTCGAGCGCAGGGTCACAAGAGAATTGAACGGACATATTTTCCGGGTGCCGGCGCCTGAAGAGCGCGTGGTCATTTCCACGCTGCAGCGAATGTACCGGCATTTTTATTTCCGGCTATGCGACATGGCGGATTTTGCCACTCTTCTCCAAACTCATGCCATCGACTTCAGCGAGCTTCGGCGCGCCGCCAACCTCGGGGGCATCTGGCCAGGGGTTGCAACGTTTCTAGCACTAGTCTCAGATTACGTAAGCAGATACGGAGGCAAAGCTGAAGTACCTCCTGAAGTTGTTGCCTCCTCCTATTCAGCCAACATCCGAGTGCAAGCTCGCGGAGATTTTCTGCGAGTTCCGATGTTGCCGGCGGCGAGCCTTTACGGATCACAATTACTGAGTGCGAGCCGTCACCGCGACCTTCGTGCCATGTGCCGCCTGCCGCTTTTGCCGCCATTGGCGATGAGCGCGCTGGTCGCCTATCGCTTGACCGGCAGCGATAAAGGGATCTGGTAAGTGCATGGTGCGCTAGATGCTCGCAGGATCGCTACAGACTTTACCTGATGGCTGAACTTCCAACCACGCGGTACATTAAAATGACCGTTACGAATCTTGTTTAACCGCAGCGCTCGAGACGTGAGAGCGATATCTCAAGTGTCTCTCTGGCCGGTGGAGGCCGAAGGGTAGAATTTTAAGCAGATGAGAATTGCACAAGTAGCGCCGCTTTACGAGAGCGTTCCACCCGTCTTATACGGGGGGACCGAGCGTGTGGTTTCGTTTCTTACCGAGGAATTGGTTCGAATGGGACATGACGTAACGCTTTTTGCCAGCGGCGATTCAGTCACCAATGCGCGGTTGGTAGCAATCTCTGACCAGGCACTGCGACTGGATCCCAAGTGTGAAGATCAATTAGCCCATCATGTGCTGATGCTGGAACGTGTATTCAGCGAAAAGCGTAATTTCGACATCATTCACTTTCATATCGATTATCTGCACTTCCCTCTGAGCCGCCGCGAAAAAGTTGTGAATGTGACCACGCTCCATGGACGTTTAGACATTCCCGATCTGCAACCGCTTTACCAGGTATTCCCCGAGATGCCGGTGGTTTCAATTTCGGATTCGCAGCGCGAACCGCTGCCCAACATCAATTGGCAGGGGACGGTCTATCACGGAATGCCACGAGACCGATACCCCGTATTCGAAGGCACCGGCAAATATCTCGCCTTCCTGGGACGGATCTCTCCCGAGAAGGGGCTGGATCAGGCCATCGAGATCACGAAACGCGCGGGCATGCCGCTTAAGATTGCGGCAAAAATCGATAAAGCCGACCAGAAGTATTTTGACGATGTGATTAAGCCATTGCTCGACAATCATCTCGTAGAATATGTGGGGGAGATAGGCTATCCGGAGAAATTCGATTTTCTGGGAAACGCGGCCGCACTTTTGTTCCCCATCGATTGGCCGGAGCCCTTTGGTCTGGTGATGATCGAAGCCATGGCTTGCGGCACGCCGGTGATCGCATATCCGTACGGCTCGGTTCCTGAAATTATGAAAGAAGGGGTCAGCGGATTCATTGTCCCCGACGCGCAAAGCGCTGCGGCAGCGATTAAGAACGTGGACAAGATCGATCGCAAGAAGTGCCGGGAATATTTCGAAACGCGATTCACTTCGGCTCGCATGGCGGAAGATTATCTGGCTATTTATCAGCGGGTAATTAAAGGACAAGCAGCGCCCATCCCGCATTCTGAGGGAGCCCTAGGTTGGACCAAGTCAGCGTAACTCAGCAATATTACATCGCTACCAAGTCGTCACCTTCCGACGATCGGACGCGGGTGCTCAAGTACGGCAACATGTTTGCCGTCTTCGATCGCTATGGTGATATCGAACCCCTCGGGATGGGCGAGCAAGGAATTTTCTTCCAAGGAACCCGCTATCTTTCCGAACTGGTCGTGTACTTGTGGGATTCTCGTCCTCTGCTGCTGAGTTCCACCATCCAGGCCGACAACTTCGTTTTCACCGCCGACCTGGCGAATGTGGATGTGGGGAAAGACGATGAAGTCATCGTGCCTCGCGACACATTGCATGTGGTGCGCTCGAAATTCTTGTGGCAAGGGGCGTGTTATGAGGAATTCAAAATCGTCAATTATGGCCTGGCGCCGCTAGTCATTCCTTTGCGGCTGGCGATCGGGGCTGACTTTGCCGACATTTTCGAAGTGCGCGGAATGAGGCGCGAGCGAAGAGGCCGCCGCCTGGAAGACCAGATCGAGAAAAACCAAGTCATATGGTCGTATGAAGGTTTGGACGGAGAAATCCGGCAAACCCGCATCCACTGCGATCCCGCACCCAAAGAAATTTCAGGTACCGAACTCAAATTTGAATATTTTCTCCGACCCAAAGAAACCGCTGTATTTCATGTCACGATGGTCGCCTCCGGCGATCCCGCTGATCGGAATCATTCGGTTGGTTATTTGAGCGCCCTGGCCGCAGCCGACACCGAATTGAAGGCAGCGTCGGAAAATCTTTGCTTAATTTCCAGTTCCAATAACCGCTTCAACGACTGGATCAAGCGTTCCGCAGCGGATGTTGAAATGATGACACTTGGCAATCCAGAAGTGGATTATCCCTATGCTGGTGTCCCATGGTTCAGCACCGTCTTTGGCCGCGACGGGATCATTACCGCGCTGGAAATGCTTTGGGTGAGTCCATCGATCGCCAAAGGCGTTCTGCAATTTCTCGCTTCCACCCAGGCGCGGGAACTCAATCCCGACATCGAAGCTGAACCGGGAAAAATTCTGCATGAACTCCGCAAGGGCGAAATGGCAGCTCTCGGCGAAGTGCCGTTTGGCCGCTATTACGGCACTGTGGATGCAACACCCTTGTTCGTCGTCCTAGCAGACGCTTACTTCCAACGCACTGCGGATCGCGACCTTATAGAACGTTTATGGCCAAATATCCGGCTTGCGCTGGAGTGGATTGACCGCTACGGCGACGCGGATGGCGACGGCTTCGTGGAGTACGCCGCTCATTCCAATAAAGGTCTGGTTCAGCAAGGCTGGAAAGATTCCAAAGATTCGGTTTTTCATGCTGACGGAAAATTGGCAGAACCTCCCATTGCTTTGTGCGAGGTGCAGGGATACGTCTATGCAGCCAAACTTGCCGCTTCGCGCCTGAGCTCAGTGTTGGGTCATGCAGAAGAATCTTCCAAGCTTGAGTCAGAGGCAACCGATCTGCGCGCAAAATTTGAAGAAAGCTTCTGGTGTCCTGAGCTTGCCACATACGCGATAGCCCTGGATGGCAAGAAGCAGCCTTGCCGGATCCGTGCTTCTAACGCGGGACATTGCCTCTATACCCGGATGGCAACTCAGGAAAGAGCGCGGCTGGTGGCACAAACCCTGCTTGGCTCGGATTTCTTTAACGGATGGGGCGTGCGTACGCTGGGCTCGGCGGAAGTTCGCTACAACCCGATTTCGTACCATAACGGCTCTATCTGGCCTCACGACAATGCCATGATCGCCTCGGGTCTGGCCAATTATGGTTTTAAGGATCTGGCGGGGCGAATATTGCTTGGCATGCTCGACGTGAGCAGCGTAGTCGATTTACATCGCATGCCCGAGCTGTTCTGTGGTGTAGAACGACGAAAAGGCGAGAGTCCTACACTGTATCCGGTGGCATGCGCCCCGCAGGCCTGGGCCGCTGCCGCAGTCTTCATGTTGTTAGAGGCCTGCCTGGGGGTCACCGTTCGCGCCGGCAAGAAACAGATACTGTTCGAGCAACCTTGCCTCCCGGAAGGTATCCCGCAGCTCGCAATTAAGGGCCTCCGGGTCGGAAACGCTACCGCTGACTTCTTCCTTGAGCGTCAGGCGCACACGGTTAAGGTTCAGGTGACGGACCAGCGCGGCGAACTTGACGTATTGATCGGCTAAACCCGCGTAACTTATTCGCGCGGCTGGACTAGTTGGCTCTCCTTACACGAAGCTCCCGATGAACTTACGGGGTATACCGGATGGTGACACTGAGCCCCAGCGTATAGATTTCAAGAGAATACACTCCTATGGAGGCTTGCATGACAAAAGCAGTAGCGTTTCTTTCAGCCGCACTGCTGGCCGCCACGCTTGGGGTAGCTCAAGATACATCCACAAGCGGAACAGCTAGTAGCCAAAGCAGCAGCCCAGCAACCGGACAGAACTCGACGGTCCAAGGCTGCCTAAGCAGCACTTCAGATAATAACTTCACCTTGACCCAGGATCAGACTGGGATGGTTTTCACTCTCAGTGGCAGCGCAGACCAGTTGAAGGCGCATGTCGGACACGAAGTTGCAATCACCGGCCAACAGGCGTCGGGTAGTGCAGCTTCCAGCACGGCACCAGATAAGAGCGCCGCCAGCTCGGCCAGCAGCAATGCGAGTGGCAACACTCTTCAAGTCAGCGACGTTAAAATGATCGCGGACCATTGCAACGCAGCTGGTGCGGCCCCGTCCGGAGCAGCAGCCTCAACCACTCCAGACGCATCCGCCAACAACGCCAGCGCGAGCAATATGGCTGCCAGTCCTTCAACCACCACGACAACCACGACAACTGCGCCGGCTGATCAGAATGCATCTGCTGCCAGCACACAGACCACCACGACAACTGCGCCGGCTGATCAGAGTGCATCTGCTGCCAGCACACAGACCACCACGACCACTGCGCCGGCTGACCAGAGTGCAACGGCGGCCAGCAGCAGCAGCCCCACCACCACAGCCAGCAACAGCTCGACAGCTCCAGCGTATGCCCAGCCGTCTAGCGATCAACCTGCTGCCAGCAGCACCAGCAGCAGTGCGAATCAAACTGCAGATCAGAACGCCGCAACCAGCACCACCCCCAGCGGCACTCAGGCTGCAACCAGCAGTGCCCAGGCCAACACTGCTGATCAAACGACTGCCAACAAAAAGAATGGACAGACCCTGCCGGCAACCGCGACGTTTCTGCCGTTGTTGGGACTGCTCGGACTTGGCTCATTGGTGGCTGGCTTCATCGTCCGCCGATAGCTACGACAACGAGGTAGCGCCACTTCCTCGTCTTTTTGTTTTGCGCGCCACTTTGTCGCTTCATAATTGTGCAGATGTGTGCCGGGTGAACAAGTATGGCTTCAGCTGACTCCGCCCTTGGCGGGGAGAAACTGCTCAACCAACTTACGGAGCGATGGCGCCGCCTCAGGGAGTTGACCGGGCGATCGCATCGCGGCATCCGGCAGTATTTTGCCGTTCTACTCATCAGCCTGGGCGCCCTGTTATCGCTCTACGTCGGAGGAACTTATCTCTGGATGTATCAACAGCAGCGCCAACTGATGCACGAATTTCAGACCCAGAATGCCGTCGCCAACCCTTCCGGCCCTCGCGTCGGAGGACTCACCCGGATTTCCATCCCGAAGATCAATCTTGACGCTGTGATCCTGGAGGGGACGAGCCACAAATCCCTCATCCTCGGCCCCGCACACTTGAGAAACTCTGCTCTGCCCGGGGACCCGGGCAACTCTGTGCTTGCCGCTCACCGCGATACTTTCTTCCGCCACATTTATGAGTTGAAGCCGGGAGACGACATCTTTGTAGAACGCAATGGCCAGCACTATCATTACGTGGTCACCGGGAAACGTGTGGTTCAGCCCGCGGATCTTTCTGTTCTGGATACTACGTCAGAGTCACGCCTCACGCTCATCACTTGCTATCCCGTGTACTTCATCGGACCCGCACCGGAACGACTGGTCGTCTTCGCCAAGCTGGCACAACGGGCCTGATTTCTGTTCAGGCTGTTCTCTTCTCAATCTACAGCCAGTACCCGATGGGATTTCTGCTCCTCTAAACTTACGATCGTTGTGTAGAACTCACGGCGTAGTGTCGGAACCAAAAACAATCAGATAAAGAGGGTTTTCAAAATGAAATTCAGTGGAGAGAGAATCAGGAAATATTTGGTCGCCGTAAGTGCGTGCTTGCTGATGTTTGCCAGCACCACTTGGGCGGCTGACGACAAGTCGGACATCGCCAAGCGTCTGGACAACGCGGCGAATGTGCTAAACGAGATCATGTCCACGCCAGATAAGGGGATCCCGGATAACGTTCTGGGCGACGCACAATGCATTGCGGTAGTGCCTTCGATGCTCAAGATCGGCCTTGGAATCGGCGGAAACCATGGCAAGGGTGTGGCCACCTGCCGCACCAAGTCAGGCTGGAGCGCTCCAGCTCCTATCACTGTGGCCGGCGGAAGCTGGGGATTGCAGATAGGGGGCGAAGCGGTTGACCTGGTAATGCTAATCATGAACGAGAAGGGAATGCAGAACCTGCTTTCCAGCAAGTTTAAAGTTGGAGCGGATGCATCCGCCGCCGCTGGGCCGGTGGGACGTCAGGCTGCTGCCGACACGGATTGGAAGATGAAATCTGAAGTGTTGACCTATTCACGATCACGCGGCGCCTTTGCCGGTATCACAATCGATGGCGCGGTGGTCAAACAGGACCAGGATGAAACCCGTGTTCTGTATGGGAAGATGGTGCCCTTTGAAGACATTTTAAGGGGAAAGGTTACGCCTCCGACTGAAAGCCGCACTTTCCTTTCGACGCTAGAGAAATATGCGCCGCCTTCTACTCAACGTGGAAGTTTGAAGTAACCCGGCGTCAAACGCGAGAAAATATTTACGGCCGAGCTCCCTGGGGACTCGGCCGTTATTTTTGCGCCGCGCCGAGCCGAAAATCGTGAACCCGCCATGCGCGTGTCGGCTACGTGTTCTTCAAATTCCACGGCTCTGCACTCCGCGCTGTGTTCCGCAATCACCCGCTGCTGCGCATGACGCCCAATGCGTTTGATTTCATCCGCGTCCATCCCCGTCATATAACGGATGATGTCATCAGACGAGTTCGCCAGCAGGATCTCGTCACCGGGAGTGAGGAAGGTATCGAGCCCAGACCACCAGTCCGAGACAATCGTTGCGCCGCATCCTGCCGCTTCAAAGAGCCGCACGGAAGGAGAATAGCCTGCAGCCACCATCTCCTTCCTGGTCACATTTAAAGTGAGCCTTGAAGAGCAGTAGAAAGGCGGGTGCAGGCGCGGCTCGACGTGAACGATACGTCGTACATTCTCTGGCCACGTAAGCTCTTTGGGATATTGAGGACCGGCTAATAAGAACTTCTCTTCCGGCAATCTTCGAGCCGGCGCACAAAAAAGTCCTTCGATCTTGGCCTGACGATCCGCGGCATAGGTGCCCATATAGCTCAGGTCACAAACATAGTCGCTTTGCATGGCACAGTATCGGTAACTATCCGGATCAAAGGAACAGTACAGCGGCACAGCATTGCGCGCGCCGAAGCTTGATTCCAACTCACTCAGTAACGGGCCACCGGTAAAGCTGAGATAGAGATCAAAGCCTTCGACGTACTCCGGCTTGAGATATGCAGTCCCGCCGTTGCGCAGCCCGGCCACAGTGATGGGCGTATCAATGTCGTAAAACGCTTTGACTTCCGCCAGTGAATCAAACATTTCCTCGATTGCACGCAATCCGTCTGGGAAGTACGAGCCGACGATTGCAACTTCGTTGTCTGCAAGTTCCCTGCGTACGAGAGGCAAAATCTCGTTCCAGTTTTCGTAAATATGCAAACGGCAGAATGGTGGATGCGGCATGTCCCGGTTGGAGGCATACCATTCCTGCTCTCGTTCAAAGAATACGATGTGATGCCCTCGCGCCTGCAAAGCTCGCGCCAGAGCACGATACGTGGTCGCGTGCCCGTTTCCCCAGGAAGAAGTAATCGACAATCCAAAGATAACGATCTTCAAATCATTTCCTCGTCAAACATCCTCATCAAACATGGGAGTGCGCCAGGGACGCGGTATTCGAAGCAATTTCGTCGCTCACCGCCCGAAAGGCCGCCTGAAACTCAAGCGCCCGCAAGTTATATGTGTGGTCGCGCAGAGCACGGGTTCGCATGGCGACTCCGATGCTCTGGGATTGCTGGATCGACATCGCCCGCAGATAGCGAACTATTTCATGGGCGGACGACGCCACCAAAATCTCCTTTTCGGGGACAAAGAAATGATCAATGCCGGCCCACGCATCGGTGACCACGCAAGCGCCAGCTCCGGCCGCTTCGAACACGCGAGTAGGCGGCGAGAATCCGACATCGGCCATAGATTGCCGATTAATGTTAAGCACCATGCGCGCTGAACAATTGATTCGGTTGTGGTCGGTGGTGCTTATGTGCCCAATCCAGCGCACATTGTTGGGCAACGACCGGCTGCCCCAACCTTCTCCACCGAGCACGAACACAAGTTCAGGCGCCAGTTCCGCGGCCGCAAAGAAAAAATCGTCTACCCGCTTCTCCCGGTCCGGCAGCCGGTGGCCGACAAAGGCAAGATCGCATGCCGAGTTCGCCTCCGGCGCCACGGGGTAGTGAGTGTCGGGATCAAGACCGTTATAAATGGGAAAACAATTCTTCGCCCCCAAAGCACGATACTGTTCTACTACTGGTAATCCGCCGCCATAGGTAAAGATGAAATCGTATTGAGGAATGAGGTCGCGAAAACTGTCTGACGGATCCTGCTGCAGTCGCGCCAAGGTCGCCGGCGCGTCTACATCCCAAAACGCAACTTTAGTCTCGACAGAGCGGCATCGCAGGACCTTTGCCTCCAACCACTCATCATCGGCGCCCACACCGCTGTGCTTAATGATGAGATCAGCCTCAGACGCTTCGGCCAGCATGGGCTTCAAGTCCTGTGGCGTCTGATATACCCGCACTGTGGCGTAGTCGACTTCCCCGGCGTCCTGGTTCTGCTGTCGCTTGTAAATATCAGGTTCAGCGAAGGTAATGCTGTGTCCAAGCCGGTGCAGGTTCTTGTAAATGCCGCGGTAGTAGGTAGCAGCGCCGTTCCAATAAGAGGATGTAAGACTGGAACCGAAAACAAAGATTCTCATCTTCCCAGCTCCTCGCAGATGTCGAGCAGTTCGACCGCCCGGTGCGCGCAGGTATGGCGGCGCTGGATTGTCTCGAGCCCGTTGCTGGCTAACTGCTGCCTGGCTAAATCGTCTCGAAGGAGATTTCGAATTTCCGCTTCCATGGCGCGGCCATCGGCCGCGCAAACATAATCTTCACCCGCACGGAAGAGCTCTTCTTTGTCGGTCCAGGGAGAGCACACTAGCGGAGTGCCGCACGCCAGAGATTCGAACATCCGAATGGTTGGCACTCCACTTAAACCATTGCTGTAATATCTACGTGGAACATGCAGTGCAAGAACGGCTTTCGCGTAGGTGGTGGGGGCTTTCAAGTTGCAAAGATATCCGCGATATTCAATCCCGGCTTGAGATAGCTTTCGCCTGGCTTCTGCGGGATAACGTACACCGTGCACAGCGATGTTGCGGTCTCGCATCGCGGATGCAGGTCCGATGAGAAACTCCTCAAGTTCTCGCGTCCGCTCTTCGTCTCCCCAGTTCCCTACCCAGAGGACATCCGTATCTTTTTCCATGCGCAGCGGACAAAACTTCTGCGTGTCAGCTGCTTCCTGAAAAGTCCAAGTACGACGAATTCCAAAACCTTCGGCGTAAATGCGCCGAATCGCTTCACCGAATGCCAGCACACCATCGAATTGATGAAGCGGCAGCCGCATGATTTCCTGAGGGCAGGTGTAGGCACGATGATGAGTGTCATGGAAGAGGGCGCAAAAACCGAGCTTCGATTTCAGCGACAGAATTGTGCTCACTACTTCAGGCGCGGTCCATTCGTGGATCAGAACGACATCTGCTTCGCGCAACTCTTCTGCGGCAAAACGCGAGAAGCTCTGGTCATTGCTGAAGAATCGGACATCGAGGCTTGGAAAGCTCTCCCAAAAAAGACGGACAGCATCCACAGCCTTCTCCGATCCTTCTTTCATAAGATTCAGCATTGACCAGGACGGTGTTTCCTCGTAGCAGCGTACGTCGTGTCCCAGACGGATCAGTTCGCTGGCCAGGCCCCGAAGGAAGTGCGCGTTGCCGTGGTTCCAATCGGAAATCCAGGAGTGGGCAAACATTCGCAGCTTGAGCCGTGCGGTCACGCAACCCGCTCCGCTGCAGTCACATTTTTATAAAGACATTTGTACTGATCGACCATTTTCTCAGCCGTGAAGTTCTTGCAGGCTCTTTCGTATGCCGCGTCCGCGTATTTCTGTCGCAGCTTGGGATCGCTGCTCAACCATCGTATTGATCGGGCCAGATCTGTGCCATCGTTCTGCCGGAAGTAAAAGGCCGACTCTCCCCAGAGTTCGCGGAATACGGGAATATCATTCGCAATCAGTGCGCATCGCGAGAACGCAGCTTCCAGCGGGGCCAGTCCAAAAGGTTCATAGCGCGATGTCGCGGCATAGATGGAAGCGCTTCCGTACAAATTCCGCAGTTGCCGCTGTGACTGCTCACCCAGCAACCTGACTCCTCGGCGGACCACTTTCCTCTCCGTACGCCCGTTTCCCTCTCGCGGTTCTTTTTGCGACCCCACGATGTCCACTGGAACGGATTGATCTTCGTCGAGAAGAAGTGGGACTTGCTTGCCCGCGTCCCACAATCGTCCAACTGACAGCACACGATTTTCTTTTGAGGCATCGGAGACAAACAGCGCGGGATCGCGCCCATTGTGAATCACCATCCCGATGCTGGGCTGGGCGTAATAAGTACGAATGGCATCGAGCATCCAATGCGAGGGGGCGACCACGACGTCGGCGGAACTCAATCCGCTGGTAACAGTGTCGCGATACCAGCGCATCCATGGACTGTCGCTGGGTTCCTCGCCATGGACCGCAACCCACCAGCTCACGACATCGCTGTGGGCTACAACAATTCGCGGCAACTCCGGCGATATCGCACCGTAACAATATTGGTTGAAATGGAGCAGATCAGGGCGGACTTCGCGAATTAGCGCCTCCAGATACTCACGGGATTCTTCAACATCCTGCTCGGAATTCTGCATCCACTCCAGACGAAATCTGGTGGGGAGATAATTCAGAGAGGGCAAGCCTTCCATCCACGCCGTTTGTTTGGGCGTGGGAAGCGCGCCCATGCTGACCAGGCTGACACGAATCCCCCGTCGCACCAATCCGCTGACTAACTCCTGCGTGTACGTCCAGACTCCTCCGACGGTGTCGGCTGTCATCAGTACGTGCATTCCAGGTCCTCGAGCGGAGCAGGATTCGGTTCCTGAATGTCGCTGTATCCTTTCTCCCGAAACGTTCCCGTGTAGTGGCGGTGTGCGCGCTCCCACGCCATGTCGTCCGGAGGACCGAATATCTGCTGATAAAGGGGCGTCCCAGGATAAGGGAACATAGGCACGGGCTCACTGACCCACACTCCGTGCCTCTTGAGGTTTTCCTGCCAGCTTCGAATCTGGTCGCGATGATCGTGATCGGTGAGGATCAGGTTGGCCTGCACCCAGGGAATTCGTTCTCTGGCATAGATCAGTAACTCGGAAAGCCGATCGGTGGAGAGTTTGCAGCCCTTGTTAAGCTGGTCGCGCCCTTCGTCGGTGATGGACTCAATTCCGCACTCCATCGAAACGCAGTGCGCTTTACCTAGAAGATCGAGCGTTCCTTCGTCCCACAGGTCGATTCTGGTTTGCACTCCGATTGAAATCGGCCGACGCCGAAGTTCTTCAAGTAAAACTTGAACTTGTTTGCCTACCCCGAAAATTTCATCAATCCAATAGATGTAGTCCACGCCACGGGCAATCAGGTTGTCGACTTCGGCCAGCACGGCGTCCACATGGCGTTCCCGAAATTTGTTTCGGAACAATGTCTTATTACAGAAGGTGCAGGACCAGGGACAGCCACGGGCAAACTCCAGTTCCGCGCCGCGCCCTGAACCGGAAAATAAATGGTGACGATGGCCATGAGCTTCGACGTTGTAGTTATCAAATCGCAGAGTTTTCAAAGACTTCATGTCGGCAACTGCCAGAGTCGGACTCAAGTGCTGACTACTGCCATTCTTCCAGCAGCAGCCATCGACCTCAGACCAGCGGCGAGAAGATAATTGCGCTAAGGTTTCATCAGGTTCACCGCGAAGAACCACATCGCAACTGAGCTTGTTCAATGTTGCGCCCGGCGTCGCCGAAGCATGAGGTCCAATTGCGACTTGGATGGCTTGGCTATCGAGCCCGGCAAACCAGGCTTGCGGTACACGCAACTCGGGTGGCGGACAGCGCCAGAAAAGATAGGACGGCGCGGTGGGAATCACCAGAAAATCCGGGTCGAAGCGCCTCAGGGATCTTTTCACGTCCGCAATGCTCAACTGATTCAGCTGAGCGTCGAGGACCAAGGCTTCGTCGCCCGCGGCCTTGATGTGTTCGGCGGCGAAGAGCAGTTCCAAGGGGTAATGCGGCTCCCTACACCCGAAATAGGTTGAGCCTTCAAAGCTCCACGCGGGATTGACCAGAGCAAATTTCATGACGCAACTTCCGGAAGTTCTTGCAGCCGCGCTGCCACAACTGGACGAGCCAGTACGACGGAGGGAAACAACTCTCGATTCCCCTTCCACCAGTCATACATGTTTTCGAGCGTCTGCCTGACGTTGACTCGGGGCTGCCAACCCGTATCCCGACGCAGCTTTTCAAAATCAGTGACATAAAAAAGCTGATCTCCGGCACGAGCACGCTCCATTTCGTAATGCAGCTTCTTGCCGGTTACTTTGTCGATCAATTCGATAATTTCTAGTATGGAAGTCGAATTCTCTATCCCGCCGCCGATGTTGTAGACCTCACCCGACGTCTTCTCCATTCGTGAACGCACAGTTTCGAAAGCGCGCACCAGGTCTTCGACGTAAAGTACGTCGCGCACCTGGCGGCCGTCGCCATAGATGGTCACCGGCTTGTCTTCAAGCGCGGAGTAGAGAAAATGCGCAATCCATCCTTGATCTTCATTGCCAAACTGCCGCGGGCCGGCAATGCATGACATGCGAAACACGACCGTGGGCAAGTCGAAGGTTCTGGCGTAATCACGCACGTATTGATCAGCCGCTCCTTTCGAGCAGCCATATGGAGAGTGAAGATCCAAAGGTTGCAATTCGTTTATACCCGCGTCGCCGGCACGACTGTAACGGCGCGCTGCAGCTACCAACCTCTGGGATGCCATGCTTCCGTAAACTTTGTTCGTGGACGTGAACAGCAGAAACGGACGACGGTCGCTCTTGCGCGCCGCCTCCAGCACGTTCAACGTGCCTCTAACGTTGACCTCAAAATCGAATACGGGATCGGCAATCGACGTAGTCACCGCGACTTGTGCCGCAAAGTGATAAATCTCAGTAGCTACTTGCACGGCGCGCTGCACCAGCGCGGCATCACGAACGTCCCCAATAGTGACCTTCAATCGGTCGGAGTTTCCGGCGACCCCTTGTAGCCACTTCAGATTGTGGTGTACTCCTCGGCGGGAAAGATTGTCGAAGATGTGAACTTTTGCATCCGTGGTTTTCAGGATGCGATAGGCAAGGTTCGAGCCAACAAATCCGGCTCCTCCAAAGATCAGCACAGAACGAAACGGCACCAGCTTATTCATGGATTCCCTGGAATGGGAGCGGTCTAACTGAAAAGTGCTGGCCTCTAAGCCACCAGCCCGTGAAGGTTGAGTCGCTCCATGGCTTCCTCCACGCAATCACTTGCCTCCTGTGATTTCAGCCATTGCACTAGTTCCTGAATTCCCTGCTTCAATCGCACTTTCGGGCGATAACCGAGCAACCGAGAGATTGCAGAAATATCGCCAAAGCAATGCCGGATGTCCCCCGCGCGGTACTTGCCGGTAGTTTCGAACGGCACACTGACGCCGAGTGCGCGACCCAACTCCGCGGCGACTTCGCGAAGCGTGACCGGCTGACCCGATCCCACATTCAGGGCCATGCCATCCGCGGCCGAGCTATCCATCGCGAGCAAATTGGCCTGCACGATGTCGCGCACGCTGACAAAATCCCGCATCTGCAAACCATCTTCGAAGATGATTGGCGAATTGCAGTTCATCAGCCGCGAGGCAAAAATTGCCGCAACTCCGGTGTAAGGATTCGACAACGATTGCCGGCTGCCGTAAATGTTGAAGTATCGCAATGCTACCGCTGGAACACCGTAAGTCCGGCTGAATAACAGCACCATCTCTTCCTGATCTTTCTTGGAGAGAGCGTAGATGGAAGTGCATTGCAAGGGCTTGCTCTCGTCCGTAGCCGTGGGCATAACGGACTGGTTGCAACTGGGACAAACGGCGTCCCACTGCTTTGAGGCCAGTTGTTCCAGCGAGCGCGGCCGGGGAGCAACCTCGCCACATGCTGCGCACAAATATTTTCCCTCTCCATAGATCGACATGGAGGAGGCAAGAATAATTTTTTCGGGTTGCGCACCAGTCTCCAGAATTGCCTGCAGTAGGTTAGCCGTGCCCTGATTGTTGACTGCGGTGTAGTAGGCGATCTGGTACATGGACTGGCCTACGCCCACGGCTGCGGCCAGGTGATAAATGACATCAATGCCCCGCACGGCATGGCACAAACCCGTCAAGTCGCGCATATCGCCACGAATAAATTCGGCGTCGCGGGGAACGTACCCGGTTGTGCCTACGGCGTGCACTTGCTCGCTCAGGTTGTCGTAAATGCGGACAGAGTGACCGCGGCGCAGCAGAGCGTCGGCGGTGTGGGATCCGACAAAGCCGGCTCCCCCGGTAATCAGGACTTTCTTACCCTTCGCCAATCTGGCTTCCGCCTTCCCCCTGCTTTTTTCCCGAGAATTTCGTCCAGCTTAGGATGAGAGCTGTTTCGGCTGAGATGCCTGCGGAGGAACATCTCTGGCGGTTTAACTCGCTCGATACAAATGTTTTAACCCGGCGACGGGGCCGAGCTTCCAGCACTAAAGACCGACAGCCAGCGGTTCGCCAGGGCCTAGTTCGCGGCTTTCATCAAGTTCCGATTTCTTGTACACCGGCGATGCATAGCGGGTTGTGGCCCAGACGGCGAAATCGACGAAGTCCCCGAGGTTTCTCGGAGGGCTGGTGTAATGAGGCGCCAGACCCATGTGCTCAGGGGTGAAGCAGAGCGTCAGCGTGGTAGAGAACTCATCTAACGCGTGCATTTGACGATCGAACCAGATTTGCGCCTTGGGTCGAAACCAATCTGCCCAGCTTAGACCGGTTCGCAAGTGACGCACTTGCAGTTTCCGCAGCCAGCTCACCGCAGCTTCCAGGCGTGGGTCCTCAAAATGAAACCACTGGCAGACACCCATCCCAAGAGGAAAACACTCGCCGGAAGGCTTCAGAGTGCCGTCCTCGCGCACCAGGCCCATGTAGTAATGACGGTAATAAGAGCTGCCCTCAGCTTCCTTATGCCGGGTGGTGGCCGTCCAGGTGGCGGGGAGGTCCAGCAGGCTGTACCAGTGCACACGCTCCACCAGTGACAGCAGCAACTCGGCGGTGCGCTTTAGTCCAAAGACTTGAATTTCTTCCGCGCCAAAAGACGAAGCTCCGGCCTCAGACACCCATACGGGTTTATTGGTGACGCCGCGGATTTCCTGTACTTTGCGCGGCCATTCGTGAATGCTCCAGTGATTCCAGTCGAGGGGAAAACCATGAATCGCCACGACATCGATTTCGTCCAGCACACCGTGTCCACCCAGCAAACGAACGAAATTGGGATCTACCGGTGACATGCCTCCCAGAACAATTTTCAACTCAGGATTCACTCGCCGGATGGCCCGCGCGGCGGCAATGATCATGGCGGCAAATATCTTCCAGTCCTGATCGAGATGGAAATCCCAGTGAGAGATATTGTTGGGCTCGTTCCATAACATTACGGCTTCAATCATGGGGCCTCGTCAGTTCAGGTCTCAGATACCAGTTCTCAGGTAAAGAGTTCTCGGTTCTCAGCCATTCTCTCTAACTGGTCAATGAACCTCACAGTGTTCCATCCAGTTCCATATCCAGAATGTAGCGGCCATCTCTCTTGACGTTAACGGGAGCGCAGATCCAAGTTTCTAATTCCGGATGCTCAAGAATTTCCAGTCCGGAACTGCGCAACATGCTCTCCACCGCGCCACGGTTCGGAATCCACCAATTGGTGTAATCGTGAGAATAACTTTTCTCAATGAAGTACATCGCAGGAAAATTCGAATCCAAAAACACTTCTTTATTCCAGAAGGGATAGTCGTCGTCCCACGTGCTGGCCTCTTCTGAGCCGCGAATCATGGTCTGGAAAACAAGTCGCTGGCCGACTTTCTTGATGATTTTGTCCAGAGCGAAAAGTGGATAGCGCAAGTGATAGAACAGTCCCATGAAAAGCACGTAATCGAACTGGCCAGGTATTTCGTCCACGTCATAAACTGAATGCTTTTGAAAATCAATTTCGAGGTCAAGCGTTTCCGCCGCGAAACGCGCCTGACTCAGATAGCGCTCGTCTACATCCACGCCCAGCACGTACCTTGCGCCACGTTGCTTCATGTGCAGAGAGTAGAAGCCAGCATTGCAGCCGATGTCTAGAACCGTCGCCCCGGTCAAATCTTCGGGGATGGCCTGGGAAATGTGCTGCCACTTGATGTTGGGAAAATCGCCGAGGAAATGATGTGGGGCGGTCGGAACGCCGTGCAAATCGAGATTATGAAACCAATCCCCAAGCTCTGCGATGCGCCGTGCCAAGGTAGCTTCATGGGCGGGCGGACCAGGGGGAACGGAGTTTGACGCGATCTGCAGACGATCGGATAGGGGAGGCATAAGATCGTTCGCTCCAAAGATGCGGGTTCAGAGCTCCCCGGTTGCGCTCAGTCCATTGTTCGTTCCGCGAGCCCCAAAGGGCCGGTTTCAACCCCGAATGACGGCAACCGCAAGTCAGAAAAGCACATCCAAGCGCCTCGTGCCCGAACCGCAGGCCAAAGCGCCCGAGAGCTCCACTCTCACCTCCTCAATTCCGGCGAGGATCCCGGAAGAGCAGAGGACCCTTTACCGGGAGGTCTTACAAGTCCTGGAAGAAAACCACGTGCCTTATGCCGTTGCCGGCGCATTCGCTTTGCAACAGCACACCGGCATCTGCCGTGACACCAAAGATCTGGACGTTTTCCTAACTTCGGAACATGTGCCTGCGGCACTGGCGCGCCTGCAAGAACATGGATTTGAATGCGAAATTCGCGATCCAGTATGGTTGGCCAAAGCTCACCGGGGTGACTTTTTCGTGGACCTCATCACCGGAATGAGCAATGCCGTAATCACCGTGGACGCCTCCTGGATTGAACGCGCTTACCCCGCCACCATCGTGGGAGTGCAAACCCGCGTGTTGGCCCCGGAAGAATTATTAGCTTCGAAACTTTTCGTTACCCGGCGGGAGCGATTCGATGGCGCCGATATTGCCCACATTATCTACGGCACGCAGGGAAAACTGGACTGGAACCGGGTGCTGGAATTGGTGGGAGAGCACTGGGAGATTCTGCTGTGGGCACTGGTACTATTTCGTTATGTCTATCCCGCGCACACTGATTATGTGCCCCGCTTCTTGTGGCATGATCTTCTCTCGCGCTTCAAGAACCAATTAGCGCATCCTGATCCACGAGCGAGATTCCGTGGCAGTCTGATTGATGAGAACATGTTCTCCATCGACCTGAATGAGTGGGGATTGGACAACATTCTCGAGGAGTACCGGGCGCTGCGCCAGCCGAAAATCGTTTCGCCAGAGACTCGCTGTGGTTAGGGTCCCATTTCCTCCAACCCGAAAATGAGAATTGCAGCTACTGCCGATTTACATTTCACCGCTCAGCGCTACGCCGTCTTACGCGACCAACTGAGCAAGATTCGCGATGACGCTGACCTGCTGGTGCTGGCCGGAGACCTCACCAACTACGGCCAACCCGCGGAGATGGAACCACTAGTGAATGCTTTAGTCCGTTTGCGGGTTCCGACTGTGGCGGTGCTGGGTAACCACGACTACGAAAGCGGGCGTGAGGCTGATCTCATGCAGATGATGACGGCGGAAGGAATCAAGGTGTTGGATGGAAGCGCCTATGAACGCGACGGCGTGGGTTTCGCCGGGACTAAGGGTTTTATCGGCGGATTTGGACGCGGCGTGCTGACCGCCTTCGGAGAAGTTGAGGTTAAAGCATTTGTGCGCGCCGGGATTGACGAAGCGCTTAAGCTGGAGCGGGCCATGGCGCAACTGCGCACGCCCAAACGCGTGGTGGTATTGCACTACGCGCCCGTCGCTGCGACGGTGCAGGGCGAAGCGCCGGAGATCTTTCCTTTCCTTGGCACATCGCGCCTTGCCGAAGTAGTGGATCGTCACGGCGCCGACTTGGTGCTGCACGGACATGCCCACCACGGACAGCTGAACGGCCGCACCACTGGTGGAATCCCCGTCCATAACGTCGCGATTACCCTGCTGCAGGCGCAACAGCCGTCGGCAGTCTATCGCGTATTTGACGTCTAAATTGGTTTATAACTAAAAGCTAATAACAATCCAGGGTTGTCTATATGCCCTCCTGGGTCGCTCGATGATACTCGGGCAGGGGCCGAAGACGATCGTCGATTCTAGGGCTGTTTCCTCGCGATTAAAGGGCACTCTACGAGAGGTGTTGAATGCAAATTTCTCGCTCGCAGACTCGTAATGCGTCGAGGCTTGGTTAACCTGTAGCTAACCTGCTGATTCTCTTAATAAAACCTCATATCAATTCCCGAATCTTGTCGGAAACGGCGGTGATCGCAATTTTGCGTCGATTGGGTTCACCGCGAGCCAGCGATTCCGCGAAATGCAAGGCCTGTTCCGCCGTCACTTTTGCAGGCATGGGCGGTTCGAAGGGGTCCACGACGGCTTGCAGTACGGCCGGGCCAGGTGCGTTCAGGAACTGTTCCACGGTTGAGGCGCATTGGCCGGGATCATCGACGGTAAAGCCGATTCCACCACAGGCGTGGGCGACCTCGGCAAAGTCAATTGGTTGGAGGTCCACTCCGTATTCGGGATTGCCCAGGAAGACCATCTGTTCCCACTTAATCTGACCCAGCGTGTTGTTCTTGATGATTACGACTTTGATGGGCAGGTGATATTTTACCGCGGTAACAAAATCCGCCATCAGCATGGAGAAGCCACCGTCACCCACGAAGGCGACGCACTGACGCTCGGGATAAGCAATCTGCGCTGCCAGGGCGTACGGCAACCCCGACGCCATGCTGGCCAGATTGCCAGAGACGGAATGCATTTGTCCCGCCTGCGCCGGAATATGGCGCGCCCACCAAGTGGTGATGGTGCCACTGTCACAACTTACTACCGCATTGTTATTCAGCCGTTTTCCTATTTCCCAGGCGACGAGTTGGGGTTTCATGGGGACATCGGTGCGTGTCGCCTGCTTTTCCATCAACGACCACCAATCCTTCATGCCGGCTTGCGCCTTCTTCAGAAAGCCGCGTTGATCGTTGCGCTTCAATAATGGGATCAATGCTTGCAGAGTGCGGCGACTGTCGCCTACCAAACCGACCTCAACCGGAAAACGCAGGCCTATCTGCTGCGGATTGAGATCGATCTGTACGCCCTGAGCCTGACCCGGTTTGGGCAAGAATTCAATGTATGGAAAGGCGCTGCCTACAATCAGGAGAGTGTCACAATCTTCCAGAGCCTCCTGCGAAGGACGCGTGCCTAGCAGTCCAATTCCGCCGGTGGTGTAGGGACTGTCGTCGGGAATGACTGCCTTTCCCAGAAGAGCTTTGATAATTGGAGCTCCCAGCAGCTCAGCCACCTGTTGCAGTTCGTCTCCGGCGCCCAGCGCCCCCTGGCCCGTCAGAATTGCTGTTTTCTTCCCAGCGTTCAAGATAGCGGCTGCGTCATGCAAATCGCTTTCCCGAGGAAGCAGTGGAAGAGGCGTGCAGATGTCAGAGGTATGGTGGGGCACATTTCGCTTCGAACGCTTTGTGTCTTTCAGTTCCTGTTCCTGAAAATCTACGGGAATAGTGATATGAGCCACGCCGCGGTAGGAAAGCGCGGTGCGGCAAGCCAAATCAACGACATTTTCCACATGGGTGGCGCCCATGATGCGTTCGTTGTAAACGGCGACATCGATGAACAACTTATCCAACGCGACATCCTGTTGGGTGTGCGTCCCAATCAAGTCGTGAAATTGCAGGCCAGTAATAGCCAGCACGGGATGATGGTCGAGCTTGGCATCGTAAAGGCCATTGAGCAGATGAATCCCGCCCGGACCGGAGGTAGCCAGGCAGACTCCTAGCCTGCCGGTGAACTTGGCGTATCCACACGCCATGAATGCGGCGGTTTCCTCATGGCGAACCTGGACAAAGCGGATCTTGTCCTGGCGAGTGCGGAGCGCTTCCATAATTCCGTTGATTCCATCTCCGGGAAGGCCGAAGACGACCTCGACGCCCCAGTCGATCAACCGGTCGATTAGAACTTCTGCAGCATTCATGGGCTTACCTCGGATGATGGCCTTAACTTGGTTTTCTAGGATGCCTACACATAGCGAGGAGTCGTCCGAAAGACGTCTTACATAATGTTCCGCAACCGGTTACAGACTTGACCCGATGTAAGCCGCAGACGGCATATCGTAACTTCCCGAGGGGCTGTGCTGAAACCATACCCTGTTCGAGTCGAAGCTGAGTTTGTTCGAAAGTAATGATTACCCGCTGGCACGTCAATGAGTCCAATCTCAGTTCTGGAGGAACTCAATGGGAACGATTCTGATCATCATTTTGATCCTGCTACTGCTGGGTGCTCTGCCGACTTGGCCATACAGCAGCGGTTGGGGATACTACCCGAGCGGAGGGCTGGGATTGATCCTCGTGATTCTCATCATCCTTGTCCTCCTGGGACGTTTCTAGGTAGACTGGCACGCACCTTAAAAGGTCGAAAAGAGGAAACTATGAGTCCACAGTCTCCACAAGGCGACAAGCGCGGGCCATTTGTATCGGATATTGAAGAAATTCGGCGCCGAGCGCGCCAGCACATTGAAAACGGCGCCGTGACTGATGGCTACCGGGCGGACCGCGAGACTGTGATCCGTGTGCTGAACGAGGCGCTGGCCACCGAGATCGTCTGCGTCTTACGCTACAAGCGCCATCACTACATGGCCGCGGGCATCCATGCCCAGGCTGTGGCCGAGGAGTTTCTCGAGCATGCGAATGAGGAGCAGCAACATGCAGACCTCATAGCAGAACGAATCGTGCAATTGGGCGGCGCACCCAATTTCAGTCCTGAAGGTCTTGCCATGCGAAGCCATTCGCAGTATGTGGAGGGCACGACTTTGATGGATATGATTCGTGAGGATCTGGTCGCCGAGCGCATTGCTATTGATTCTTACGGCGAAATCATTCGCTATCTCGGCACCAATGATCCTACCAGCCGGCGGGTGATGGAGGAGATTCTGGCGAAAGAAGAAGAACACGCGGACGACATGAAATCCCTGATCGAAACATTGGCGGGAATGGAAGATTCCGGCAAGCCAATTTCGACCAGAACCGATGCACGTCGCAGGGAAGCCTCGTAAAGCCTGGTTGTATCGTGTGACAAAGGCGCCTAAGCGGCGTGAAAGACGATGCCCTCATTGCCTTGGTGTTGTTGTGCGCGAGATCGTTCTTCCTGCTCGCCTAACACGTGGTTGAGCTGGGTTACAAGGTTCAGCAGCTTGTCTGGGTCCATTTCAATACTGGCTTGCTCAGCTAGATGTTGCCACTCGTTTTGGGACGGGGTCATAAGGAATCCCTTCTACTGTTTAACAAGCTACTCTGGATTCAAAAGCCTGTCTGAGCAATAACGCTCATTTTCACCTTAGTACCATTACAGGGTTCCCCGTATTCGGGATACAGATTTGTCCTCATTGTGCCTGGTTTGGGCTGCGCCTACACTTGGATCATGCCTAGGGTAAAGGGACAGCAGTGTGCATTATTGTCTAAACGGTCCTTTTCCTGGGGCTCAGGAAGGCAGCCTGGCAAGCGAAGTCGCCGGGAAGCCAACAGGCGTCAAACACCTGAGCGAAACAAAGTCCGACTATCCGGTCGGGCCACCGAACCCAAGACTCTGGTATGGATCGATGACTGTGAACCAGGGTTACCGGTATATCAGGCGCTGGCGGAAAGCTTGGGCTTTCGAGTCCTGACGGCCTCGTCCGGCAAGACGGGTTTAGAGTTGGTAGCGTCGCACAGGGTAGACGCGGTGGTCGTGGATTACGAAATGCCAGTAATGAATGGCGAGGCTGTGGCCAAGCTGATCAAGAGCAATTGGCCCGACCTGCCAGTCATTCTCTTTTCGGGCAGCTCTTTGTTGCCCGGGCGCGTCAAACATGTTGTCGACGCGGTCTGTGACAAGGCGGGATCGCGTGATGCACTTCTGTCTGCAATTCAACGGGTACTGGCAACCAAAGATCATCAGCGCCCGCCCATCCCTGTAGTCACCTCTGGCCAACAGCAGCTTGCGTAAGTCGGTTGTTGCTTTAGTCAACCGTTGTTTAAGTCGACCAAGGTTCGGGAATTTTTTTCACATATTTTTGATT
>MNDG01000110.1 GCA_001914815.1 Acidobacteriales bacterium 13_2_20CM_55_8
GCTCTTTGAACTCGTCATACATTACGTGCGTGATGTAGTAGGTCGTGTCCAGCCCGACAAAGTCCAGCAGCGTAAACGGCCCCATGGGATAGCCGCAGCCGAGCTTCATGGCATTGTCGATGTCTTCGATCGAGCCCACTCCCTCTTCGTAGGCACGAATGGCATCGAGCATGTATGGCACCAGCAGACGGTTGACGATGAATCCGGTCTTGTCACTGGTACGAACCGGGACTTTGCCCAGTTTTTTTGCAAACTCATAGGCGCTCTGGTAAACCTCGTCGGCAGTGGCGATGGTGCGCACCACTTCTACCAGCTTCATCAGGGGCACAGGATTAAAAAAATGCAAACCAACGAAGCGTTCGGGGCGTTTGGTGGATGTCAATAACTCAGTAATCGAGATGGAAGATGTATTGGAAGCGAAGATCGCGTCTTTTTTTACGATGCCGTCGATGGAAGCGTACATCTTCTTCTTTTCCGCGACGTTCTCGATGATGGCCTCGATGACGATGTCGCAGCCGGCCAGGTCTTCTTTTTTCGTGGTCCCTTTGAGCCGTCCGCGGATGGCTTGCGGCGTTTCCTTGATCGTTCCTTTCTCAGCGAATTTGGCCAGCGATTTCTCGATCGCGGCAAAGCCTCTGTCGAGGAATTTTTGCTCGACCTCCAGAACTGTCACGTCAAATCCGGCGGTCGCCGCGACTTGCGCGATGCCGGAGCCCATGAGCCCACAACCTAAGACTCCAACTTTTTTCACTTCCATCAGACCATCCTTTTAACCACAGAGGACGCAGAGGAACACGGAGGAGACCCTCCTATAGCCTGTTAGTTCAAGCTCTCCACAATCATCGCAATCCCCTGCCCACCACCAATACATGCGGTCGCCAACCCGTACTTCTTCTTTCTGCGGCGCAGTTCGTAGAGCAATGTGATCACCAGCCGCGTTCCGGTTGCGCCGAGGGGGTGCCCCAAAGCAATTGCGCCCCCGTTCACGTTAACTTTATTGCGATCCAGGCCGAGTTCTTTTTCCACGGCAAGATACTGAGCGGCGAAGGCTTCGTTCACTTCAATCAGATCGATGTGTTCGAGGGTCATTCCGGCTTTCTGCAGCGCAATCTTGGTTGCGGGCACGGGGCCGCGGCCCATCAGCTTCGGTTCGACTCCCGCAATCCCCCAGCTCACAATCCGTCCCAGCGGTTTCATGCCTCGCTTGGAAGTTTCCTCCAGCGACATCACTACTACAGCGGCAGCGCCGTCTACAATGCCGCTGGCGTTGCCGGCGGTCACGGTGCCGTTTTTTCCAAATGCGGACTTCAGTTTTGCCAATCCTTCCATGGTGGTCTGAGGGCGACGATGATCGTCTTCACTCAGCATCTCATCCGTCGGCTCGCCCTTCGAGTTTCGAAGCTGAACGGGAACCAGTTCTGCCTGAAGACGTCCTTCTTTATAGGCTGCCTCAGCACAACGCTGCGAGCGCAGGGCGAATTCGTCCTGCATCTGCCGCGTGATGCCCTGCTGCTCACCATAGAGCTCAGCGGTGTTCGCCATATAGAGGCCGCAATAGCTATCGAGCAACGCAACCATCACGGAATCTTCCAGCTTGCCTCCCGGCGCCAGGTTGAAGCCATCGCGCCCGCGAATCACGAAGGGCGCTTGCGACATAGCTTCCATGCCTCCGGCAACCACGGTGCTGGCTTCGCCGAGCTGGATCATCTGCGCCGCATTGATGATGGACTGGATTCCTGAGCCGCATAGACGATTGACGGTAAGAGCGGGAGTCTCGATCGGTAATCCGGCGCGCAGGGCAACATGGCGGGCACCGTATAGCGCATCCCCGGAAGTCTGTTGGGCGTTGCCGAAAACCGCGTGATCGAATTCCGCGGGTTCGAGTCCGGCACGCTGTATCGCGCACTTAGCCGCAATAGCGCCTAATTCCTGCGCAGTAAAATCCTTGAGCTTACCGCAATAGCGGCCAAAAGGAGTGCGCGCGCCGCTGACAATGGCGATGTCGCCGGGTTTGAGTGTGGAGTTCATGGCGTCAGAAAGGTTCCCGATGGAACAGTCAAACTTGTTAGTTTAACAGTGGGAAAGATAAATCGCCATTTTTGGATTTCCAATTGCCAATTTAACAGCGAAAGCAAATTTGAAATTGGCAATCGGAAATTGGAAATTCGTTACGCGCGGACAGTAAGGGCCAGATTCTTAACTCTAGGCAACCGCCGCGCTGGCGAAGGCAGCGGCCAGGGCGACCACTCTGCGCGCACCTTGTGCAATCGCCATATCCAGCGATAGTTCGGCGCGGTTAATCACTTCCGTCACGATGTCTACCGGATCGTATTGCTGTCGCCCGACGCCTTCAGCGACCCCGGCATTGAATGGGATCGACTCTTGCTTGTCTGCCACTTTTATGTCGGCGACCAGCTTGCGCAGTTTTTCCACTGCCATCAGCGCTTCCTTCTCAGCAGTCTCGCCAAGGAGAAGGGCGACGGTAGTCATCTCATAGCGGAATGCCAAGTCATTCTGCCGGATATTGGCGGCAACGCGCTGGCCGATCTGCTGCATGGCGGCTTCCACGGCTGCTTCTCCGAATTCCTTGACCATGGCCGCATTCTTGCCGAACTGCATTAACACCACCGTGACTGGAGTGCTCTGCTGCACCGCGCGTTTGGTTTCCGCCATGAGCAGGTCGATGTAAGAAGCGCGTTTTAGCAGGCCCGATCGTTCATCAGTAACGGAAAGACTCTTCACCAGGCGGCGCAGGCCGGCATTGTTGAGAGCAATCACAATCTGATCACTGATGGTCTTAAGCACGACGATATCGCTGGAATGCCAGCCCCGTGGCGAAGTCTGCACCAGAAGAAGAATGCCAACCTGATCCGGGCCATCGCTCAGGGGCAACGCCAGCAATGAAGTAATGGACAATTCAGCCAGGTGCTCGCGCACTGCTTTCAACTCGGGTGCCNNNCTCACAGCCAGATCGTGGACGGCAGCGACTATTTTTGCCAAGGCATTCGCGCCACCCTTCTTAATGTGATCTGCACAGTATTCCTTGACCGCCGTGGGCACCAAACCGGGTTTGCGCATGGCAGCAATGCACCGGCTAGCCTTCCATTGAGCGCCGATTTCATTGACCGTGGTCAAAAGCACCGCGTCTGCGTTGCTTTGACGATAGAGCTTGCGGGTAATTTCCGCTACCCGGGTGAAATGGCTGACGTCAGTGCTTTCCGTTGGCAAAGATGCCGGCACGGGATCGGTTCCATTGGAAGGAGTAGTAGAAGAACTGGGCGCAGCGCCCGCGGGTGCTTGTGCCGAGCCCGTATAACGTGAATTCATTCCAGCAGACAGATACAGCTGCTGGAGATCCTGATTGTGCTCTTCTTCTTGTGGAAACAGTTCCTGAATGCGTTGCAAGCGTTCGATGGCTTTGGAGCGCATGCCGTATTGCACCAGGATTTCGGCCTGCAACATGAGATCTTGCAGCGCCGCTGCGCCCAGGGTTGCCGGTTCGCTGTGGCTGGTGGATTCCGCCACCGACTGGTTTGTACTGGAAAGCCTGGCGGCAATGACCTTGTAACGGGCATCATCGATCTTTCCATGCAGCATTTCCAGGCGCTTCTGATGACCAGGGTCGTAGACATCGATTTCGACCGCGCGATCCAGGCACTCCGCTGCCTTGGGATAGTTGCTCATCCCCGCATGCAGATCGAATAGTTTGAGCAAGGTCTGACAATAGTCACCCTCACGATTGGCTGCATTGAACAGTTCGCTCATGAACTCCAGCAGTTCAGAAGATGCCCGGTGACCCGCCATCACGTCTTGCATCATGGCCAGGAAGGCGCGACGTTCTCCCCGCAGGCGTTGGAATTGTTCCAGCTTTCGCGCCAGAGCCACAGCTTCGGCGTCCTGCTGAGCGTCGATCAAGAGACCAATCAGGTTGGCGATGTCATGCACGCGTGCAGGATTTTGCTCGAATACCTGCCACACCAGCGGCTCGGCTTCGGTCAGGCGATTGGCGGCGAGAAGCGCTTTCGCGTAACATTCGTGCAGTTCCGGCGACTGTGCGCCTTGGCTGACGTGCGGCTCCAGCACAAAGATGGCGGCGCCAGCTTGTCCCTGCGCCAGCAGATTTTTTCCATACGCGAGAGCAATACCGCTGTCGCTGGAATCTTCTGAATAGGCGCGCTCGAACCATTGTGCCGCGCTCCCGCCTGCCGCTTCCGTAAGCTCCGCCAGTTTCAGGAACGCCGCCGCGGCCGCTTTGCTATCTCCAACTTCCGCAGAGAGTTCGCCAAGTCGAACAAAATTTTGTTCAGTCGCGGCTAGCGCGACGATGCGCTTCAGGATGGTAAGAGCTTCCGGCTTGCGCCCTTGTTTCTTCAACTCTTCAAAGGCGTTTTCGTAAGTCTCAAGCGCCAACTTGCGGTTAGAGTTCTCTAACAGTTGCCCGAACCGGACTTTCTGGTCCCAGGCCGGGTTCACGTAGCGGGCCAGCTTTTTGTAGGTGAGACTGGCGCGCGTGGCGTCCCCAATCTCGATTTGGCGTTCGAACAGCTCGCCTAGCAGCTTTACCGCATCCGGTATTCGCTGCAAGGAGAGGCAAAGATCGGCCGCCATCTGGCGCACCGTGTCATTGTTCGAGTCCTGAGAGAGAACCTGCATATACTCCTCCAGGGCATCGGCTGTTTTGCCTTTCTGGAGAAGCTTTTCCGCGCGCTCCACGCGTTTGGCGACCTCGGCCCGGTCTACTCGCTTGGTATCTGACATGAGAGCAGGGTGTTTGCGGAGTAACCCCAATGAAATTTTAGGGTTAGGTTGGACCTGCGGCAATGAAGGAAGCCCCAGCCACGATTACGAAGGTCACTGTGAATAGCTCTTGGGCTTTGGGATGTGTTCTGGTATAGGACCGGGGTGGCTGTGGGCACGCAACCCAATCAGGAACATGGACTTCGGCATCAGCTCAGCGCCGGCCAGATGGCCATGCTGGCCGTCGGAGGTTCTATCGGTACGGGGTTGCTCTTAGGGTCAGCTGCCGCGCTGGAGATTGCGGGACCGGGCGTGATCCTAAGCTTCGCGCTGGCAGCATTCATGAGTTTTACCGTGACTATGGCTCTTGGAGAACTGGCCAGTGTGCATCCAGCCGCAGGCTCGTTCGGACTTTACGGCGAACTCTATTTGAACCAGTGGGCTGGATTTATTTCACGCGCGGCATATTGGGCGTCGATCGCAGCTTCCGTTGGTGCTGAGTTGCTGGCCGCGGCCACGTATATGGCGTATTGGTTTCCTACCGTTTCCGCCTTGATGTGGGTAGTGATTTTCTCCATCGTGTTGTTGCTGATCAATTCCCGAAGCGTAGGCAACTTCGGCCGCTTCGAATACTGGTTTGCCATGATCAAAGTGGTGACCATCGCGGCCTTTATCGTCATCGGCGCCGGACTGCTGATGACCGGACGCGTGGCTCCCCAATTTACCTCGCAAGGTGGTTTCCTGCCCAAAGGCTGGTTCGCGCCACTGCTGGCCATGGGATTTGCCATGTACACCTTTGGCGGCGTTGAAATGGTGGTCATCAGTTCCGGGGAATCGCGCACAGCGCGGGATATCCCTCGTGCAGTTCTCATCACCTTCGGCGTGCTCACTTGTCTCTACATGGGTGCGATTATCGTGCTGGTCGGCGTGATGCCATGGAACCATGCCGGGGTCACGGAGAGTCCCTTTGTCACCGTATTCCGTAACGCCAAAATTCCTGCGGCGCCGGACATCATGAGTTTCGTGGTGCTGACTGCCGCGCTTTCCGGAGCCAATGCCGCGTTATATGTGTCGTCGCGCATGCTGTTCTCGCTAGCGCGTGGAGGCTGGGCGCCGGCGGCATTCGGACGGCTCAATGCAGCCGGATCGCCTAAGCTCGCACTGCTGGCATCATCCTACGGAATTGTAGTTGCGATTATTTTGCAGAAGTGGGCGCCGAAAAATGCTTTCGTTTCGGTCCTCGGGGCGGTTCTTACCGGCATGCTTTTGTCCTGGCTGGTAGGCCTCGCCGCACACGTGAAGTTTCGGCGGCAACTTTCGCCCGATCAGCTCGCGGCGTTACCGATGCGCTCCCCGCTCGGGGCTTGGGGATCAGTATTGGGATTTGTGCTTATCATTGTTTCAATTCTTGAAATTGGATGGAGTTCGCATCTCACGCTGATCAGTGGCGCCGCGTACATCGTCGTGCTCAGCGCAGCTTACTGGCTGATGAAGAAAAACCGCTCTGAACGTAGAATGTAATAGCCATGCCGACGTCCGACGAATTGCTGCGGTATCGTTCCGAGTTTCCCATCCTCGAACACACTACGTACTTAATCAGCAATTCCCTGGGCGCGATGCCGCGCGCTGTCTACGACGCCATGAAGGGATACGCCGACACCTGGGCCACACGCGGCGTGCGCGCCTGGGAAGAGCGGTGGTGGACGCTGGCAGCGGAAGTAGGCGATGAGATTGGCACTCTGATGAATGCAGCTAAGGGGTCGGTCTCCACTCATCAAAACGTGACGACTTGCCAGGCCATCGTCGCTTCCTGCTTCGATTTCTCCGGCAAGCGCAATCAGGTCGTTTACAGCGACATGAATTTCCCCTCGGTAATGTATTTCTGGGAGGCGCAACGAGCCCACGGAGCGCGCGTCCGGATGGTCAAAACCGATGACGGAATTACGGTTCCGACCGAACGATTGCTGGATGCCATCAATGAAGATACGCTGCTGGTGGCAATTTCCCATGTAATTTTTCGAAGCGCTTACATCAATGACGCCAAGTCCATCATTGAGAAGGCTCATAAAGTGGGAGCGCACGTGGTGCTGGACACCTACCAATCGTTAGGTACGGTGCCAATAGATGTGAGCGCTTTGGATGTTGATTTCGCTTGTGGCGGAGTCTTGAAATGGCTGTGCGGTGGGCCGGGCGTTGGTTATTTGTATGTGCGTCCAGACCTGGGAAAGAAATTTGAGCCAACATTTACTGGCTGGACGGCCCATCAGAATCCCTTTGGCTTCGAAATCGGTCCAATCCGCTACACCGACCCACCTTATCGCTTCATGAATGGCACGCCGCATATTCCGTCCTTGGAGGCGGCGCGGCCAGGACTCAAAATCATTGCGCAAGTCGGCATCGAAAGAATCCGTGAGAAATCGAAGCGTCAGACCGCTCGCCTCATCGAGTTAGCCGACAAGCATGGCTGGCGAGTGAATACTCCGCGGGATCCGGAGAGACGCGGTGGAACCGTTTCCATTGATATGCCGGATTCGCAGGAAGTCTGCAGTCAACTGCTGAAGCGCGACATTCTGGTCGATTGGCGGCCCAAGGCGGGCGTGCGCATGTCGCCGCACTTCTACAATACGGATCAGGATTTGGAAACGGCAATCTCGGCGGTTGAAGAGATTCTGAAAAATCGTACTGTGGCCACGCGCTAGGTTTTCCTCATTTCGGCGCCGCAGTTCTCGCTTCATCGCATTACCAACGTAAGCCAAAATCTCGGTTTTCTGCTGCGACCTCTATTTCCCGTCGTCTACGCTCGAACCGACATCTGCTGGCGTCGTTAAGGCCGGGGTGTCGGGATCGAGAACGTGATTCTCGCCTTCATTCTGTATTCCAGAAACGCAGATGGGTGGGTGTGGCCCGTATTCGGAGCCTGTGTCGGGGTGTATCTGTTCTATCGCGGTTTCCGAATGCTGCGCCGCAAGCGCCTCATCCTGAACACACCAACCTCAAAAGTCCGCAGCGCTGCCATTGGTTTGGTGGAAGTGAATGGGCTCGCCGTGGGGCCATACGTCATGAACGCTCCCATCACCGGGCTGCCCTGTTACTACCACCGAAGCATAGCCTGGCAGTGGAAGCAATCGGGCAAAAACAAATCGTGGCAGAAGGTCGCTGACGAAAGCCGGCATCTTCTTTTCTTTGTCGATGACAACACCGGCCGGGTGCTGGTGAATCCGCAAGGCGCGGAGATGGATATTCATCGCGACTTCCACGAAGAATACAGCACATCTTTATTCTCCAGCGGTCTCGATGTGCCGGCGAATGTCTCAATTTTCATCATGCGGCATGGCATTTCTACCGACAAGAAAATCAAGGTCGAGGAGTACTGCATTAAGCCGAAGAATGCACTCTTTATTCTGGGAACACTTTCAGAGAATCCAGGATTAAGAGTTTCGGCAGATCCGATGGTCACAGAGAACGGGGATGCCTTAACCGCATCGGTGACCTGGGGCAAGAAGACTCTCTCTGCGTTCGCCGGCAATGGCGGAGCGGACGTGGATTCTCCACTGGGCGCCCAAGAGATCATCCGGCTCTCACCGGCCACGAAGCCCGCGAAATCCATGGATATGTCGCAGCAGGCCAAGATTTCGGCGGCCCTGATGAAAGCCGGCATCACGAATCCAGCCGCATGGGCCGTCGCTGGAGTTGAGGGTTCCGGAATAGCGCTTGATACACGGCCCGAGAGCGATTTTGCCGCTGCGATAGCCGCGGAAAATTTTGACCTCAATCCCAAGACCGTCCTGATGAAAGGCGTGAATGATCCAGCGTTCTTTATTTCCTGGCAAAGCCAGCGGGATGTGCTTAAAACACTGAATTGGAAATCCACGTTGATGATCTGGGGCGGACCTGTACTTGCTTTGTTGTGTTTCTACATTCTGGCAGCCGAATTCGGCTGGCTGTAAGGGGAGAAAGACATTCTTATGGACAACGTTGTTCTATTGATGTTCATGTTTGCCATTTTTGGCGTGGTCGGATATGTCGTCATGATCTACAACGGCCTGATCGCGTTGAAAAACGACATTGATAAAGCGTGGGCGAATATCGATGTCATGCTCAAACAGCGCCACGACGAGCTCCCCAAGCTGCTGGATGTCTGCAAGGGCTACATGAATTACGAGCGCGACACGCTGTTGAAGATTACTCAAGCTCGCAGCATGTATCAGCAGGCGGTCACCGTGGATCAGAAGGCGCATGCGGATCAGAGCATGACCAGTGCCCTGCGCGGATTCTTTGCCGTAGCCGAGAATTATCCGGAGTTGAAGGCCAACAACAACTTCCTGCAACTGCAAAAACGGATCACCGAACTGGAAAACCAGATCGCTGACCGGCGCGAGTTCTACAACGACTCGGTGAACACGTTCAATATTCGTATTCAGGTGATGCCCGATACATTTGTAGCCAGCTTCATGAACTTGCAACCACGTTCCATGTTCAAGGTGGAGGAGGCGGACAAGGCGGACGTGCCCATGACGTTTGGGGCGGCTCGGTAATCAGTCACCAGTTGTCAGTTGTCAGTTGTCAGTTGTCAGTTGTCAGTTGCCAGTGTGGTTCGCAGTGTCACCAGCCTGCTTACCTCTGTTCTACTGCGTAGGCGGCCTTCTCAATTAGAATGTCACGGTGAGCGACGCGGTCCGCATCGGAATCCTGGGCGACTTCAACCCTGAGTTCCGCTCGCATCACGCCACCAATGAGGCGCTGCAGCACGCAGCAGCCAAACTGAATCTGCCGGTGGAATCAGCGTGGATATCCACTCCTTCTGTTCTTGAACCTGAAGCGCAACGAACGCTGGAAAGCTTCGATGGAATTTGGGCCGCGCCGGGCAGTCCTTACAAAAGTTTTGACGGGATGCTGAAAGGCATCGAGTTCGCACGCCGCCGCGATTGGCCTTTTCTCGGCACCTGCGGTGGTTTCCAGTACGCCTTGATCGAATGTGCTCGCAATGTGCTGGGCATCAAAGACGCGGACACCGCAGAAAACAATTCCGGATCGAAAAACATTGTGATCTATCCGGTGGCCTGCGCTGTTCCTAAGCGCGCAAAGGATGCGCCGAAGCTTTCCGGCCCGATTCCAGAGATCCGCTTGCGCCCAGGTTCCTACCTGCAGTCTTTTTATATGAAGGACACGGTCGAAGAAGAATTCTTCTGCAACTTCGAGGTCAATCCTGACTACGAATGGGCCGCAATGGAAGCCGGCTTCCCCGTCGTAGCCCGCGGACCGCAGGGCGAGATCCGCGCTATTGAATCACCTACACACCTGTTCTACATCGCGACATTGTTTCAGCCGCAGCTTTCGTCTAAGCCAAAAAAGCCACATCCTCTTGTGCTGGCATTCGTGCAAGCTGCGATGGACTGGAATAGGAAGAGATTGGACGACAGCATCCTGGTGTAACCGTCATTCCGGTTCGCGCCTGTTTCCCAAACAGTCTTGACTTCGCCTTTTATTCGCTTACAATTCAGACATGGCCATCACTCGACGACAGCGCCAGGTGTACGACTACATTTCCGACTTCGTGCAACGCAACGGCTACTCTCCATCGTTCGAAGAAATTGGCGAAGGGATGGGACTGAGTTCGCTGGCGACCGTGCACAAGCACATCAGCAATCTGGAAAAGAAAGGTTTGCTTACACGCGACTACAATCGCAGCCGCTCCATTGACCTGCTACCGCCCAAGGGCCGGCTGAAACAGGCCATGGCGGTGAACACGACGATGGTTCTTCCCCTGATGGGAAGGATCGCCGCCGGGCAGCCGATTGAAGCAGTGCAGAATCCCGAGACAATTTCTCTGGCCGATTTCGTGCGTTCCAAGGAAGTCTTCGTGCTCGAAGTTCGCGGCGATTCCATGCAGGATGAACACATCATGGACGGCGATTACGTGCTGGTCGAGAAAATCAAGACCGCCCATAACGGAGATATCGTGGTCGCACTAGTGGAGAGCATTGACGCCACGCTAAAGCGTTTCTATCGTGAAGGAGACAACATCCGCTTGCAGCCGTCGAATGCCGCCATGCGCCCCATCATCGTTCCCGCCGCTTCGGTGGAGATTCAGGGAAGGGTAATTGGAGTGTTGCGCAAATATTGATTGCGGGGTGGTCGGTGTTCAATCGTAGCGCCGGCGCTGCCAAGCCAGTTCTGCAACGTCCAACATAACAAAAACGCCCGGCACGAGGCCGAGCGCTTTGTAATAACTGCCGAGAATTATCCCAAGTGCTTGTCGATGGCTTTCTGGATCTGCTCTTTTGGCACGTAGCCCACAATCTGTTCTTTCACCTGGCCGCCTTTAAACACGAGCAGGGTCGGGATGCCACGCACGCCGTAACGCATAGGGGTGGCGCTGTTGTGGTCTACATCCATCTTGCCCACTTTGACTTTGCCTTGATATTCGTGGGCGAGCTCGTCCACGATGGGGGCGATGGCGCGGCAGGGGCCACACCACGCGGCCCAAAAATCCACCAACACGGGTGTTTCCGACTTCAGGACATCCTGGTCAAAGTTGGAATCAGTTACTTCAAAAATTGCGTTGCTTGCCATCATTCCTCCAGAAATCGGCGCGGCTATCGGGCGCCGCCAGTGTGCCTGAACAGTTCCGGGCCGGGCTTTATCCTAGCACTTGTATTGGATGCGCCATAGCTGCAGAGGTCGCAAGTGGCTGGTGGGAGCCGTTGCTGGGATAGGCTCAGGTGTCAGTCCTGACCCAAATTGGCACAAATAAAAAGCGCCCTAAACTTTTCAGTTCAGGACGCCTCGGCAGCCCTCCCCCAGAACTGCCAAACCACGATTGGATAGTAGGCGGAGCCTCTCAGCCTGTAAACGTCACTTCGGTAACACAGCAGTTTTTCGGAGTAACCTGCGAACGCTATCGCAAGTAACTGGGTTGGAAATAGAGCTTCGATCACAGGTTTTTGATGTCTACTAAATGCTCAGCGGGCTGACCCAAGAACTGAGAACCGGGAACTCAGGACTGAGGCCCGCCTTGCCTGACTCAGTTGGTTTGCCAGGTTTGACCGGCATCAGCAGTTATCCAGATCCGTTCGTCGGCCGTGGTCAATTTGCCATGACTGGCATCAGTGAATTCCACTCCAATGATATCGGCGGTCAACACTTTCTCGCCGACTGCAGGTGTTACTTTCAGCCAGTGCTCGCCGGCATCGGTAGATCGATAGAGGGAGCCTCCTGAACCACCTACCCAAATATCAGTACCCACCGCTGCCAATGCGCGAAAGCCAGAATTGCCGGCGAAAGGGATTGTCGCCCAAGTCTTGCCCGCGTCAAAGGATCGTTGCAGCGTTCCGTCCGACGACAAAGTCCAGCGCGGCACCAGCTTCACTTGATTTCGCAGTTCATCATTTTTGGCCGAAGTGGCGTCCGCCATGGTGGTTCGACCGGTGAGCGTCCGCGTGCCATTGCGTACCAAGCCTGCTTGCGAGTCCTGCGTCTTCAAAGGGGCATCTTTCGCTTTTCCGGGGGCAATCGCGAGTTCCGCCGGAGCAGGCTTGGCCTCAACCGCAACGACCTCGTTGGCGGCAGCTACCTCGGTGTCGCTTCGCTGCTCCTTCTTTCGCGTTAGCACCGCGTGATCCTCACCCACTGACTTGGCCAACAATGGAGGCAACGCAGGGGCCGCGGCTTGCGACATCGGCGGCGTGGAGTTACCCTGGGCAGCTTTGCCCGATGTTGATGGCGCCGCGAAGCGACCGTCGGTCACCCGATTCGAAAATTCAGGCCGCTTCAGCTGCTTGGCAGCGGAACCCACTTCACGCCCTTTGT
>MNDG01000005.1 GCA_001914815.1 Acidobacteriales bacterium 13_2_20CM_55_8
ACTGTGGTCATCGTCCCAATGGTGGCACCATATAACCAGCTGCTTCTGTTGCCTTCCATCTTCCTCCTGATTCAACACGCCACATCGAACTGGAACCGGAGTCGCCTGACACGACTGGCGTATGTGGTGTCGGGCTTGCTTATTTTTTGGCCATGGCTGGCTACGCTGGTTCTTAGCATCGCTGCGTTCAGCTTGCCAGGGAGGTTGGTTCAGCAAGCATGGGCATTGCCGCTCTATACGAGCCTCGGCATTCCGCTGGCTGTGCTGGGCGCAGTAGCTCTTATGCTCAGTGATCTTGTTTCTTTCCGATCGATCCGGCGAAGGACTGTGCCGGAGAGGGTTCCGCAAGAGCCTTGACCATTCGTCGCTGACCGTCCGCGGGCATCTCGACACTTGCTTATTTACGCAATATGCGTAACAATTTACGCATTATGCGTAACAGCGCAACGTTGGAAGCTCTGTTCCCAAAAACTCGGGAGCGGGTTCTAGCTGCAACTATGACCCAGCCGGAGAAATGGTGGTTTCTGTCTGAACTGGCTGAGTACCTGGGCACTAGCCCTTCCAGCCTGCAACGTGAGCTGTCTGCGCTCGTCGATACCGGAATTCTTGAGCAAAGACGAGATGGTAACCGTGCTTATTTCAGAGCACAAAGGCGTTCTCCGATCTACCGCGAACTGCGCTCAATATTCGAGAAGACTGCAGGGATCATCCCTACGATTCAGACCGCCGTGGCACGTTTTGGGGACAAGATACTTTGCTCATTTGTGTACGGATCCGTTGCCCGAGCGCAAGAGCACGCGACTAGCGACATCGACTTGATGGTCATCGGCATTATCGATCTCGCCGAATTAACACCAGCGCTCCGGAAAGCCGAGCGCGCCCTGGGCCGCGAGTTGAATGCAACCGTCTATTCGGTAGATGAATTCCGAGACCGGGTTAAGAAGAACGATCATTTCCTGACTGCAGTGCTGAAGCGCCCAAAGCAATTTGTCAAAGGAAGCGAACGTGAGCTGGACGCAATTACTGGCAAATTAAAGACGTCCAAAAACACAAGACGTCCAAACAGGAGCTGAACAACATGCGGGAGCTCATCGCTCGGGACTTGGCGGACGCCGGCGTTGCAGGGCTTTCCGCCGATCGCCGCTTTGCAACTGCGTACAACGCAGCTCTTCAAGCTGCCAATATGGCTATCGCGTGCGCTGGTTATCGAGTTAGCGCAAAGATTGGCCATCACCAGGTATCTCTAGAGAGCGCCACGCTTGCGCTCGAGCAAGTCGGCGGAAGAACTGACAGACTACTTTGAGATTTGCAGGCGCAAGCGCAACCAAATCGACTACACGAGAACGCGCTTGGTAACAGAATCTGAGGCGAAAGAGATTGTCATCAAAGCAAAAGAGTTCTGTGAGGTAGTTGAAACGTGGATCGCAAAGAACCATCCTAAGCTCGTCAAATGACTGTTACGTTCAGCAGGCCCGCGCCAAAACTTGCATTGTCTGAGACCACGCGTTAGGCTTCTCCAACACTTGTGGGGATGATGTTGGAGGATGAGATGAACCTCAAAATTGAGACGCGCGTGACCGATGGAGTCACCATTGTCTCTTGTCATGGCCGCATCATGTTCGGAGAAGAAGCGACAGAATTGCGCGAGACTCTCAAGCGCCTGTTAGCCTCAACCCGGCAGATTGTGCTTAACCTTTCAGGTGTTACCTATATCGATAGCGGCGGCCTCGGAACCCTGGTTGGCGTCTATTCTTCGGCACGTTCGGGCGGCGCCGATGTCAAATTGACCGGACTCGGTCAGCGCCTGCGCGACGTGCTGCAGGTCACCAAGCTGGTCACAGTTTTTGAAGTCTACGACACCGAGCAGCAGGCAATCGCCGCCTTTCGTCGTGGGGCGGCCTGAGTTGCTGACTTCGCGGATTTAGAAAACCGAGCCGGGGACGCGAAGAACCATTCGTGACCCCCTTTCCGCCAACGTCGAGTGCTGTCATTATTGTGTTAGAGAAGAGAGCCTCTGCAGTAGCCGCCATGGCATTCCCAACTATCACTGGTCCGATATCCGAAGCGGGATCGGGAATTTTCCCCATCCTGGTCTTCGTGCAGGGGAACGATCAACGCACCATCAATCTCGACCATAGCCCCTTCAGTGTGGGAAGAAAAGTTGATAAAGATCTGGTTATCGCGGATCCCCGCGTATCTCGCGACCACGCCCTCATCGTGTCAGAAAACGGGCAGTTCTGCGTAATCGATCAGAGCAGCAAGCACGGGACTTTCGTCAACGGCGAACGGGTTCAGCGCAAGACCTTGGAACGGAATGATCGTCTTGAGTTCGGTGTCCGCGATGTCGCCTACGTCATCTTTCATCCTCATCACGCAAGCTCGAACAGTGCCCGTGATTTTCTAAGCCAGATCTCTGGGATTCACATCTCCACCGAAACCACCGATCTGGAAAAACTGACCCTTTTCCTGGAAGCAGCGCGCAAGTTGAACACCATCGGGGTGCTGGATGAAATCCTGGTAACACTGCTCGATGCGACTCTGAACCTCACCCGTGCCGAACGAGGCTATGTCTTCCTGAAAGCAGAGGACGGCAAGCTGCGTCTGGCGGCGGGCCGCAATTCCAAAGGCGAACCCTTGCTGGACGACAAGACCATTTCACATTCCATTCTGGAAGATGCCCGGAAATCGAATTCAGAGTTCGTTATCACTGATACCAGTCAATCACTCGATCTCGCGGGACGGCATAGCATTGTTGCCTATGATCTGCGCACTGTCATTTGCATTCCGTTGCGCAAGCCGCAAGTGCAGACTACCCGCGATGCGCAGGGGGCCTCGCCATTGGAAATGTCGGCGGAAGTAATGGGCGCGCTGTATGTGGATTCCCGCTTCGCTTCGCGGGATCTCTCCAGCGTAAGCAATGACATTCTTCGCGCCATTGCTCACGAAGCGGCATCGCTGGTGGAGAACGCGCGCCTGGTACAAGCCGAAGAGGCGGCTCGTCGTTACCAACAGGAACTCGCGATCGCGGCCTCCATCCAGCAGCGGTTGATGACAGTCACCATTCCCGAAGTTCCGTTCGCCCGGCTGAACGGCAGAAATCTTTCCTGCAAGGAGATTGGGGGCGACTTCTACGATGCCGTCAATACCGAAGACGGACTCACCGTAGTACTGGCCGATGTCAGCGGCAAGGGCGTTTCAGCCGCCCTGTTGGCTTCTACTCTTCAAGGCATGATCTTTTCGCAGCTCACAGCCCGCATGCCGTTGCCTGAGATTGTGGCTGCGGTCAACCGATTCTTCACCCATAAGCATATCGGAGAAAAATACGCGACCGTGATCATCGCTCGTATCCGCAGCGATGGAGAGTTGGAATATGTGAATTGCGGTCACGTGCCGCCCTTGCTAGTGTGTAATCACGAGGTGATCCGTCCCTCGCACGGCAACCTGCCGGTCGGGCTGTTGGCGGATGCCACTTACGAGAGTGACCACTACAACATGCATCCGGGTGATCGACTGGTGCTGGTCACCGATGGCGTCACCGAAGCAGAAAATGCTCGTGGAGACTTTTTCGATAACGAGCGTTTGGAGGCTGTCGCTGCGAAAAGCGGAACCCTCGAAGATATCTTCTCTGCGGTGGCTAACTTTTGTGGCGGCACTCCGCTCAGCGATGACTGCACGGTAGTGGAACTGCTTTATACCGGATAGGGACATCTTTGTTTCATCTTAAGTACCTTGGGTGCGGTATGTAGTTGACACCGAGCCGCAGCTTCTACTAATTTTCGACCATCGTTCCAACAGGAGGGAACATGAGAAGCCGTCTAACCCATTTCGGAATAGTGCTCGCAATTGCGCTGATGTCGTTGGCTCCGCGAGGTCTCTACGCGCAAGACAACCGGTACGCTCGAGAGAACCAGCCTCATATGCAGGCAGCTCTTCAGCATCTGCGGGAAGCCGCGGAAGAATTGCAGAAAGCGGATAAGGACAAGGGCGGGCATCGCGTCCAGGCTTTGAATCTCACTCAACAGGCGATCAATCACGTTCAGGCCGGCATTCAGTACGACAACATTCATAGAACCAGGGGCGAGAGGAACTATAAGAAGTAACCGATTCGCAGCCGTATTTAGCAGCCGTCCAGTGTTTATCCGCGGACGGCTTTCTTGTTTGAGATCCACGGCAAGGTAAACCACTGGAAGAACCTGCATTTTTACGTGGGCCGCATTCTCATCAGGTGTATCCTTTCCAGCCATGAACTTCACCCTACTCGACTGGTCGGCGATTATCGCCTATCTGGCGATCACTCTTGCCCTGGGCTTGTACTTTCGTGGACGCTCCAGCAAGAGCGTGGACGATTACTTTGTTTCCGGCCGCAATGTCTCGTGGTGGCTGGCGGGCACGTCCATGGTTGCCACCACCTTCGCTGCCGACACGCCGTTGGTGGTCACCGGGTTGGTCTACGCCCAGGGCATCGCGGGGAACTGGCTATGGTGGGCCTTCCTGCTGTCAGGGATGATGACAGTCTTCCTCTTCGCGCGGCTCTGGCGGCGTTCCGGTTTGCTCACTGATGTTCAGTTCGCGGAGATGCGTTACTCTGGCAAACCCGCGGCGTTCTTGCGTGGCTTCCGCGCTGTCTATCTCGGACTGCTGATGAATTGTCTGATCCTCGGCTGGGTAACGAAAGCAATGACCAGCATTGTGGCCGTTACTTTGGGTGTCAGCGATCATCGCGCGTTGGCTATTTGTGTTCTCTTCCTGATTCCGTTTACCGGCCTGTACGTAGCTCTGGGCGGTCTCTGGGGCGTGCTTTGGACGGATCTGTTCCAATTCGCCCTGAAAATGTCGATCGTAATCGGAGTTGCATGGTATGCCGTGTCCGCCGCAGGAGGTATGAGCTCCCTGCTTCATCGACTGGCGGAGATGCGCGCCGCCGCCGGACCGGGCGCTGGTGATGCTACTGCATTTTTTCCTGACTTTTCGCGACGCTGGTCTCAAGAGGGACTGTGGCTGCTGCCCGTCCTGACCTTTGTGGTGAATATCGGAGTGCAGTGGTGGGCGTTTTGGTACCCCGGAGCGGAACCGGGAGGGGGTGGCTATATTGCGCAGCGCATCTTCAGCGCCAAGGATGAACGCAACGGGCTGCTTTCCGTTCTGTGGTTCAACATCGCGCATTATGCGTTGCGGCCCTGGCCCTGGATCCTGACCGCGCTGGCCGCAATCGTCCTCTATCCGAATTTGGAGCATCCCGAAACCGGTTACATGCTGGTTGTTAGTCAGCATGTGCCGCCGGCTTTGCGAGGCATCGTTGTCGCCGGCTTTATGGCTGCATTCATGTCTACGATCGCTACCCAGCTCAATTGGGGTGCGTCCTACTTGGTCTCAGATTTCTATCGCCGTTTCATTAAGCGTGACGCTGACGACAGGCATTACGTGATGATCTCCCGTTTATCAACAGTTCTGTTGGTGATTGCTTCCGCTCTGGTCTCGGTGCTCTTGGCCGACATCCGTTCTGGCTGGCAGGTTGTGCTGGAAGTCGGCGCGGGCACCGGCGGCGTTTATCTGCTGCGCTGGTACTGGTGGCGGATCAATGCCTGGAGTGAAATCTCGGCAATGGCTACGGCTCTCGTCATGACTATCTTCCTGCGCTGGGCGGCGCCCTTCTCCGGCGCAAATCCGGTTGTATTCGCCAAGACTGCTTTAACTACGACCGCGGCTACGACACTGGTGTGGTTGATCGTCACCTATGCCACCAAGCCGGAACCCGAACAGGTTCTGCTGAAGTTCTATCGCGACGTGCGCCCGCATGTCAGCGGATGGAAGCCCGTCGCACGGCTAGTTCCGGAAGTCCCAGCGACCAGAGACCTGGGACGCAATCTTGGATCCTGGGTCCTTGGCTGTGCCATGGTGTATCTGGCTCTATTCGGTTTGGGCCACGTGCTTCTTGGTCCGATGTGGCAAGGATTACTGCTGCTGGCCTTGTCGGCGGCCTGCGCCTTCGCTCTTTACACAAATATCATTCGTAGCGGCTGGGGCGGAGAAGGGGAGCAATTGAAGATGACGGCGAAGCCCGGAGTGGCGGGCGTGGCCAGAATTTGAAATCAAAAATCAACAATCTGAAACTGAAATCAAAATCTGAAATCTTCTGTTCACTCTGGCACGTCGCAGAACGACAGTATGCGAACTGTACGGTAAACTGTGTCAGAGAGAATCAGGAGAAAAAATGGCCAAGATCGCGAAAACCGCAGACCGAAAAAAGGTGATGGATACCTCCAAGAGCACGGATTGCCCCAAGTGCGGCAAGCCGACTCGCATTGTGAAACGAGTGAAAGACCGTGAGCGAGGGATTCCCGGCGGCGTATTTATTTCCTGCTCGGCTTGCGAATTCTACGAGAAGCTTTAAGCAGCGCTGTTCAACCTGAACAAGAATTCCAGAAGCAAGACAAGCTTAAAAATTAATTTGTCCCAGAATGGCTCGGGCCTCGCTGGCGGGGTCCGCAGCTTCCGTGATAGGCCGTCCGACCACAATGTGCGTAGCGCCGGCAGCGATTGCTTCTGCCGGAGTGACAACGCGTAACTGGTCACCGTGCCCTGCCCCGGTCGGACGCACTCCCGGGGTCACAATCGCGAACTCATCGCCTAGTTGGCTGCGCAACTCGGCAGCTTCCTGTGCCGAGGCAACCACTCCATGGCATCCGTCAGCAAGGGCCAGCGCGGCCAGTCGCAAAACTTGGTCCGCCACCTGGCCGCGTACTCCTATCTTGTCCAAATCGCTGTCGCCAAGACTGGTGAGCACCGTTACCGCCAACACCATCAGGGAAGGATTGACACGAGCCGCTTCGGTCGCGGCGCGCAGCATTTTGCCGCCGCCAGAAGCATGGACTGTCAACATGCTGACCCCAAGTTGAGTGGCCTCGCGCACGGCCGATGCGACTGTGTTAGGAATGTCGTGATATTTGAGGTCGAGGAACACCTGCCGGCCTGAGGCCACCAGGTCACGAATCACCCGAGGGCCTTCGGCGGTATAGAGCTGCATACCCACCTTGTAAGTCAAGGCAGAGTCGCCCACCGCGGCCACGATCTTCTGAGCTGCGGCCGCCGACGGTACGTCTAAAGCGACAATCAAGCGCTGTCGCGGATCGCGCATGCTAGGGGAGTTTAATGAGTTTAAAGCGAATACGCTACTGGCGCAGCATGGCCATGGTTGGACCCGGTTCAACCAGGTCGAGGCGCACTCGTTGCAGGCCTTGAGACTTGAACTCCAGTATGCGCGCCACGCTGTAAGAAACGTCGATGATCCGAGGGGCAACATAAGGACCACGGTCATTGATGCGTACGACCACCGCCCGTCCGTTTCGTAAGTTGGTGACCCGAACCAAACTGCCAAGGGGCAGCCTGCGGTGGGCCGCAGTCAGGTCGTACATGTTATAGGGCTCGCCGCTGGCGGTCGCACGACCGTGAAAATAACTCCCATACCACGAAGCCGTGCCAACCTGATAGGGCTTGGGACCTGTTTTCTTGCGAGACTGTACTCCCGGTTTCGGTACATTGGGGCGGGTACCGGACGCTGAGCTGATTGGCCTCTGGGCGGCTCCCAGGCTAACGACAGATAAGACAATCGCCAGTCCATGAGCTATGCTTCTTCCCATTCAGTCACCTCGCACTCGATTTGTCCTCCCACCGCTTCCCCTAGGATTGGTGGATGCTAACGGTCTAGGTTCCCCCTGTCAATCAGTAAATGACTGTAGGAAAATTACCATTTAGTAATATATTGTTCACGTAACCTCGCGTAAATAATGAGTAACATCGAAGATCTAGCTGTATCTAAACGTGTTACGTGTTAACTATAATGTAAATAACCGTAACTCTGACGCGATGAAATTAATACAAGTACATTGGATTCAATTGGTTAGACGTAAAGTAACAGGTTACCCCTAGTTTCAGCAACTTGGAAATGGCGTTCACCGTTACGAAAGGAAGTGGCTAGTGGTCAGTGGCCCGTGGTCAGAAAAAACCGTGATAGGGGGAAATGCTACTTCGCGCCCTCGGGCTCTGAGGGTGGCGCAGCGCCTGAAGGCGCATCAGCTATTGCCACGTTACGGCATCGCTGAAGCGATGTCCTGACACGAATCCAAGAACTCGATTTACTGACCATTGACCACTAGCCACTAGCCACTACCTTTCGATAAATTCCCCATATGACCCGACCTCCGCCCGTCGTCTTATCCATAGCCGGTTTCGACCCTAGCTCCGGCGCCGGCGTCACCGCCGACATCAAGACCATCGCTGCACACGGATGTTATGGCGTGGCATGTATTACCGCGTTAACAGTGCAATCGACCGCTGGAGTACGGCGGGTGCAACCAGTCGAACCCGCGCTGGTGACCGAGACTCTTGAAGAACTGGCGGCGGATCTGGAAATCGCAGCCGTGCACATCGGAATGCTAGGATCGGAGAAAGTTGTTCGGGCAGTCGCTGACTTTCTAATGGATCGAGACCAGGAAAATATTGTCTTGGATCCGATTTTGAAGTCATCCTCAGGCGCTAGCCTACTGGACTCGACTGGGGTCCGGCTCATGTCAGAGAAGCTATTGCCCTTGGCAACGGTTGTGACCCCCAACGGCGACGAGGCTTCCAGCCTGACTGCAATGCCGGTGACCAACGTTGAGCAGATGCGGGCGGCCGCTGCCAAACTTCACACCATGGGAGCTGCCGCAGTGGTGATCACCGGCGGCCATCTGGAGAAGGCCATTGATCTTTTGAGTTTCACTACCAACCGTGGCATCGAGCAGGAAATTTTCAAGTCTGACCGCCAGAGATCGACATCCACACACGGCACCGGATGCGCCTTCGCCACCGCAGTGACTTGTCACTTGGCTCAGGGCAGAGGACTGCCTGAAGCGGTGTTGCTCGCCAAGGCGTACGTGTCAGCAGCTATCGTTCATGCTCAGCCGTTGGGCAGAGGCATCGGACCGGTGCATCATCTCTATCGGATGTACCAGCAGCGGCGAACTATCATTGCGGATCCGGAGCCGGTGAATTGAGGGAGGGAATAGGAACCACCACGAAAGTTTCGGTGGGTGAGCTAGAAGGGAATACCGATGGCAGCGATTCTGAACTAGGTCTTGGAATTCGTTGTTCGGTTCAGCAGAATCCCAGCCAGGAATGCGGCAACTGCGGCCAGTAGCCACTGCACTCGATAGTACTGAATGGCTTGAAAATCAGCAAAGCTCTGCACCGTGTAAACAATGCCGACACCCATCACGGCCAGAAGGCATAACAAGCCAATAGAGAAAGCGATCAGGGAAGCAGTAGACAAACCTAGCGTTCGCTTGATGTTCTGAAATTCCAGATGACGTGTCCAACCAGGCCCAACCGCGGCGCCGGCCTGTTGCGTCTGGCGAGCGGCCCCGCAGACGTGGCAGAATCGAGCCGCGACCATGAATTCCGTCCCACAACCATCACAGGCCTCAAGCATGGCGGGAGCGGCAGCAATTTGGGAAGCCACGGGAGGGCGCCAAAACTCGTGTGCGTCTTGAACTACTTCAGCCATGCGAAATTCCTCACTACTTTCTTTTGACTGAGGGACTTGCCGACCTGACGAATGCTTGGCAGCGAAAGCCGCGCAAGAATTACCCCGTCACTTAGAAAGATTCGCCTCGATTATAGTGACTTTTGCGGAGCCGGCAGGGCACTGACCGTGACCTTCTTGGTACGCGACCCAGGCGGTTTCGCTCAGGTAAACTGTGCGCAACTAACAAGCGAGGTTCCGATGTTGTTTCCTCGGTGTATGCCACGTTGCTTCCTGTTCCTTTGCATGTTGATGGTCGTGACGTCCATCGCCCCCGCCCAGGCGAGCGCGCAGCTCTCCTTCCGTCCCGCTGATCCTCTTAACAATGTTGCCTTCGACCACTTCTACAACATGGACTACGCGCGATCGATTTCGGAATTCGACCAAGTGTTGCAGAAACATCCCGACGATCCGTTCGCAGTGAACCATATTTTGACCGCGGTGCTCTTCCAGGAACTCTATCGCATGGGAGCATTGAACACCGGCGATTACGCCAATGACAGCTTTGTGGCCACGGCGCATCGGCCCGCGGACCCGAAGGTGCAGCAACGTATCAAAGAGTTAATGGAGAAAGCGCGCAGCCTTGAGGAAAAGCGTCTGGCCGCGAATGCCAAAGACGTTGACGCCCTTTACGCTCGTGGTGTCACGCGTGGACAATTCTCGACTTACACTGCGCTGGTCGAGCGCTCCTGGTTTTCCGCTCTGCGCAATGCGCTGGGAGCGCGCCACGATCACGAACATGTGTTGGAACTCTCTCCCGGCTACACCGATGCGAAATTAATTGTCGGTGCGCATAATTACGTGATGGGTAGTTTGCCGTTGGCGGTCAAGGTCGCAGTGACAATGATCGGCGAGCGTGGCAGCAAAGAAAAAGGAATCCGATATCTGCAGGAAGCCGCCAGTGGAAGCGGTGAGACCAGCGTAGACGCAAAAATTGTCTTGCTCCTGTTCCTGCGTCGGGAACGCCGGTATCCCGAAGCCCTGGAAATCGCGCGTGGTCTGGTACCGAGATATCCGCACAATCTGTTGATGGCCCTTGAGCAAGGAAACCTGTTGCGCGCTTCCGGAAACAACTCGGAGGCGGCGAGCGCCTATCAAAAGATCTTGCAGTCCGGGCGCGACGGACTTTATCCTGATTTGCATTATGAGTTAGCGGCACTGAGCCTGGGCGATTTGCTGCGCGCCCAGAAGGACTATGCCGGCGCGGCATCGGCCTATGAGCAAGTGAGCCAGATTCAGAAACCCGACCCGGAGGTGTTGCAGAAAGCCAACCTGGGGGCGGGCGAAATGTATGACGTGCTGAAAAAACGCGAGCTTGCCATCCAGAAATATCAGGCCGTGGTTGCGACCAATGTGAACACAGCGCCGGCCGAGACCGCGCGTAAACGCATGAAAGAGGCGTACCGGCAGGAGTAACCAGGGGAACTTTTTGCTGCGACCCAGCGTATCCTACATCGCGGGAGGAACCGATGTATTGCAACTATTGTGGAAAGGTCATCCAGGACGATGCCAACCTGTGCGCCTACTGCGGCA
>MNDG01000109.1 GCA_001914815.1 Acidobacteriales bacterium 13_2_20CM_55_8
CAGAAGCCGCTGACTAGACCACAACTTTAGACGACCTGGGTGACCTCGGCGGGCTGCGCCGGGGAATCGGACCACACCTCATCTTCAAGCGTGGTCTCCTCCCAGAACGTCCGATCGCGCAGGATCCTGGAGACAAGAGCGGTATGCATGGCGTGTCCGGCCCGGTCAGCCACCACGTTGCCCAGAATCTGTTTTCCCAGCAGGGCAAGATCGCCAATTAAATCCAGCACCTTGTGCCGCACGAACTCATCCCGAAAACGTAATGGCGGGTTCATCAAGGCGTCGCGGGTAAGCACAATGGCATTTTCCTGCGATGCCCCCCGGATGAGGCCTTGCTGCCGCATGGCTTCCGCTTCGTGGAGGAACCCGAAGGTTCGTGCGGGTGCGATTTCTGACAGATAGTTTCCGTCGGAAAGATCCACGCTGAAGGTCTCTTTGCCGATCAACGGATGGGCAAAGTTGATGCTGTAGGAGACTGAATAAGTCTCCGCCGGATAGACCGCAATAAACTTATCGCCCTCCCGCAACTCCAACTCTCGCCGAATACGCAGGTAAGTCCGCGGACGGCGCTGCTTGCGGATTCCTACCTTACGAATTGCGTCCACAAACGGGCGGGCGCTGCCGTCGAGGATCGGCAACTCCAAATTGTCCAATTCAACAATTGCGTTATCAATCCCCGTGCCAATGAAGGCGGAAAGCAGATGTTCGGTAGTAGAAATGAGCACGCCCTTTTTCATCAGACTAGTGGCATAACTCACGCGCGCCACGTTCCGGCTGACTGCTTCTACCTCAAAGCCATCGAGGTCGGTGCGCCGGAAAACCACTCCAGAGCCGGGCGCCGCTGGCAAGATTCGCAATTGCACCGGAGCGCCGCTATGCAAGCCTTGACCACGGCATTCCACAGCCGCTCGGATTGTTTGTTCCTGTTTCAATCCTGTTCTGCTATCTCCTCTTTGATGAAGAGATTACAGCCCATTGAAGGACTCTGACTGTGGTTAATTAGCCACACTACGTGGCGCATTGCCAACGGCTGCCCCCTTGCATTCAGCCTAAGGACAAATTCCGCAGACACTTAGCTTAAAGGGTCCAGATGAGGAACCGAGGGTTCACTTCTTTGGTGCTGGTTGGTGGGGACTGTAAGCGCTGGTAACGTTAAACAGCGAATCCTCAAGACCTTTGTTGTAGAGGACAGAGTTCAGAAAACGCTGATTGGACATTTCGCCGTTGTACGTACGCGTGATGCTGAAGGGCGTCATCACTCCCTGCACCAGCCGGTATCCATCATAGATTTCCTCTTCCACGTTGCGCTCCTTATCGGTGGGATCGCGCCAGGAAAAACTTTTCTTTACCGGTAGGCGCGTACTGGCGTCGAGCAACAGGGTGACGCCTTGGTTGCGTGCATTCATAATCGTCACTTGCTCGACGGACTTTTGTTCGGCTACGGTCGGTCCCTCATAAAACAAAGCCACTCCGGGTGCAGCCAGCCACTTGCGCAGGACCCAGTCGAGCGAGTACTCGCGCCGTCGAAGGTAGTCTGCCAAGTCCTTGGGATCCTGAAGGTGTGTGCCCTTGAATGTGATTTCGAATCCCTGATCGCCGGTGTAGACGTAAGTCACATCGCGTTTTTTCGTCAGCTCGATACGGTCCTTGTCGGGAAACTTGTAGAAGCGCCAGAAAAGCAGTCCAACGCTGTTGGGTTGTCCGTGAAAGAAGCTATAGGTACGCCCTTCCTGGCTGATGTCCTGAATGCTGAGATAAGCTTGACCGCCCAGAGCCTGAATCGTCTGGTCCAGCAGATTCTTGGCTTTTCTGGCATTCTCTTGCTCTACAGGAATGGATTGCGAAGACGGCGCGGTAGCCTGTCCCATGGTCACAGAAGCGAGGAGAAGGACGAATAAGAACTGCTTCATGTCTGATTCAATAGAGTAAGACGCGATGAACGCGATTGTGGCTGCCTGTGGAGGTCTCTAAGCTTCGATTCCGCGACAGTTTGCTATCCCACCAGGACTGCCCCACCGTTCACGTTGAAGACTTCACCCGTGATGAATCCCGCCTGAGAGGTGCACAGAAACAGGATAGGAGCGGCAATCTCTTCCGGCTTTGCCACTCTGCCCAACGGAATGGTGTTGAGAATAACATCGCGAGTCCGGGCATCGTTGAGGGCAGTGGCCGACATGTCCGTCTCCACCCAGCCCGGCGCAACGCAATTGACGTAAATACCATCTTTCGCCAGCTCGGTAGAAAGTCCTTTGACCATGCTGATGAGGGCACCCTTTGTGGCCGCGTAGTCAGCATGAAATGCTTCTCCCCGCTGTCCTGCGGTGGAACTGACCAGCACGATGTGGCCAGAGGCGGGGCCGGACTTGGCCTGCTTTTTCATCTGCGCCACGGAATGCTTGATCAAAGCGAAGACGCTATCCAGATTGATAGCAACAGTATTCCGCCACTGTGCTTCGGACATCTGCTCAATGGGCGCATCTTGCGGTGGCCAGACACCGTGATTCGCTATGAGTATGTCCAGACGCCCGAACCGTTTGATAGCGGCGTCCACCAGTTGGTGTGCCGTGTCTGTGCCAGATAGATTACAGGCCGCGGCAGCGCAATTGGCCTCTCCAAGGTCTTTGACCAGTTCCGCGGCGGCTGTGGCGGCCTTCTCGTAACTGAACAAAACCTTCGACCCTGCCGCAACGAACATTCGCACCGTTGCTGCACCAATTCCGCGCGATCCGCCGGTGATGAGTGCAACTTTACCGCTAAGCGTTAGCGAGACGGGCATGAGTTGATAGTTTCCAGTTTCAGGCGCTAGCCAAAATGCCGAGAGTTCTTCCAGAAGTTCGGCCAACTCTGGATCAGCCCGCGGCAAACGAAAATAGCCGGATGTTCAACAGTTTCCTCGTTTTGCACTCGGAAGCGGTTCCATGATTGCGCCGACAATTGGCAAGCGGCGAATTTCTTTTCGACAGATTCGCGCGACATACCGAGAACAATCACAACCTGAGGCGGCGGGTTGCCGTAGCCTTGCTCCCAAAAGGAATTCACGCCACTGATGGCTCGAGGCAATCCGTACTGCGGTCCATAAAGATTCACTGCTCCGGCCTCTCCATAGTTACTGGTAAGGATACCCAAGTGGGCGCGATCTTCCGCAGACAGCGAATCGCGAATGTGAGCCACGGTTTCGACCAGTTCGGGCCAGCCGATTTCCTCGCGGAAGTCTCCATTGACCTCAATTGCGCAGGCTGTTGCGGTCGTACTAACGGGGTTGATGGCTCGCGAGCTGGGTGGAAGCCGTCTCGGGCATGAATGTGTTGCAGAAACTCGGCCGATACAAAGTCGTGCTGCGCCTGCCAGATCAGCTGCGAAAAAGCGAAAGCCGGTTAGCGATGTCCCGAACAGCTCCAGCGAAATTCTCCCGAAGAATGGAGTGACCGGTGGATACGCCACATAACCCCAGGCAAGGTGGCGCGCATCCTCGAGCGTCGCCAGTTCGTCACGCTGAAATCCATACTGCCCACCCGTCAACACGTGCACGATGACCGTTGCCATCGCCAAATAAACCAGAATGGCCACATCGCCCAACCATCGTGAGGGGCGGATTGTGTGAGGTGCGTATAGCGTGGCTGCACCAGGGCTGAAGCCAGACATGCGAGAGATATTAGAGCAGATTGAAAATGACTGCACCCCGCCACGGGAAACTGGAAACCAGAAACCTGAAACTATCAACTGTCCTTCTCAGTTTCCCAAACTCGAAGGCGCTTTCTCCGACTTCAACTCGCGGACAAGAATACGAACCAGCATGCCGTCATAGCGGGTGCCGCTCAGCTTGGCCAGTTCGGCGAGTGCCTGCTCGCTGCTCTTTGCGGCAGCGAAGGAGCGGTCGTTGGTCATGTTGACGTAAGCATCGGCGATGGCGATGATGCGCGCCCACAGCGGGATCTCTTCGCCGCTCAATCCGGCTGGATATCCTGTGCCGTCGAAGGCTTCGTGGTGATGCTCGATTGCCTTTTGCAGCTTCTCGCTCCCCGGAACCGTGCCCACGATCTCCGATCCCACCTTGGCATGCAATCTGACGAGATAGAACTCTTCTTCCGTAAGCGGGCCGGATTTGTTCAGGATGCGCTCCGGAACGAAAATCTTTCCTACATCGTGCACCCGCCCGGCATATGCCAATTCAGTGACTTCCTCAGGCGGCAAGCCGAGAGCCCGCGCTACGACTTCACAATACCGGGCTACCAACTCACCGTGGCTGGAGCTGGTCAGCTCGCGTGATTCCGCCGCGCGGTTGAGCGCTTCGATGGATTCCCGTAAGACTTGAACATTGCAATCCTCATCACCGCCGCACAGCTTCTTCAGCGTGGTGGTTAGTTCTTCCAGATGCTCGGGTCCAGTATGCTCGCGTTGCAGAAAGCCTTCGATGTACCCGGAGATGAGCTGGCGCTGCACCGCAGAAGTTTCTCCATCGCCAAACTCTTCGGCAGTTGAAACATGATCGCCGCCAGCATGTTTCGAGACGTACATGCCGGCATCCGCCACGCGGATGATGTCTTCTATGGAAAAACCATGTACGGGAAAACTGGCCACGCCGAAACTACCGGTGATTTGATGCTCGTTCAGCATGGGATCAGTCGAAATCCACAAGCGCAAGCGCTCGGCCAAAATTTCTGCTTGTTCCATGCCAGTTTCGGGCATCAGGATAATGAACTCATCGCCGCCATAACGGGCCACCACGTTCGACTGCCGGCATTTCTGTTCGAGCAGGCGCCCAACGCGCGCCAGCACCAGATCACCCTCAAGGTGACCCAGAGTATCGTTAACTTCCTTGAATTTATCCAAGTCCATGAGCACTACCGAGAAAGGCCGCCCCGAGCGGGACGCTCGTTTCCACTCCGAACTCAAAGCTTCCCAGAAGAAACGTCGAGTCTTGATCCCCGTCAGCCCATCGGTGATGGATTGCTGCTGCAGCTTCTGGAAGACGAAGGCATTGTGCAAAGCGGTGGCCAGCAAATCGGCCAGGGTGTTCATGATAAGCACGTCCTGCGGAGTGAACGCATCCTCATTCTGGCTCTCGACGTTAAGCACGCCGAGCAAGGTATCCACATAAGTGATCGGGATGCACAGCACAGCACGCGAATCCGGCAGAACTCCCTGCAACTGTCCTTCTTGGGTAGTCTGTACCAGCGCACTCTCTCCGGTGCGAGCCACCCGGCCGAGAATCCCCACTCCGAGCGGAATGCGTTTTCCCAACGCTTGACTGGTTGCGCCCGCTTCGGCTTTGATCTCGATATCTTTGGTTACATAATCGAGAATGCCAATACCAATGTGGTCGAAGCGAAAAGTTTTCTGGATCTCGCCCACAATTTCAGCCAGCATCTGCTCCGCGTCTTCGCTGGAAATCGCTGTCTTGGAAATATTATTGAGGAAGGCGAATTGCCGCGCACGGCGCTGCTCCTCGGTGAAAAGCCTGGCATTTTCCACTGCCACCGAAACCTGGCCAGCCGCAATCTGCATGACTTCCAAGTCGCGCTGCTCAAAAACGAATTCCCGCTCGGTGCTCATGGCGACCATGACGCCCGCAGGTTTGCCGCCGAACAAGATGGGAGCGGCGCAGAAACACTTGGCCGGTTTCCCGGCGATATAAGTCACTCCCAGTCGTTCGCGGGCTTTCTCCAGATCTGAGCGGATCAGTAACGGCTGCCCGCTGCGGATCACATATTCCGTCAGCCCGTTGTTCGCCTTGCGAGAGCGCTTAGCCTGAACTTGACCGTCCACAACTTCCAACTCAAAGCGGATATCGTCCCCGTCTTCAAACGCAATATAAAAATTGCTGGTATCGAAGATCTGTCCCAACTCCTTTTGCAGCGCCCGCAAAATCTCATCCTGATCCAGCCGCGAACTGATGGCCTGTCCAATCTGCGTGAGCAGTTCGAACTCCTTGGTTCGCCTCTGCGCGTCGTGCATGATGACGTAGTTCTCGAGCGTGAGTCCGATCTGCAACGCCAACCCAATCAGCAGCCTCAAATTCGACGATCCGAACATCCGCCGTTCCGCATGAGGAAACAAAATTACGCCGAAATTGTGCTCCCGAGTCTGCAGGCTGACGGCCGTGATATTGCGGATATTTTCCTCGGACAGGGTCTGCCTGAATTGCTCAAAGCCGCCACCAGGAAATGCTGGCAATGGTTCGGGATTTTCCGGCAGATTGCGGAAGGTAACGAACCCCCCGCGACGGTAAGCCAGCTCGCAGATATATTCTCCCCCGCCACTCTTTTCCAGCTTGCTTACGAACTCGGAAGAAAACCCACGTTGCACGGATGGCAAAACCGCGCGCCAACGTTCCGACATGCAGATCAACGCCCGGCCGGTAGGCAGCGGCGCTACCAAACGATCAAGAATGTTTTGCACACTCGGCACCAAGTCTTCCGCGGACAGCAACCGCGTGGGATCCACTCCCAGGGTGGAAAACGCCAAAGCATTTTCCTGAACCGCGTTGCGCTCATTCTCAAACAGCACCATTACCATCGAAATGCCCAACAGCATCTGCGGTATCGGCCCCAGTAAGTGCCCGGCCGTCCCAAACAATTCCACATAGGGATTACGGAACTGTCCATACCACATCAGCACTGCCCACAGCGCCAGGGACATAGCGAGGAGCGTGAAAGCCAGCGAATTCCTGCGATGCGCGTACCGGTAGAAATAAAAGGAGCAATACAGCAACACAGCCGCCAGGCCCACTTCCAGCCGGTAGTGCGGACTTGGCAGCACATCCGCCCGAAAGACGCCGCCCACCATATGCGCCTTCAAGTTCCACAAGGCAACCGCAACACCCGCCACCGCGAGGATGACGTCATAAATCTGCAGCCGGAATCTCTCTCGCATCAGTCGAGTCGAGATAAAAATCCCGACGGCCATCGCCACCAAAAGAAGGGAAGCCAGAAACGAGATCGCCGCCGCCGGCTGCCGGAACGCGGCCCACGCATCCAGACCGTAGTGAAGCGTGTAAGCAGCCCAACTAAGCTGCCAGGCCCGAAAATATTCCTGCCGGCTCTGCTCGTACAGATAGGTGAAGACCAGGAACAGCATCAGGGCAACCACGCCCGGCACGATCACCATACTGGTAGCAACACTGGTCATGACGCGCTAGAAACAGCTCTCCTAACCCTCGGGACTTCACAAGGCCCGTTGTTACCAATGTTTTCACACGATCTCAGCCATGACAATAGGATTTCGGTACACCAAAGTTTTCGTCAAAATCCGGATTTTTGAAGGATACAAAGCCACTCTTCCTCTCTTGCCACGACCCGGAGGGGCAAAACACTTAGCCCAGCGCTTCAGCGCTGGGGGCGCCTTCGTGGTCGTAGAGTTTGGGAAGGGCACGACTTCAGTCGTGCCGATAAGATCGCAAGAACTGCGGCTTTAGCCGCTGAGGTCCGCTTGTCTGCTTGCACTCCTCGGAGGACAAAATAACTTGGCTAACTGCGAACCGCTCCGCTTGACGCTCCTTTTCCTCGAACCGTAACATCGAGACTCCGATTACCCTAAACCACCCACCTATGACCGACTCCTCCACGAATCCACCCCGAGTCCGTTTCGCCCCCTCCCCCACCGGATTCCTCCACGTAGGCAGCGCCCGCACCTTCATCTTCAATTGGCTCTACGCCCGTCACAACAACGGAACCATGATCCTCCGCGTCGACGACACCGACGTCGAACGCAACACCGACGCCTCCCTCACCTCGATTTTCGAAGGCCTGCAATGGCTCAATCTCAACTGGGACGAACAATACAAACAATCCGACCGCCTGAACCTCCATCGCCAAATGGCGGAGACAATCCTTAAAAAAGGCCTGGCCTACCGCGATTTCACCCCCGCCCACGCCGGAGAGGGCGATAGGTCGACTCAGACAAAGATTGACCCTAAGGATCTCAGGGTAGATACATTCCCGGCCTCCGGTGACGGCGAAGCGTCCACGGCTGTTCGGATCACGCACAGACCGACCGGCACAGTCATGACTAGCGATGACGAGAAGTCACAGAGCAAGAACCGTGAAAAAGCCATGCGTATGCTGAGTTCCAAGCTTTCTGAGCGCATGCAAAGCACCTGGCTGTTCAACCCCGGAATGCGTGACCTCCCCCAAGCCGAGAGCGACGCCCGCGCCGCCGCCGGAGAGCCTTTCGCTCTCCGCTTCCGCGTCCCTCGCGAAGCCGACCGCGAAATCCGTTTCACCGACGCCGTTTACGGCGACCAATCCAAGTCCACCGCCGACATCGAAGACTTCGCCCTCCTGCGCAGCGACGGCATGCCTACTTATCACCTAGCCTCCTGCGCCGACGATGCCGACCTGCGCATCACCCACGTCATTCGCGGCCAGGACCATCTCTCCAACACCTTCAAACACATTCTGATCTTCGACGCCGCCGGCGCCCCCCTGCCCCAGTTCGCGCACCTCCCGCTGCTGGTCGCCCCCGACGGAACCAAGCTCTCCAAACGCCGTCACGGCCCCGTCGTCAGCGTGACCACCTACCGCGACGCCGGCTTCCTCCCAGAAGCCTTCATAAATTTCCTATGCCTCCTGGGCTGGTCCCCAAAAAAAGACCGCGAACAAATGACACGCCAAGAACTGGTGGAAGCCTTCTCCCTGGAAGCCATCAATCGCTCCAACGCCGTAGTCAATTTTAAAGAAAATGAAAGTGTGGAGCGGGCGCCCTCGCCCGCTGCCTTTGACTCACCCGCTGTTGATCTCCCGTACGCGGCCGGTGACGCCACCCTCTACCCCGAAGAAACCTTTGACTCCAAAGCCCTATGGCTAAACGCTGAACACATCCGCTCCCTCCCCATCGACGATCTCACTCAACGCCTGCTCCCGATCGTCCAGTCCGCCGGCTACCGCATAGACCTTCAAAAGCTCCAACGAGTCAC
>MNDG01000040.1 GCA_001914815.1 Acidobacteriales bacterium 13_2_20CM_55_8
TTCGGGTCGGCTCCTGGCTTGTATACGCGATAGAGCTCGCCTCGTCGCATGTCGCCTTATTCCTCTTCGGGGGCTTGATAATCCAGCACGTCAGCCGCTTCCGCGTTGAGCCGGTCAGATGCCCTATTAATCCGCTCCAGGTCATGTGCCTCGACTTTCGCCCGCGCTCTTGATCTCAGAAATCGGCGCAGCACGGCTTCGATAAAGGCAGAGCGTGACTGCCGCGATCCCGCTAGACGATCAATCCCGGCAAGCACCTCCCGCGATAGTGTGATAGATGTCTTATCTTTCATACTACTATTATACTACTAGGAAGGTTAGTGGCTAGTGACTAATGGCCAGTACTAGTGCTCGGTGTCGAGCACTAAGCAGTCGAATAAGGTATTGACTAGCCACTGGCCACTAATCACTAGCCACTGAGGTTCCACTCCGCATAAACTGCGTTCACCCATGATCGACATCCATTGCCATATCCTTGCCGAAGTAGACGACGGCCCCAAGTCCTGGGATGTGGCGCAGGGAATGTGCCGTATCGCGGTGGCCGATGGCATCGAGCACATCGTGGCCACGCCGCACGCCAATGAGCGCTACCATTATGATCGTCACTATTTGGCCGGCCTTGTCCATTACTTGCGGCGACAAGTGGGAAGCGCTCCAAAATTAAGCCTGGGATGTGATTTCCATTTTTCTTACGATAATTTGCAGGATGCTCTGGAAGCCCCTGGACGTTACACCATCGAGGGCAGCAATTATCTGCTGGTCGAGTTGAGCAACTACAGCGTTCCAGTGCAGCTCGATGAATGCTTCACGCGGCTGCGGGAGCGTGGCGTCACGGCGGTGATCACTCATCCGGAGCGCAATCCTATTCTGCAGCACACGCCGGAGCGGATTCTGCAGTGGGTGGAGTTAGGCTGTGCGGTGCAGGTAACCGCATCGGCGCTGACCGGAGCCTGGGGAGATGGAGTTCGGAGCACCGCCAAATGGCTGCTTGAGCACGACGCTGTCCACGTGCTAGCTAGCGATGCTCATGACAGCGTCTATCGTACTCCAGTACTTTCCGCGGGACGTACCGTGGCGGCAGAGCTCTGCGGTCAGGATATTGCACGCGCGCTGGTCGACGACAATCCGCTGGCGATCATCAGCGGAAAACCGCTGCCGTATTTTCCGGAGCCAGTGAGAAAAAGCAGTGGCTAGTGGCTAGTGGTCAGTGGCCAGTAATTAGACATCTGGCTTTTTACTTTTGAATTCTGCATTCTAACTTGTGACTTTTGTTATTGGTTTGGATTTTTGGGTTCAGCGGGTGCGACGACCGGCAATGTATGTGGCGGCTGCGCTGTGGTCATGGCGCTTTCGGGATTGAGCAGGTGCTCATGGTCTGGCCCCAGGCCCAGTTTGATTAAGGCGCGGGCGTCGGGGACAGTCTTGCTCTGCCACCCGTTCTCGGCCTGGAAGCGCTCCATGGCTTTCTGTGAAGTCTGATCCCAGACGCCGGAAGGTTTGCCCTGCATGTAATGCTCGCGAATCAAGGCTTCCTGGATTTCGCGGGCGCGTTTTGGATCGATTTTCCGCTGTCCGCGTCGCCAACTGCTCTTGCGCGATTTCTTGCCTTTGCGGGTAGCCTTCTTAGTAGAGGCGATGGCAGACTTGCCAGTAGATGTGGACGCCTTCTTACTGGTGTCAGCCTGCGCTAGAGCGCACACTAGCAGCAGCGCGCATGCCGCGCTCAACAGCATAGCCGAGATTGATCCGCCAACCTTCAAATCTGGCTCCCGAGAAATCCTGACCTAAAACAAAAGCCCAATGGGCAGGTACTTATCATCCCTGATTCCAGGGTCAAAGTACCAGTGCTCATTGGGCCAACTACCCGTTACGGAAGTGTACCGGCCAAAAAGATTGTGCCGTCTTGACGGCCCGCGCCGCGCTGGCGGACAAGGAATACCACATCCTGGCCACTCTTCAGAGTGGACGAGATACGAGTAAAGTCGTCCTCGGTGTTGACCGGCTGTTTATTGATCTCCAGGATCACATCGCCACGGCTCAGGCTGACGTCATCCGCGAAAGAACCGGGTTTGACGTCCTGTACGATCACGCCCTTGCCGGCTGGGATGTCCAACCGATCGGCAATGTCAGGGGTAACAGCGCGAACGCTAAGACCGAGTTTGCTTTCTTTCGGAGTAGAACTATCGCTGCTATCTTCCTCTTCGCCGAGGCGTGAGGCGAACAGCTTGGCGCGGTCGGCAACCGTCACCGTGATGTCCTGTTTCTTGCCGTTGCGAATTACTCCCAAAGTAACCTTGGCGCCGGGTTTGCGGCTGGCGATGTCGGATACCAAGTCGTCACCGTTTTTTACCGGTCTGCCGTCCACGGAATTGATGTTGTCTCCAACCTTCAATCCCGCCTGCTCAGCTGGGCTGCCCGCGACCACGTTCGAAATAGTTACGCCGGAGTTCACGCCATACACGCGCGCGATAGCGGGATTTTCCTGAGCATTGAATTCGATGCCGATGGAACCGCGCGAAACCCGATGCTCCGGCCCAATAAGTTGGTTGTAGACATTCGCTACCGTGTTCGATGGCAACGCAAATCCCACACCGGCATAAGCATTGGTGTCGGTAAGAATCGCGGTATTGATGCCGATCACCTCACCCGCCATATTGACGAGTGGGCCGCCGGAGTTGCCAGGATTGATGGCGGCGTCAGTCTGAATAAAAGACTGGAATTGCCGTCCAGGCACGATGTTGCGGCCTTTCGCGGAAACAATACCGGCAGTGACTGTTGCCTGGAGTCCGAACGGACTGCCCACCGCGAGCACCCAATCGCCAACCTGCATGCTCTCGGAATTGCCCAGCTTGGCGGTTGGCAAAGCCCGATTTACATCGATCTTGATCACCGCCAGATCGGTTTCGGTGTCGGTGCCAATCACTTTGGCGTCATGGAGCACGCCCGGCGGATCATCGTCAAGCTTGACTCGAATGCGGTCAGCTTTCTCAACCACGTGCCGGTTGGTCACGATGTAGCCCTTAGAGTCCACCAGGACTCCAGAACCGAGCGAACGCTCACGGATGGAACCGCCACCCGCGCCACCGCCACCGGGGCCGCCGAAGAAGCGATCAAAGAAATCATCGAACGGATTCGAATCGTCAGGGCTGCCGGGTGTCCCACCAGGGGCACGGCGACGGCGCTGCGGAGCCTTGATGGTGGATTCGGTATTGATGTTCACCACACTGGGCTCAAGTTGTTTGGAAATATTCGAAAACTGATTGGAGAGCTGCTGCGGTGCGGGCACCGTCAAGGGAGTGGCGTCCGACGCCTTTTTTGCCTCCTGGCCCTTGACTCCGTAAGAGATGATGGTTCCCATCAGGATACCAATGGTCAGCGTGACCAGAATAGTGAGGGTGTACGCGAGGCGATTGGCCTTCCAACGTACCCAGAAAGCGCTTGCGCGCTGGTCCATAGTTAACTTCCTCCAAATATGTGTGCTAAAGATTATACCTTTTCGCCACTTGCAGGTGATCCAACTGCGCCGGGCGGGAGAAGCTACTAGTAGTTAGACGCAAAAATTCACAAAAGTGTTGTGAGTCCTACATTGGTCCTACTTCAATCCCCGAATCGGGCTGACTTTCGACATCTGAGGGAACCCCAGCATGGTCCGGGCTCACTGCCATGGATTCACTCCTTCCTTTCTGCTCGGAGATCAAAACACCCGCCAGGATACAAAGCGCCCCTAAGCCGGCCCGTGTCCCCAGCCTCTCGCCCAGAAAAAGAAAGGACGTAACCCACGCGAAAACCGGCTCCAGCGAGAAGATCAACGCAGTATGCGTTGCCGGAGTAAATTGCTGCGCCCAGGCTTGCACTGCAAACGCCAGCGCCAGACTCAGCGAGCCCGTGATAACGATGCCCCAGATCACAGCCGGCGACCACACCACATAGACCTTCTCTGCCAACGGAACGGTGCAGATCATGAGAAGCGCGGTTACCGCAATCTGGAGGACAGCGATCTGCCGCCACGGGTGCGCCTGGGACGCATGTCCCACGAAAATAATATGAAAGCCAAAAACTACGGCGGAAGCCAGAGTGAGCAGGTCGCCGCGACTCATGCTGGAGAGATTCAGCCCGGCGCCCGCAGAAGCAGGAATCGTAAGCAGGTACAAGCCAACAAACGCCAATGTCACACCCAGCAACACCCAACGATGAATCCGCCGCCTCCAAAACAAAGCGAGAAACACGGGAACCAGTACCACCGAGACTCCAGTGAGGAAAGCGGATTTCGAAGGCGTGGTGTACTTCAGTCCTACCGTTTGCAACTCATTTCCAAGAAATAAAAACGCGCCAACCAGGAACCCCGAACGCAGCGACCTAGCGGTGAAGCGCGTGAGTTCGCCATGAAAGACTACTGCCAACACCACCGCCGCCAGGCTCATGCGGATTGCGTTGAACAGTAAAGGAGAAATATCCGCGAGGGCATTTTTTATTAGAACGAACGCGGTCCCCCAGATCATTGTGACTGCGACCAAGAGGATGTGGGCCTTCAGCGAGCGGGACACGGAAGTAGAGTAACAAACAGAATAGGAAGCGCATCCGAGAATGCTTCGGGAACCGGCTAGCTGTTCGCTCGCCGGTCCCTGGAGGTAAGCTGAAGACGGTTACTTGGGAGTCTGATATACACCGACAACGTCGTAGCTGGTATTTCCATCTTCCGCAGTTGTGCCTTTGAAGGTTCCTCTGCCCTTGTTGCCCTTTAGCTTTCCTGTCCCACCGGTGAAGCTGAAAGTACCGTGGGAACCTTGCATCTTGCCATCTTTCATGGTTCCCGAACTGTGGATGCTGACATGCATCTTGTCCCCGTTGTCCATGGTCCCGACGACATAACCGTGCCCGGCGGTTTTGTCGCCGTTGACTTCATCGAAGTTGGTTCCGTCGTCCTCTTTCGTTTGGGTGCCGGCGATTTTCATCGGCTTGGTCCACGTACATTTGCCTTTGGAGATCATCAGCGAATGATTGGGCCGGTCTCCTACGTCCAACGCATGTTCTTCGTCGGGCTTGCCACACTGCACTGTCCCTGAAATTTTGGTCTGTGCTGGAGCCAACATCGTAAGCCCCAGTACTGCGATTGCTACTGGAACAACAATCGAACGCATACACACCTCCGAGGAAGTTTTGGGGTTGTGCACCTAGTCCGGCGGAATTGTACTCTTCTAGCCGATGCGACGCCGCTTCTAGCACCTTAGATTTGGGCCGATACAGCCCGGCTGTCACACCCGGCATCTAGTCACTGGAACCAGGAAGGGGATCTATATGCCGGACGATCTGAGGATCTCAGCCGATGAATTGAGAAAGAGAATGGAAGCGGGCGAAGATTTTGTGGTCATCGACACCCGCAATCCTCAGGCATGGGGACAGTCGGACGTGAAATTGCCGGAAGCGATTCGCGTACCGGCAGACAAACTCGAAGAGCACCTCGCAGAGATCCCAAAAAATAAATCTGTGGTTGCGTATTGCACTTGACCCAACGAAGGTTCTAGCGCCAGTTTGGCGCAGAAACTTCGGCAGCGCGGATATGCCAACGCCTGGGCGCTTACCGGCGGCCTTGATGCCTGGAAAAATGCCGGCCTGCCAATGGAGTCGAAGCCAAAAGGCGCCTGACGATCGCCGCTAGTTCGCCTCGTAGACCGTCTTGCCGCCAACCACCGTGCGCAGTACCCTGGTTCCGAGAACTTTCAGCGGGGGCACGGAAGTCACATCGCGATCGAGGACGACGAAATCCGCGAGCATGCCCGGAGCCAGCGTTCCCTTTTCTTTTTCCGAGAACTCAGCAAAGGCTGAGCCTGTGGTGTAGGCCGCGATGGCTTGCTCCATGCTTATTTTCTGTTCGGGAACGTATTCGCGTTTGTCGTCTTCGCTTCTGCGCGTGACGGCGGCATACAAACCTCGGAACGGCGTGACCGGCTCGACCGGATAATCCGTACCAAAGGCCAGCGGCACACCTCGTTTGAGAAACTCCGCCCAGGCATAAGAGTGGGCGGCGCGTTTCGGCCCCAGGCGATCTAAGGCCCAATTCATGTCCGTAAGCAAATGATTGGGCTGCATGGAAGCAATCACTTTCAACTCTTTGAATTTTGCAATCTGCAAAGGAGTGGTGACCTGCGCGTGCTCGATGCGCAGCCGGTAGTCGTCGCCGCCATTGGCGGCCTGGATCTTCTTCTCACGAGCTTCTTTCTGCGCCTCGTCGAAAGCCTGCAGCGCCATTTGCACACCCTTGTCGCCGATGGCATGGAAACCGATTTGAAATCCGGCGCTCACACGCTCCTTCGTCATCTGGTTCAGTTGCGCTTGCTCGTACTGAGGCAGACCGGAATTGTTGGGATCATCGGAATAGGGTTCGAGAAGGGCGGCGGTTTTTGAACCGAGCGAACCATCCATGAAACCTTTCAGCATGCCGGTCCGCAGCAGGTTGTCAGACGCGGGATGTGCCGAACGATGCGCCCGTAACCTGTCCAGAGGATCATTGAAGGCCAGCCATTCGGTGATGCGCGAAGTCAGCTTGCCGTCATGCTGGATTTCCTCGTAAATCTGGAAATCTTCCCAACTGGAATTGTCCTGAGCCGAAGTGACTCCCCATTGCGCCAGGTCGCGCAGCGCAGCTTCGATAGCCTGCCTCCGTTTGTCATGCGTGGGCTTAGGGATAACACCAGCCACGGCTTCGCGCGCGGTTTCACGCAAAATACCGGTGGGCTGGCCGGAGGAGTCTCGATCGATTTTGCCGCCCGCTGGATCCTTGCTGGCGAGAGTGACGCTGGCTAATTGCAATGCCCGAGTGTTGGCCACCGCGATGTGGCCGTCCACCCGTTGCAGAAACACAGGATGCTCTCTGCTTACTTCATCAATATCCCACCGGCTGGGCAGTTCCTTCACCGGCCAGAGAGTCTGGTCCCAGCCGCTGCCCACGATCCATTCGGCGGGCTCGGCGGTTTCCACTCGAGCGCGAATACGATCGCGAAAGTCAGTCAGCGACCTCGCGCCCACAAGATTCACCGTCAGCCGTTGGAAGCCGGCGCTGGCCAGGTGCAGATGAGCGTCATTGAATCCAGGCATTACGAAATGGCCGTCCAGATTAATGATTTGAGTCTCGGGTCCTTTCAATTTCAGAATGTCGCTTTCCTTGCCGATGTCTTGAATGCGATCCCCACGGATGGCCATGGCATCTGCGCGCTTGGTCTCGTGAAACGATGACGCCACTGTGATCCCGGTATAAATGTTCCCGTGGAGGACAATGACGTCCGCTTTCGGGGCCGGTGGCTGATCCTGCGCTGCTTGATCTTGTATTGGTTGACCCTGCATTGGTTGAACCTGTGCCAGGACCATGGAAATCGTGCAAAACAGAAACAAAATCGTTTTCATGTTCATGCACTCACCCCCGCGAGAGCGAGCAATGTCAGCAGGATACGCTTGAGCCCCAACTCCCGCCCGCTACAATCAAACCACTCTTGCAAAGTGTGCGCCCCGCCGCCCGTGCCTCCGCCACCGATGGCGATGGCTTCCCGGCCCAGGGAAAGCGGAATATTCGCATCGGTCGAAGCACGTTGAACCTGTGAGGCGTTCCCTAAGTGCGCGTCCACGGCGCGAATGACCTGCAAGATGCGCGCGTTCGGATTAAGCTCTCCGGCAGGACGATTTCCGATTACAACAATCTCGCAACTGACGCCAGACGAACGTCGTTGTGAGACCGCGCGTCCTTCCATAGCCTTCGACTCTTCCTCCACCGCGTCTTCGAGTGCGAGGCGCAGAGCAACTTCCAGGCGTTCCATCTCCGCCATCGAAGTGGAACGGAGATCGACACGCATGCTGGCAGATTCCGGAATGGAGTTCACCGAAGTGCCACCGCGAATCACACCGATGTTAAAGGTCGTCTTGGGTGATGACGGCACCGGAGTTTGAGCAAAGGCTTGAATGGCACGCGCCAGAACAAGAATAGGATTGGGCGCGCCAAAATCGCTCCACGAATGTCCGCCCGGTCCGCGGACAATCACTTCAAAACGCCGGCTGCCCAGGGCCTCGGCCACAATCGTGTCCGAACCCGCGCCGTCCAACACCAGGTTGTATGCGATGGAATCTTTCCAGCGCGGTGCAGAAAAAATATGACGCATGCCCCGCAGATCGCCTTCCCCCTCTTCGCCCACATTTGCAATAAACAAAAATGGCAGTGCATGCCGGATGCGTACTGAACGCAACAAAGCTGCAATAGCCAGCATCGCCGTAAGACCCGCGCCATTGTCGGATACGCCGGGACCAAACAGCCGGTTGCCCTGCTGGCGGATGTTCAAAGGCGTGCCGGCGGGGAAAACTGTGTCCATGTGCGCGCTCAGCGCGACATAGTTTCGCCCGAATCCGGGATGAATGCCGAAAACATTGCCCACATCATCGTTGTGGACATCATCGAGTCCAAGTTCGCGAAATTTGTTGGTCACCCACGTCGCGCGCGCGGCCTCACCAAACGGAGGCGACGGGATACGCGCCAGATCAAGCTGCCAGTGGGCGACTTGAGCTTCTTGGGCACGCAGCCAGGCAAACGCTGAGCGCAACTCGGCTGACGCGGAGAGGCGGGCAAGCTCCTGCTGAACATCGGGAAACCCTTCCGACACTTCTGCGCGCGAACCGACGGGCATTGAGGTGATGGGTCATATTAACGCAACCAGAACGAATTCTGCGGATTACCGGAGGGCGGTAATGTTACCGGGAAACTGTGCGAGGCTCAGTCATCTGAGCCTCGACACCTGAGAACTGAGAACTGATTCCCGAGAACTGATTTTTGAGACCAATTGCCCCGCGCACGCACTCAAGATGTCGCCGCCTCCACGCACTCCAAAATCTCCGCCTCGGTGAGCGTATGGTCCGACGCCTTTGCGCGTTTGTAAATGCGATCCACTACTTGATCGCTGACCGGCAGGCCGCGCTGCTCAAGCCAGAACAGGACATTGGATTTTCCGCTCATAGGGCCAATGTCAATTATCTGCTGCAATCCGAACACATGTGAGGGCACACCGGAATAGACAGCATTGGCCAATTCGATATCGTTTTTCTTATAAGCCTTGATCACGGCGGCGGCATGCACACCGGTTGCGGTGCGAAACGCATCTTCACCCACCACCGGATAATTGGGCGGGATGGGCACACCCGTGGCCCGCGACACCACCTCGCAATATTCTTTTAACTTAGTTAGATCCTGGTCTGTCCAGGGTGGGATTTCCATGAGTCTCAGATTCATCAGCATCTGATCCATCTGAGTATTGCCGACGCGCTCGCCGATTCCCAAAGCGCAAGCGTGCACACACTCGGCGCCGGCTACCAGCGCGGCTATGGAGTTTGCGATTCCAAGGCCGCGATCGCAATGCCCGTGCCAGTCCACACGAATCTTTTCGCCCGAGGGTTTTACCACTTCCTCGAGCACAAAGCGGACCAGGGCGAAGGCGCCCGTGGGCGTCGCATGTCCCGCGGTATCACAGATCACGATTGAGCGCGCTCCGCAATTGATCGCCGTTTTGTAAAGACGTTTCACCGTCTCCGGATCGCAGCGCGACGTATCCTCGGTTACATACATGACGTCGAGACCCAGCGACCGGGCATACTTCACGGCTGTCTCTGTAGTCTGGAGCAGAAAGTCGTCAGTCCAGCCCTCGGTGTAGCGGCGGATTGGACTCGATCCCAGAAAAGTGGCGGCTTCAATATTCAGGCCCGTACGCTGAACGATTTCAGCAATCGGACGTATATCGTTCTCATGGGTGCGCGCCGCACAATTGGCACGAATCTTCATTTTCCGCTGGACGATCTCGCGCGCCAGTGCTTCCACGTGCTCCACTGCACGCTGGCCTGCTCCCGGAAGTCCGAGGTCGAGCGAGTTGATGCCCAACGCTTCCATCAAATGCAGGATATGAAGTTTTTCCTCGATCGAGGGATCCCGCACGGATGGCGACTGCAATCCGTCACGCAGAGTCTCATCGTTGAGGAGAACCCGCCCGGGGGGACGCAGCGAGGCGGGATCCTTCTGGTTCCAGTCGTAGATAAGTTCGGAAGTTTTCACAGTCACCCTGAGGAGAGCTTGCCTGTTGACACCTACTTCTCCTTGGGCGGGATCGTCAGGCCGAACACCGAGAGCTGCCCTTCTCCGGCCACGTTCAGCCCGCTGGGAGTCTCCGGGTTGGGGAGATACAACGTCTTGCAATGCTCGCAGCGATACACTTCCGCATTCTCTCCCCAAGCCTTCGCCACGTCGCCGCACGCCTGTTCGACAGCGTCGGTCATGTAATACCAGCGTTTGAGATGTCCGCCGCAGAATTTGCCTTTGGCATTCAGCTCATTGCAGGCGCGCTGTCCCGCTTTTTTGATCTTGACTTTGTGGTGCGGAAGCTGTTGGAGAGCGATGTCGGTGGACCTGCCGGTTTCGGTTGTGGCCAAAGGAGCTATCCTCGTCGCTGCGGCCGAAAGACCGCAAATTCCGATTCAGAACACTACATTTTACTCGAAGGAGTTTTGCGCCGGCCAGAAAGGTGCCCGTTCGGTAGTGGGCTGCTTTGAATCAGCGATCCTTTCGAGTCGTTTGCAAAAACTGCGGTTTGAATAGAGCTGCCAAAAGAACAAAGAGTCCGAACACGATTGCTAGGGGCGCGAACACAAGACCACCGAACCAATTACGATAGTTGAGATCACCGCTCGACAGGATCGGACGCAGGCCAAGCCCGATCATGCAAAGGCCTGCCAAGGCAGCTACGCCTCGGTATAGTGGCCCTCTTGAATCGCTACTCGCTGATCTAAATAATCCCACCATTTCCTCCAAACTCCAAACGTGATTCGTCAGGCCAACTTTCGGACCAGGGGGTTACGGCGCAGGGTTTGATGGCGGGGTTAAGGTTTCGAAATTAGCGATTCAAGTGGAAGCCGGAACTGATCCACTCGGGCAGAACAAACTTCCAGAATAAAACGATCGCACTGGTTGCAAGGCCGGCCATGATGACTATGTGCAGAGGTGCGATTACGAAGTGAAATCCGAAAATGCGAACCTGGAGCTTTTCATCCTTTATCTTCATGCAGCACCTTCGAAGACCGATCCCCATCTACGCTGTACACAGTTTATGCGGGCGGGGGCGCCCGCACCACACAACAAGCAAGCCTCTAGTACTCGACATTCACTAAGGACAACCCATTCGCCGGTGCGGTTGCTCCCGCGGAGGAGCGGTTACGGGCTTCTAAAATCCGCGTGATGTCATCCGGAGATAAGGTTCCTTTGCCGACAAGTAAAAATGTCCCGACCAAATTCCGCACCATGTGGTGAAGAAATCCGCTGCCGCGTACGGTGTAGATGAATTCCTCACCATCCTGCTCCCATGTCGAACAGAAAATACGCCGGACTTTCGAGACGTCCTCCTGCTCCCCGCTGAGTTCCTGGTCCACGGCCGCGAAGGAAGTGAAATCGTGCTCTCCCACAACCAAACCCGCCGCCCGGCGCATCGCATTCTCATCCAGCGGATACGGGTAGTGCCAAACGTACCGTGCCAGAAATGGCGGGCAAATCGGGATTCGTAGCATGCGGTAGCGATAAGTTTTTGCGCGAGCCGATTTGCGGGCGTGAAATTCGGGCGGCGCTTCGGTCACCTCCTGTACACGAATGGAAGGCGGGAGAATGTCATTCAGCGCTTTGGTCAGGTTCTGAGCGGGGATTGGCGACTCCGTGGTAAAGCTGGCGACCTGGGCCAGCGCATGGACGCCCGTGTCGGTACGTCCCGAGCCTTGGGGCAGTACCTTTTCGCCAGTGAGTCGTCCAATAGCTGATGCCAGCGTGCCCTGAACGGTGGCAGCGTCGGGCTGGATTTGCCATCCGGAAAATTCAGAGCCGTCGTAAGCCAGCACCAATTTGAGATTGCGCATGAAGATTGCAGAGTCCTCCGCGACCCCCGGTTCATCTAACCCGCTTACAGATTTTTACAAAGTTTTACTCTGCTTGATCGCTAACATCGGCAAAAGAATGCACCGTGTCGGCTATACTATTGCACTCCCTGAAACGAAGCACTTCAGGCGTATATTGCGCGGCCTAGAAGACTTAAAGGAACCTTCGCCGCGCCCTTTGCGTACCAAGTAATCTGATCCCGGAGTATTTGAGCCACGAGTATCTGACCCAGGAGCCATAGCAGTCTTTGAAAGAAACCAGCCTTTATTTATGGAGATAAGCGAATGTATTTGACTCGTTTGAATTGTGCCACACGACTGCTTGCAGGGTTTGTCATGGCCGGACTGCTATCGACGGCGGGCTGGACGCAGACCTCTCAGCAGGCTGGCCCATCTACGCTGCCGGCGGCGCCTTCAGCGCAACGTTTCGAAGTCAAGGATTACACCAAGCCGCGCTCCCATTTCCCCAATCCGATAGGGCCGTACTTGCCCCGCAACGTCTCGCCACCGAATCTGAGCAACACTACGCGGGTGGAACCGCTGATACAGAACGGCAAGATCATGCTGTCCATAAATGACGCGATTGCGCTGGCGCTGGAGAACAATCTCGATATCGCCATTGCGCGCTATAACCTGAACATCGCCGACACAGACATCCTGCTGGCGAACGCGGGCCAGTCCACGCGCGGCGTCAACACCGGCATTGTGCAAGGCACGCCCGGCGGCGGAGTAGGCAGCATCGGCACTACCGGCTCGCAGGGTGGCGGCGCCGGCGGCACCACGACGGGCGCGGGCGGTGCGGGAGCGGGAAGTTCGGGACTCGTCACTTCTACGTTGGGTGTAGGTTCGTCGGTGCCGAGTTTTGATCCTACCATCACCAGTACTTTGCAAATTGACCGTGCCAATTCACCGTCGTCCAATGCGTTCTCGGGTGTACCCGTGATTCAGCAAAACACCGGAACGGCCAATTTCTTTTACCAGCAAGGGTTCCACACGGGCACAAACATGACGGTTGGATTCAACAACAACCGCACCACCACTAATCAGCCGTTTACTACGCTCAGTCCAACCCTCAATTCCAATTTCCGCTTTACGCTTACGCAACCGCTATTGCAGGGCTTCGGCTTCCTGCCGACAACGCGGTTCATTCGTATCGCCAAAAACAACCGCGAGATCTCCGATGTCGCTTTTCGTTTGCAGGTGATCACCACGGTGAATCAGATCCAGAATATCTACTGGGACCTGGTGAACGCCTACGAGAACGTAAAGGTACAGCAGGAATCGCTGACCTTGGCGGAAAAGACCCTCTCGGACAATAAGAAGCAGGTGGAAATCGGTACCCTGGCGCCGATTGAAATTGTGCGTGCTCAGAGCGTGGTCTCTACGGATCAGCAGACCCTGATTGTGGCTCAGACTAATCTCCAATTGCAGCAGTTGCTCATGAAGAACGCACTGAGCCGTACTCTGGTGGACCCGGTGCTGGCCGAAGCGGAAGTGGTTCCCACTTCCACCATGGAAGTTCCCCCAACTGAGCCGGTGGTGCCCATACAGGATTTGGTCAATGACGCGCTCAGCCACCGCGCCGAACTGGCCGAGTCGCGGATCGACCTCACTAACCGTGATCTTAATAACAGGTCAGCAAAGAATGCTCTGCTGCCAAGTCTCGGAATGTTTGCCTACTACGGCGGCACCGGGCTAGGCGGCTCGTTTAATCCGAACGCGAGGGTTTGCACGACTGCTGTGGAGGCCTTCTGCACACAGCCCGCCGATATTCCTCCCAGCACGAGCATTGGAGGAACTATCGGGCAGCTTTTCGACTCCAGCGCTCCAGATAAAGGTATCGGATTGAGCTTGACCATCCCGTTGCGCAACCGCGCGGCGCAGGCCAACCAGGTGCGTGCCGAGTTGGAATACCGTCAGTCCCAGATGCGCCTGCAACAGCTCGAGAACCAGGTACGCATCGAAGTGCGCAACGCGCAGTTCGCCGTGCAGCAGAACCGCGCCAGCGTGGAAGCCGCTCGAGCTGCGGTCGAACTGGGCAGGCAATCGCTGGACGCTGAACAAAAGAAATACGCGCTGGGCGCCTCTACCACTACGCTGGTGCTGCAGGCGCAACGTGACCGGGCACAGTCGGAGTCGAACCTGGTATCGGCGATGGCCGCTTATGAAAAGTCGCGGGTGGAGCTGGATCGCGTCATCGGCTTTACCTTGGATCGTCTTGGAATTCTGGTCGCGGATGCCGAGCGCGGGCAGGTAACCAAGATGCCAGCCGTGCCCTACGCCACCCAGCGACAAGACGTGACGCCTGAGGTCGCGCCGCAGCAGCAACAGCAGCCACAGGCGCAACCCCAACAGCCACAACAGCCGCCGCAACGCTAACGGTGAGTCTGCAGAACCCGGGTCGGGAGTATGGTTTCGAAGCGGCCGGTTGACCCTGTAGGCGGGGTCGCCAGGGGCACTTTGTAGCTATATCTAATAGCTAATATTTACCGTGGCTGCGATATGAGCGCGAAGATGCCATCCCTTGAGCTTTCATTACTGCAGTGCTGGGAAGTGGGTACAACTCTCGTATGCAGACTGAAAGCCCTTCCTCGCAATTGATTGCTCCCAGCAGCTGAGTCGGCCCGAATCAATCAGCATCACAAGAGAGAGAGACAGGGAGAGAACTGAGTGCTGAGTGCTGACTCCCAGATGCCTAGTGCTTGATCTTGCGTACCGCGGTATGCTTTTCGCGTGAACCTGTCGATCGTCCTGATCACTTACAACGAAGAAGCCAACTTGCCCCGAACTCTCGAAAGCGTGATGCCCTTGGTACGCGATGGCCAAGGCGAGATCGTGGTTGTGGATTCGGGCTCAACCGATCGCACCCCGGAAATTGCCCGCGCGCAAGGCGCGAAGGTATACGTGGAGCCGTGGAAGGGATTCGCAGCACAGAAAAATTCGGCAATGGATAAGGCTTCAGGAGACTGGGTGCTCCAGTTAGACGCGGATGAGGCGCTGGAAACGGAACTGACAGAAGAGATAGCAGCGATACTGCGCGGCCGACCGGCCATCAGTGGTTTTTGGATCCCCCGCAAGAATTTCTTTTTGGGGCGCTGGATCAAGCACGGAGGATTTTATCCAGATCCTAAGCTGCGCCTGGTGCGTCGCGGCGCGGGCCGATTCGTAGAATACGGTGCCCATCCCACGATGAAAGTGGATGGAAGCACCGGCAGATTCTCTTGTGCCTTGCTGCACCCTGCGTATCCCACGCTGCGCGGGTACATCGATCACATGAACAGCTACTCCTCGATGGGGGCGGGGATTGCCGCCGAGAGAGGACACGGTCATTTCAGCGTTCTTAACATTGTGGCGCGGCCGCTCCTGACTTTCATCTACAACTACTTTTTCCGGCTCGGCTTTCTAGATGGGCGTGAAGGACTGCTGCTGCACCTTTATCACTCGGCATACGTGTCGTGGAAGTACGCCAAGGCGTGGGAACTGGGACGCATGAAGTAATGTCCTCGCGGGGGGAAGCTAACCCGCGAGTTCCATCTGGTGCCGGAGTCTCAGGCACGGCCAGTACAGGGGTGACACCCTCCGCGTAGCCGATATCGAACAACATTCCTTCGGAGATCACACCTCGCATTTTGCGCGCTTCCAGGTTAACCACAAACAGCGCCTGCTTACCCTCAAGTTTCTGCGGGTTAGCACGCTCTTGCTTGAGGCAGCAACGATCGTGCGCCATGATCGCCGAAACTCACTCGAAGTTGGACGAGCTTGTCCGAACCGGGCACGTCGGCGACGGAGCGAATTGTTCCCACGCGAATGTCAACCTGATTCAGCAGTTCAATTGAAATAGCGGATTTGACTGGAGCAGGCGTCATGAATGCATTCTATGCGATTCTTAAAGCGCCATCCCTGGCTCGGAATACGGAAACGTAGCGAGCAACGTCTTGAGCGAGGTATCATCCAAGGTGAGCAGAGATCAGAACTGCATGCCTGAAAAGAAGCCACAAGTCGCAGACAGCCCGATTTCAGATGTCTTTGAAGGACGACATCCGTCTGCGGCAGAAAAAGAGTGGGCGGAAAAGACCTTGGCGCCGACACTGGAAAAAACTCCAGAGAAGCCCATTGGCGCACCTAGTGGCGGCAATCTCGATGAGCACGGAAATGCCCGCTTCACCACAATTTCCGGAGTCCCCATTCGCCGGCTTTACACCGAGGCCGATCTGCCGGAGGACTGGAACTACGAGCAGTATCTCGGCTATCCCGGACAGCCGCCGTTCACGCGCGGCATTCACGCCACCGGATATCGCGGCAAGCTTTACACCATGCGCCAGTTTTCCGGTTTCGCGTCACCCGAGGAAACCAATCAGCGCTACAAATATTTACTGGAACACGGTGGCAGCGGATTGTCGGTGGCATTCGATCTCCCCACGCTCATGGGTTACGACTCCGACCATCCCGCCAGCGAAGGCGAGGTCGGCAAATGCGGCGTGGCCATTGATTCCCTCGAGGACATGGAGATTCTGTTCAATGGCATCGACTTAGAAAAGACCACGGTTTCGATGACCATCAACTCTCCGGCTTCCGTGCTGTGGGCCATGTACCTGGTGGTGGCGGAAAAGCAGGGCGCGGACTGGAAGAAGATTTCTGGAACCATTCAGAACGATATTCTCAAGGAATACATCGCGCAGAAGGAATATATCTATCCGCCGGCGCCGTCGATGCGCCTGGTAGTGGACACCTTCGAGTTTGGTTCGAAGTTCACACCACGTTTCAATACCATTTCGATCAGCGGATATCACATTCGCGAAGCTGGATCGACCGCGCTACAGGAGCTGGCATTCACTCTTTATGACGGCGTGGAATATGTGGAGTGGGCGCGCCGGCGCGGGCTCGATGTGGATGAATTCGGACCGAGGCTCAGCTTCTTTTTCAATGCGCACAACGATTTTTTCGAGGAAATCGCCAAGTACCGGGCCGCGCGCAAGATCTGGTATCAGGTAATGAAAGACCGGTTCGGGGCCAAGAACCCGCGTACCCGGATAATGCGCTTCCATGCCCAGACCGCAGGCGTGTCTCTGCCGGCGCAGCAGCCGATGAATAACATTGCGCGAGTCGCCATCCAGGCGATGGCTGCGGTGTTAGGAGGCACTCAGTCGCTGCATACCGACGCATACGACGAAGCCTTGGCGCTGCCAACGGAGCAGGCGGCGGGGATCGCGCTGCGAACCCAACAGATCATCGCCTATGAAACGGGCGTGACCCAGACCGTGGATCCGCTGGGCGGGTCTTACTTTCTTGAGACTTTAACGCTGCAAATGGAACAGGGTGCCTTGGATTACTTCAAAAAGCTGGACGCGATGGGTGGCATGGTGAAAGCCATTGAGCGCGGCTATCCGCAAAAGGAAATTGCGGAATCATCCTATCAATACCAGCGAGCGGTCGAAGCCAAGGAGAAAATCATTGTAGGAGTGAACGAATTCGTAGTTGAAGAGCAGTCCCCCAACACCCTCTATATCGATGAGACGGTCGCCCAGCAACAAAGCGCGAAGCTGAAAACGCTTCGGGCGCGGCGGTCGAACGAAGAAGTGCAACGTCGCCTCGAGGCGCTGAAGAAAGCGGCAGCCCAGCAGCCTCAAGCCGGAACCAACGGCAATCTATCGGAAGCCAATACCATGCCTTACATCATCGATGCAGTGCGAGCTTATGCGACGGTGGGCGAGATTTGTGAAGCGCTGCGCCAAGTGTACGGGACATATACCGAAGTCAGCGTTACGTAAATTTACGATTGACGATTGTCGATTTTCGATTTAAAACTCTTCGCTTGCGACCTTCCACTCGACGACGATTTCTCACGCAGTGCTGCGGGACGATGGCAGCGGCTTACTTGCTGCCGCCATCGTTACTCGCCGACTCAAAATCCAAACCCCATCTGAGCTTTCCTTGGCAGCCCCGCGAGCGGATTGCAATCGCTTCTTATCCGTTCCGCGAGTTCATTGCGGGCGAGAGCCACAAGAGCGGCAGTCCAACTATTGAGCTGAAAGACTTTGCCGCGCATGTGATGGCGAAATTCAACATCAACAAGATCGAGCCCTGGACCGGGCATTTTCCTTCGACCGATGCCAAATATCTGGAGCAATTTCGAGCTGCGATCGAGAAAGCGCACGGCGCGGTAGTGAATATTGCAGTGGACGGGGAGCACAGTCCATACGCCGCGGATCGAGCCGAGCGCGAGCGCGCAGTCGCGTTTAGCAAAAAATGGGTGGACGCAGCTTCGGTCATCGGTTCTCCCTGTATCCGCACCAACATTCCTCCGGCGAAGGATTCAAAACCCGATCTGGAGCGCACCGCCGACAGTCTTGCTCGCGTGGCGGAGTATGCATCCACAGAAAATGTCGGGGTCAATCTAGAGAATGACAATCCGATCAGTGAAGAACCGTTTTTTCTGGTGAAGGTCATCGAGAAGGTGGGTAACCCGTGGCTGCACGCACTGCCTGATTTCGCCAATACGCTGGCGAGATACGACGAGAAACACGCTTATGACGGCATCAACGCAATGTTCGAGCATGCTTACGGTATCTGTCACGTGAAAGACAGCGAGGCCGATGAGCAGGGCAAGGTGGTTCATGTGGACATGGCGAAGACATTCGGATTCATGAAGCAACATGGATACAAAGGCTACTGTTCCATGGAGTGGGACCGTCCGGGCGATCCTTACCAGGGAACGGCGAATCTCATCGAACAGACCTTGCATTATCTTTCGTAGTTAGGATTTGTTTGCATCCCTGCTCGCGGGTTTTTCATCTGGTAGTTCGTGGCAAGACTCGCTGACCAATCAACATTTATGCGAAAAGCTGTTCAACACTTAAAGCAGTCCGATCCCGTGTTACGGGCGATCATGCAGCGTGTCGGCACGTTTAAGATGAACTATGACGAGCCTCAGTTTGCTAGTCTGGCGGAAGCGATTGTTTATCAGCAGCTCCACGGCAAGGCAGCGGCAACCATCTTCAAACGTTTGACGGATCTCGCCGGGGAGCCGCTCACTCCGGAAGGAATTCTGAAGTTGTCTGAGGCGCAGCTACGCGGTGTGGGACTTTCCAAACAAAAACTTTCGTACCTGCGCGATCTGGCCGCGAAGACGCAAAGTGGTGAACTCGATTTCTCACGATTGCCTGAAATGCCGGACGAGGAAGTTATCAAACATCTGACGTCGGTCAAAGGAATCGGGGTATGGACGGCGCACATGTTTCTGATGTTCGCGCTGCGGCGTCCCAATGTGTTGCCGACGGGCGATTATGGGATCCAGGCCGCGATTCGAAAACACTATCGCAAGCGCAAGATGCCCAAGCCGGCGCAGATGGAGAAAATAGCGAAATGTTGGGAACCCTACCGGTCCGTCGCGTGCTGGTATTTGTGGCGGAGTTTGGACGTGAAGACGATGTAGGGGGACATTTTTGATTTTTGATTGTTGATTGTTGATTGTTGATTGTTGATCTACGATTTTCGGGTTGTTACATCTGAGATCTGAGAACTGACACTTGAGACGTAAGACCTGACACCCAGGTCCTTCCTCAGACCTTCTGTGTTTAAATGAAAGCCATGACCGAGCAGAAGATCCGCGTGCTGGTGGCCAAGCCGGGGCTGGACGGGCACGATCGCGGGGCGAAAGTGATTGCCCGGGCGCTGCGTGATGCTGGCATGGAAGTCATCTACACCGGGCTGCGCCAGACGCCCGAGATGATCGTGAACGCGGCGTTGCAGGAAGACGTCAACGTGATCGGGCTGTCGATTCTTTCCGGCGCGCACAATGCCATCATCCCGCGAGTAATGGATTTGCTCAAACACAACAAGATGGACGATGTGCTGGTAGTGCTCGGCGGAATTATTCCCGACCAGGACTTGGCGAGCATGAAAAACCTCGGGGTGGCAGCCATCTTTCAGCCGGGGACAGCGATGGACAATATCGTCCAATTCATTCGCACTCATGTGAAGCCACATGGCGTACCGACGGCCGGTTGATGGCCGAACTCAACACTTTCCGATTGCGGGAACTCCTGGCCCGCACCGTTGGGCCAGCGCCCTGGTATTGGAAAACTTTTCCAAAGATACACGCTGCCTCTGGGCAACCGTTTTCCTGGATTCATCACGGTGACCAGGGACCGCTGGCTTATCTGGTCTCGCTGGTTGTGGAGCAGGATCCCGACAAGCCTCGACTTGCGCTGAATACCTACTGTCGAGCTTTTCTGATGCCATCGAATTATGTCGGCGTCTGGTGTCCGGAAGGCAGAAGCATCCGGCTCGCGTGTTTCGACACGGAGCAACTCGCAGCTTTTGACTTGGCGGAAATCGCGGGCTGGTTCAAGCAGTCTTCTGAGCGCATCTATGCTGCGACCCCACCCTTGGCCGAGTTCGAAGTCCCACTGGCGCTCGAAGCCGGAATGCACAAGATCGAAGTGCCAGCGGAATTTCAAGCCTTGGACGAGCTCGTTGTTCCCACCAGTTATCCGGCGAAGAGTGATGATGATCCGGTGTTCGCGCTGTACGTTGTCTATCCCCAGGCAGGCCTGGTGGAAGTGTTGCCGCAAAAGTGGTTCACGGCCAGCCAATATGAAGTCGGCCGGCAGTGGATCACGCGGGCGACACGCGATCCCGAGTCGCACCGAATTTTCGGCGAGTGTTTTGGAGTAGGAAGTTTTTTGCTCGAAGAAGATGGATGCCGGCTGGAAAAGTGGATGGAAAAAAGCAGCACCTAGCATTTGGCACTTAGCACTTAGCACTTAGCACTTAGCACTTAGCAGTCTAACGTAGCGCCGGCGTCCCGTCGGCTCTGTCACCGTAGTCTTGGGGAAGCCGGCTGCAAAAATATCGCCCACTGTGTCTCAAAAACTTTTAAACATCGAACAAATCAATGGCAATCACGTGTTGCGCCTGCGGTCGGACGACGGCATGAACCGGCTGACGACAGCATGCGTGATGGAGCTGATGACCTCGCTGGACGCACTTGCGGGGCAGGTGCGGGCGCTGATCATCACGGGAAATCAAAACTTTTTTTCAGCGGGAGCGGATCTCCACGAGATCGCAGCTTTGAGCGGACCGTCCGGTATCGAATTTTCTCAAATGGGTCAGCGCCTGATGAATTCGGTCGAGTCCTTCCCTGCTCTCGTATGCGCGACGATTTCCGGATATTGCATGGGTGGAGGACTCGACTTGGCGCTGGCATGCCATCGGCGGATTGCTTCACGCAATGCGATTTTTGGACATCGAGGAGCCGCTCTTGGATTGATTACCGGTTGGGGTGGAACCCAGCGGCTCCCGCGGCTGGTGGGGAAAAGCACCGCGCTCCAAATGTTTGTGGCGGCAGAGCAGATCACTGCGAGCCATGCGCTGCGAGTTGGATTAGTGGACGCGATCGTCGAGGATCCGGTGCAATACTGCGTGCACGAATTGCCAGCACTGATCACTAGCCACTAGTCACTTGCCACTATCCGCTGGCGGGGCGGCCGGCGCTGCGGCTAACTTGTGTGCCTCGCGTCGGTGGTATACCGTAAACAGTTTCTGACTGTTCCTCATGGCCGACCGTATTGAATCCAGCGCACCTGAGACTTCCACCGTCCTTGAAACGCGAGTGGATCCCACTTCTGCGCGCTTTGAAGCCAATATGCGCTTCATGGCCGACCTGGTTTCGCAAATCCACAACGAAGAAGAGAAGATTTCTGAGGGAGGCGGGCAGAAAGCGATTGAGAATCAGCACAGCAAAGGGCGTCTCACCGCGCGAGAACGTATCAAACTGCTGGTCGATCCCGGGACTTTTTTCGAACTTGCGACCTACGCCGCTAACGGGATGTACGAAGAATGGGGCGGCGCGCCGGCAGCAGGAGTGATTACCGGCCTGGCACGAATTCATACCCGGCTGGTGATGATCATTGCCAATGACGCCACGGTAAAGGCGGGCGCTTTCTTTCCCATGACGGCGAAGAAAGTGATTCGGGCGCAGAACATTGCCATCGAGAATCATATTCCAACCATCTACCTGGTCGATTCCGCGGGAGTATTTCTGCCGCTGCAAGAAGATGTGTTTCCTGATACCGATGACTTCGGACGCGTCTTCCGCAACAACGCGGTGATGTCGGCGATGGGAATTTCGCAGATCGCGGCCATCATGGGGATGTGCGTGGCAGGCGGCGGATATCTCCCAGTGATGTGTGATCACGTGCTGATGACGGATGGCAGCGGGCTCTTTCTCGCTGGTCCGGCGTTGGTGCAGGCAGCCATCGGGCAAAAGATTTCGGCGGAAGAATTGGGTGGCGCGGCTATGCACTCGGCGATCAGCGGGACGGTGGATTTCCGTGCAGCCAATGATGAAGCTTGTCTGGCGGAGATCCGGTCCATCGTGGAGAAGTGGGGATACCGGCGGCAGTCGCCATGGCATCGCAAAAAGCCTGTGGAACCGGCAATGGCGGCGGAAGAGATTTACGGTATTTACGATTCTTCGCCGGCGCGTCCCTACGACATGAAAGAAATTCTCGCCCGTATCGTGGACGGCAGCCGCTTCGACGAATACAAACGCGAGTACGGCAAGACCGTGATCTGCGGCTACGCGAGAATTGGCGGCTTCGCCGTGGGCATTGTTGCCAATCAGAAATTGCATGCCCAGCAGACAGATCATGAAGGCCGGAAACGAATCGAGTTTGGCGGCGTGATCTACACCGAGTCCGCGGAAAAGGCGGCACGCTTCATCATGGATTGCAATCAAGGCCTCGTCCCGCTGGTTTTTTTTCACGATGTGAACGGTTTCATGGTGGGACGCGACGCGGAGTGGAGCGGAATCATCAAGGCTGGCGCAAAAATGGTGAATGCAGTGTCGAACTCGGTGGTGCCAAAAATTACGGTGATCATCGGCGGATCATTCGGCGCGGGGCACTACGCCATGTGTGGCAAGGCTTACGATCCCCGATTCGTTTTTGCCTGGCCCACGGCGCGCTATGCGGTGATGAGCGGCGAGTCCGCCGCAGGCACACTAGTGGAAATCAAGATCAAGCAACTGGAGCGCAGCGGAAAACAATTGAGCGACGATGAGCGCAAGGAACTGTTTGAGTCCGTCAAGAAGACGTATGAGGAGCAGACTGATCCCCGGTACGGCGCAGCACGCTTGTGGATTGACAAGATAATCGATCCGGTGGGGACGCGGGATGCCATCGTGCTCGCGCTCGAGGCTGCTGCGTTGAATCCCGATGTGCCGGAGTTTAAGGTGGGAGTGTTGCAGACGTAGGTAGCTGCATCATTTTTGATTGTTGATTGCCGATTGCCGATTGCCGTTGCCGATTGCCGATTGCCGATTGAACAAAACATTTACGATGTCCGAATCTGTCAAAATCATTGAATGTCCGCGGGATGCGTGGCAGGGGTTGAAGGGGCAGATTCCTACATACATCAAGATTGACTACCTGAAGGCCTTGATCAGCGCGGGGTTCAAGCGCGTCGATGCCGTGTCGTTTGTATCGCCTGCGGTGGTGCCTCAGATGGCGGACTCGGAGGAGGTGCTTAAGGAACTTGATCCACCAGATGATGTTGAGATCATCGGGATTGTGGTGAACGAAAAAGGCGCCCTCCGTGCAATCGAGAGTGAGGCGGTCAGTACGCTGGGATTCCCGTATTCGGTGTCGCCAACGTTTTTGAAAAACAATCAGAATCAGACATTGGAAGACGCAATCGACGTACTGGAAAAGATTAAGCAAAAAGGTGAAGAGGCGGGGCTCAACACGGTGGTTTATATTTCGATGGCGTTTGGGAACCCTTATGGCGATCCTTGGAATGTGGGCGAAGTGATCGATGCTATCGATCTTCTCGAATCTTATGGGGTGCGAACGATTTCGCTGGCGGATACGGTTGGCCTGGCTGGGCCGGCACAGATTGGAGAATTAGTTTCTGCAGTGATGTCCAAGTACGACTATCTGGAAATTGGAGTGCATCTGCACAGCCGTCCAGATCAGGCTGCGGAAAAAATATTAGCGGCATACGATGCCGGTTGCCGGCGTTTTGATTCTGCGCTGGGTGGTTTGGGCGGTTGTCCCTTTGCGCAAGATGCGTTGGTGGGCAATATTCCGACGGAAAAAGTGCTGGAAGCGCTGCAGGGACGTGGGGCTGCTCTACCTGCACTCAAGCCCCTCGACACGCTGTTGCGAGTTTCAACGGAGTTGGGCGCCAGATACACAGATTCTTCGGCGGCGGATTAGAGGTACTTCCCCGCTGCATTCAGCATGACAAATCGTATATTGTCGAGAAAATGAATTTCACAACTCTGCAACTCACATACGATGACCGCGTCGCTACTCTGACGCTGAATCGGCCGGAGAAGCGAAATGCCATCAGTTTCGAATTGATTGACGATTTGCTGCGGGCGCTGGATGAAGTTGCGAAATCGTCAGCATTGGTACTCATTCTGACTGGCGCGGGCAAGGCGTTCTGCTCTGGGATGGATCTGGAGAATTTGAAATCGCTGATCGAGCGTACTCCGGAACAAAACTTGAAAGATTCTGAGACCATGGTCCGGTTGTTCCGCGCGCTCTACGAATTTCCCAAAGTAACGATTGCGGCGGTGAATGGTGCGGCGATCGCTGGGGGCACGGGATTGGCTGTGCTGTGCGATTTCACGCTGGCCGTTCCCGAAGCAAAGTTCGGTTATACGGAAGTGAAGATCGGATTTGTTCCAGCGATTGTTTCCACCTTCCTGCTGCGCCAGGTTGGCGAAAAGCATGCCCGCGATCTGTTACTCACTGGGAGGATCATTGGAGTGGAGGAAGCACATCGCATGGGGCTGATTAATGAAGCTGTACCAGCAGACCGGCTCATGACGCGAGCGCGGGAACTGGCGGCGCAGATCATGGAGAATAGTCCGACGTCGCTGGCCATGACCAAGAGACTATTGAGCGATCATGCCCGCACTGAACTGGACAAGCAGATCGAGGCCGCGGTACAGGAGAATGCTGCGATTCGCGCTACCAAGAATTTTCGCGAGGGAATCACATCATTTCTGGAAAAACGCAAGCCGCGCTGGAGCAACGAGTGAGCAACAGCGATCCTGTGATTTGTGAAAGCCGGCTGCGGGTTCGTTACGCCGAGACCGATCAGATGGGTGTGGTCTATCATGCCAACCATTTCATATGGTTCGAAGTTGGCCGGGTGGAGTTATTGCGGCAGCTCGGCTTTTCTTATCGTGACATGGAAGAGCGAGACCAATGCTTTATCGCGGTAGTGGACGCTCGTTGCCGGTACAAGGCACCTGCACATTACGACGACGAAATCATTGTGCGCACACAACTAAAAGGTGTGCGGGAATCCGTGATTCATTTTGGATATGAACTGGTGCGTGCAGGCGATGGCACGCTGCTGGCCGAAGGTGAGACCACACACATTGTCACCGATGCGGCGATGAAGATGACACCGCTGCCGGAAAAGTATATGAAAGCTTTTCGAGCTGCGGTAGGAAGATAGGATCTATTTCTGACTTCCACGTTCTGACTTCTCATGAAAGCTCTTCACATCAACGGCAATGATCTGGCGCTGCACGCTGTGCGGGAAGTAGCGGTGGATCGCCGTCCGGTGCTGCTCGATCCAGATGCGCGGGAAGCAGTCAACCGGGCACGTGCCGTCGTCGATGCGCTGGTGGCGAACAATAAAGTCTCTTATGCGATCACCACCGGCGTAGGCAAGCTCAGCGATGCGCGCATTGCGGGCGATCAGATTCGCGAACTGCAAACGAATCTTGTCCGATCACACTCGGTGGGCGTGGGTGAACCGCTGTCCATCTCAGAAACGCGCGCCATGATGCTGCTGCGCGCGAATTCTCTTTCCAAGGGCTACTCAGGCGTGCGGTACGTCGTCATCGACGCGCTTTGCGAAATGCTGAATCGCGGCGTAACTCCGATGGTGCCGTCACAGGGCAGCGTGGGTGCAAGTGGCGATTTGGCGCCGCTGGCGCATCTGGCGCTGTCGCTGATTGGCGAAGGCGAGTGCGTGGACGAGAAGGGCCAGCGCATTGCTAGTGCCGAAGCTCTGCGTCGGGCCCAGATCAAGCCATTGGTGCTCGAGGCCAAGGAAGCGGTGTCGCTGATCAACGGCACGCAAGGAATGCTGGCCGTGGGAGTTCTGGCGTGGCTGTCGGCAGAGACGCTAGTCGACTCCGCGGACGTCATTGGCGCGCTCACCCTAGACGCACTGCGCGGAACCGACGTCGCCTTCGATGAACGTATTCATAAGGTGCGCCCACATAATGGACAACTCACCACGGCTACGAATCTGCGCAAGATGCTGGAAGGCAGCCAGCTTCGCGACTCCCATCGCGATTGCGATCGGGTGCAGGACGCGTATTCTCTGCGCTGCATGCCGCAAGTTCACGGTGCGGTGCGTGACACGCTTACGCATTGCCGAGAAGTGATGGAGATCGAAGTGAATTCAGCGGTGGACAATCCTCTTGTCTTCGTGAAAAACCCGAAGCAAGCCGATGGCGAGGGAGATGTTCTTTCTGGCGGAAACTTTCATGGGGAGCCGCTGGCGTTTGTTTTGGATTTTCTGGGCATCGCTCTCAGCGCGCTGGCGGGAATTTCCGAGCGGCGAATCGAGCGCCTGGTGAATCCGGCATTGAATGAAGGCTTGCCCCCGTTCCTGGCGCCGGGCGCAGGACTGAACTCAGGATTCATGATGCCGCAGGTCACAGCGGCGGCGCTCGCCAGCGAGAACAAAGTGCTTGCACATCCCGCGTCCGTGGATTCGATTACCACTTCCGGCAATAAAGAAGATTACGTTTCGATGGGAATGACAGCGTCGCTGAAGCTGAAACGAATTGTCGAAAACACGCGGAACGTGATGGCGATCGAAGCCATGGCCGCGGCGCAGGCCTTGGATTTTTTGGCGCCGCTTAAAACTTCTAAGCGTGGTCAGGCGGCACATGCGGCCATCCGGGCAGTGTGTCCGACGATGGATCGGGATCGGGTGATGTATCAGGATTTCGTGAGGATCGCGGAAGTGATTGCGAGTGGGAAGGTGGCGGAGGTTCTGCGATAGGGTAGCCTTTCGTTGCTGTTTTTCGCGGAGGACTTTCGGAATGGCTCAATCTGTTGCTAGTAAACCGACAATGACGGTACCCACATACGAACAGTCGCACCGCGTTCGTGACCTAGCTGGCAAGGTTGCGGAGCGCTTCTCGCTGCCAGAGAACCTGAAGCAAGAAACTCTCCCGGAGGGGAGGAATAGGCTAATTCATCGATTAGAGTGGGCACGTACGTACCTCAAGAAGGCCGGACTACTCGAATATCCAAGTCGCGGCTTGCTGAAAATTACGGAGCGAGGGTTAGCTGCGCTCAAGGAGAGTCCGGGGGAATTGACAATAAGTACCTGCAGAAATTCCCGGAGTTTTTAGAATTCAAGAACCGAAAGCCGGAGCGCCGCGAGGAGGCCGCTCTGATCGAAACGGAAGGCCTTGACCCCGAGGAAGCCATAGAGAATAGCTATCTGGCGCTGCGTGGTGAAATCGAAAATGATTTGTTGATCCGGGCTAAGGCCGGCTCACCCGAATTTTTTGAACAATTGGTTATCGACCTACTGCTCAAAATGGGCTACGGAGGCTCCCGCAAAGAGGCTGGCCGTGCGATTGGAAAGTCTGGTGACGAAGGCATAGACGGCGTAATTGACGAGGACGCATTGGGCTTAGATGTTGTCTACGTACAGGCGAAACGCTGGTCCAACCGAAGTGTAAATAGGCAGGATATCCAGCAGTTCGTTGGGGCACTTCAGGGCAAGAGAGCTAGAAAGGGAATATTTATTACGACGAGTGACTTCGCAAACAGTGCTCGCGAGTACATAAAGACCATCGATAACAAAGTCGTACTGATCGACGGAGCTGCTTTGGCCGGCCTGCTATTCACATATGGAATCGGTGTCTCAGAAGTAAAATCATATGTAATGAAACGTATTGATTCCGATTACTTTGAGGAATGAACACCGTCGTCGGCCATCCTAGCCGGAGTCACCGTTGGTAAATGGCCTTCCCACCCTCCAGTCCCAACTCTTTCGCGATCCCTTTCATCGCCTCGATGCAGAACGCGATGTGCTCCTCCAAATCCACGCCCAGATCGGCGGCGCCGGTGGTTATGTCGTTGCGGTTGACGCTCCGGGCGAAGGCCTTGTCTTTCATCTTTTTTCTGACTGACTTGGCCTCGACTTCGGCCAGGGACTTGCCGGGCTTAACCAAGGCGCAGGCGGTGATGAATCCTGCGAGTTCGTCGCAGGCGAAGAGAGCTTTTTCCATGCGAGTGTCGCGCGATACGCCGGAGTACTCGGCGTGGGACATGATGGCGCGGCGGATTTCGTCGGAGTAGCCACGCTCTTTCAAGATTTCGTTTCCTTTGTATGGGTGTTCTTCCGGGGTGGGATATTTTTCGTAGTCGAAATCATGGATCAGGCCGACGATCCCCCAGAGATCTTGATCCTCGCCAAACTTTTTGGCGTAGGCGCGCATGCACGCTTCGACGGCGAGGGCGTGTTTGCGCAAACTTTCTGATTGGGTGAACTCAGTTAGTAACCCCCAGGCTGCGTCGCGATCATTCATGGTTTCTTACCTGTTTTCTCCCGGTTTTCGCCGGTTGGTTTTGGTTTTTGAATAAGATACTTCGTGTTTAGGCCCAGAATACCCTTGACATCCACAGGTGTTGTACCGCAGATTACGCTGCAGGTTGGAACTTCGCGAACCTCAGGGGCTAAAGCCCCGGAGCTGGACGGGGTTGACGGCACGACTAAAGTCGTGCCCTTTCAAAGCGTCTGAGCGGCACGGCTAAATCCGTACCCTTGTCCCTGAGCGGTATGGCTAATCCGTACCCTTTCATGGCACGCTTTGAGTTGTGCCCTTCCACGGAGCTGCCCTGAGGCAGCATGAGATTTGTGATCGTTCCAGGAGAAGCCCCGCTCTGGCAACTCCCACACCTGATGGCTACCACCCTTGCACCTGTAGATTCAAGGGAAGTTGTTCGTTGC
>MNDG01000127.1:0-21059 GCA_001914815.1 Acidobacteriales bacterium 13_2_20CM_55_8
ATTTTGACGCTTTCCACGTGGATGGACTCACCTTCCACGTGACCGGTGACGGCTACGTGATGTCCTTCATGACCTTTGAGGGTGTCGGGGTTGTCGACGGCGAGGACTTTTTGATCACCGTCAGTTACCACGACCACTTTCGCGCCTTTTGCCAGACATTTCTTGGTGCACTCCTCCTGGCCAGCGACGGCACCTTTGGCTCCGCATTGCGAGTCAGAGACATATCCGTTCACGGTCTCGGCTTTCTTGGACCCGGCTGAGCTTATCGTCACCATGAACAGCACCAGGGACAGAACAATACAAATCAGCAGTAACTTTTTCATAGCGCACATCTCCTCGAGTTTTGCGGCCGGAGCCGCGGATTCAGAAATCAATTGGCACTTCCGCTGCAAGCACCTTGCACACGACCCGCCGCGTAGCGATGGACGGCAGGTATGTTTTCTCAAATCAGAGTTGCGAGAAACTATAACACAGGGCATGGAAGAAGTTGTGAAGGCTACTTTCTCGCGGCGTTCGTAGCAGAAGGTTGCGGCTGCGGTGGAGCAGGAGCTACGTAAATCACTTCGCCGGGGCGAGTGTAGTGCAATTGCTCGCGGGCTTCTTTCTCAATCGCGCGGGGATCGGTTTTCAAATCCTTGATCTGGCCGGTGTAGCGGTTGTTCTCGTTCTGCAGAGAGTCGATTTCTTTTTGCAGGCGCTTGTACTCCGCGCGTTTTGCGCGATAGACGACCATGCCGTTGGCGCCGAAAGTTACATGCACGAACAGCCATACGGTGAGTATGCCCACGGCTGCTGTGGCCAATCGGCGGCGGGCGCCGTGAAGCCAAGTTAGATACGGGCGCAACTTTTCGACGATGCGTTCGGTGTAGGCTTCCGCCTGAGGAGCGCGTTCGACCAGTGCACGAAAGCCCTGCTCGGGTCGTCGAAGGATGCGGATTTTTGGAAGCTGTTCTATTCGAAGATCCATTTTTTGGCTGCGGCGCTCAGCTTCTCCAGCGCTTCTTTGCTGCTGGCTTCGGAATAGACCCGAACTACCGGCTCAGTGCCAGAGACTCGATAACATACCCAGGAACCGTCTTCGAAAACGAGCTTCAATCCGTCGGTGCGCACAACTTCGTTGACTTTGCGGCCGAAGAATTCGCGTGGTTCCTGCTGTAACTTTCCAGTGAACGTCTCTTTCACTTGCGGCGTCAAGTGGAAGTTCTCACGTTGGGGGTAAAAGGAACCAACTTCGGCAAATAGCTGGCTTAATTGTGCTCCGAGAGGCTTGCCTCGCCGGGCAACCATCTCGCAGCAGAGGAGGCCGGCGAGGATGCCATCTTTTTCGGGAACATGATGACGGATGGAAAGTCCGGCGCTCTCTTCGCCGCCTCGTGCAGCGGGATCTTGTGACGTTTCGCCAGGGCATTGATCATGTTGGTGGTAGCTACCGATTTAGCGACGCCGTTTTTCCAGCCGCGACTCACGACCAGATAGTCGAAGAGCAACGCAATAATGTAGTTGGGCTGGAAGAAGATGCCGTCTTCATCGACGATGCCGAAGCGGTCGGCGTCACCGTCGGTCGAGATGCCGATGTGGGCTTTGATTGCGCGCATCTTTTCGCGGAGGGGGTCGAGCAGGTGGTCCTCGGGTTCGGGAGCGTGTCCGCCGAAAAGTACGTCGCGGTAATCATGAACCGTTTCCACTTTCACGCCTGCGTCCCGCAGCAAGGTGTCGGGATATCCGCGGGCCGCGCCCCAAAGAGGGTCATACACAACGCGCAGGCCGGCTTTTTTGATGACGCCGAAATCGATGATTTCACTCAAGCGCGCCAGATACGCGCCGCGAGGATCCAAAGGCTGCGCAGTTGCCTTAGCGTTTTGTGACGGACGGCTTTCACTCTCTTTGTCGGCTGCAGCGATTTCGGCCTCAATCTTTTTGGTGACCTCGGGTAAAGCGGGCGCGCCGTCGGGCGCGGAGAACTTGATGCCGTTGTACTCTGGTGGATTATGTGAAGCGGTGAAGTTGATGGCGCCGTCGGCATGCTCGCGGATGACGGCGTAAGCGATGGCGGGCGTGGGAGCGGCGTCGGCGATCATCAGCGGAGTGATTCCGTGAGTGGAAAGGATCTCTGATGCGATTGAGCAGAAGGTTTCACCAAGAAACCGCGGATCGCGTCCAACGATGACTCGTGCTCCGGAGGGCTTCTGCGAAACCACGTAACGCGCAATTCCTTTGACGGCGCGGCGCACATTGACGAAGGTGAATTCTTCCGCCATGACAGCTCGCCATCCCGACGTGCCAAACTTGATTTGCATTGCCATGGCTGGTCTTTCGCTAAGTATGACGTGGTACTCTCTGATTTGTTTGCCGAAAGCTCATAGCTGAAGGGTGATTCTATATGACTAATAAGAAACTGGTGTTGAGTACGGCGGGATCTAAAGAAGAGGCACAGAAGATTGCTCGCATTCTAGTCGAGCGGCTGTTGGCTGCCTGCGTCAATATCGTCGCTGTCGAATCGATTTACCGTTGGGAGGGTGAGGTCGAACAGGCTCAGGAGTGGCTGCTGGTGATCAAGACTACGGACGAAGCTTTCGAGCGTGTGCGTGACGCAATAACCGACTCGCACTCTTACGAAGTGCCGGAGTGCATTTCAATCCCAGTCGAGGATGGGAGTGCGGAATATTTGCAGTGGATTGGTGATTCGGTGAAGTGAGTTTTCGTGGTTGAGGTGCCGGCGGGGACGCCGGCGTTACTCAAGGTGATGCGTTATTAAGAAAGAGGAGAACACTATGGCAAACGCCTTTGTACATGTGGAACTGAACACCACGGATGTGGGTAAGGCCAAAGCTTTCTATGGAAAACTGTTCGAATGGAGCCTCGAAGACATTCCAATGGCGGAGCGCACATACACGATGATTAATGTCGGGAAAGGCACTGGAGGAGGAATGATGAAACAGCTCATTCCTGGCGCTGCTTCGGCGTGGCTGCCTTATGTAGAGGTTGCGGATATCTCGGCAGCGACAAAAAAGGCTCGGGCTCTGGGCGCGACTATTATGAAGGATGTCACCGAAGTCATGGGCATGGGTTGGCTCAGCATTATTGTCGACCCGACTGGGGCTATGCTCGGCCTGTGGAAGACCAAATCTCAGGTCAATAGCAAGTAACTGGCCGTCTTAGACTGAAGGAGCCAGGATAGTGGTGGAGTTGCCGGCGGGGACGCCGGCGCTACGGAAACAAAAAGGCGGCGAATGTGTCGCCGCCTCTTTTCATTCACACGGGTGAGTTACTTTTTGAGGTGAGCCTTGCGCCTGTCATAACGCACGTCGCGCAGGTCCCGACGAGTTTCCCGACGATCGCCACGGAGATCTTTGCGGTCGTGGTGGAGGTCGCGTTTATCGTGATGAATGTCGCGCTGATCGGAGCGTCCATCCCGACGATCGTGACGCAGGTCGCGGCGATCGGAGCGAAGATCGCGGTGATCGTTTTTCAGATCTTTGCGGTCGGCACGGATGTCGGCTCTCTCTTTGGCAGCGGCGGCGGTATCACCGTTTCTAATGTCCTGCCGCAATTCCCGTCGATCTTGCTTTATATCGGCCTTGTCGGCGCGGATGTCGCGGCGGTCGCCATTTCGATCGCGACGATCCTGGTTCAGTTCACGGCGATCGGAACGGATATCTCGCCGATCATGGCGAATATCCCTGCGATCGTGACGAATATCTTTGCGATCCGCCTGAGTGGTGGATGGTACTGGCGGCTGCGAAGGGATGGTTTGCCCAAACGAAAACAACGAGGCGGACAACAGAACAGCGCTAGCAGTCAGAGTTCGTCGCATGTCACACTCCCTGAAAATAATGTCGTTCGTCGTACATATTTGTGAACCCGGAATATTGTAGGAAGTTGTGGCTGGAAGTAGGGGAGATTTCGATAGTTGTAAGTGACTTTGGTAACTAGTGGCTAGTGGTTAGTGGCTAGTGGCTAGTATCAACGGCTCAGCAATAATCAGAATCGCGGAACGCTAGCCACTAAGCACTCGCGCGAATGTCAATGGTCCGATGAGGGAAGAACGCTTATCAAACATGGAATTACTGACGGCGACACGAAGGCGTGATAATGCTGACGTTCGTGCCTCCCACCCTTTGCTAACAGCAAAGGATGGAGTACCCTCAGTTATTTTTGAGCGCCGGAACGTGGGCCACCCCGCGCGCAGGTCGTTCAACTCGCAGCGAACGTCCGGAACAGGAAGGTGCTGCGGGAATCCAGCACAAGAGGTCTGCCATTGAAAGACGCAGCCCCACTCGCATAGCCACCCACGACATACTTCCATCCGAAAACGCTGCCACCGCTCAACCGGATGCTGTAAACCTGTCCGGGCGAAACTGGCAAACCGCCGTTGGGAAAAACGAACAGAATGTGACGGCAGTCGGCGACCGGTACGGTGTTTGATACAACCGCCAGCACTTCTCCCTCTGCATTCCCCAAATACAGCGTAACCTCGTCATCGGATGGGCCCGGGTTGGCCACCACGAGTTCCACTTCGACACCGGCCAGCCTCGGCAGCGAGGGCGTGAAGGTCTGACGCACGTCATTGAGCAGGTTCGTCCATGCGTTCTTCCACGGTGCGGTGTTTGCTTGGTCCGGCGTCATGGAGGCGTGCAGCGCGAGTGGGTGGCCGGCTGATCCGACATGAATCGTCACCGCAAAAGTAAGTCGCTTCGTCCAATCTGGATTTTCTGAATTGATAATAGGAATTTTGACCTGCGCCTCTCCTTCGGCAGTCGTCTCGAAAATGTAGACATAGGTCGGGCCACCCGGATTCGGCGGCACTGCCAGCGCGACGCTTTCGAGTCGGATTGCAGGGGAAGAGACCTGCGGGGTGCCATATTGCTTCGGACCTACTGTTCCGAGGGTTATCTCAATTCGTTGACCCACCGTGGCGGCCAAGTGTTGTCCATTGTTCGTGAAATTGAGGGACAGCACATGTTGCTCGATGCTTGTCGAGGACATGCCAACCTTCTGAGCGTCGGCATCGCCGAAACAGGTCCACAAGAAGGCCAGCGTTACCAAGAAGACTGCTGATCGCGAAGTCGTCATAGACGCAACCTCTGCATAAAGCTACATACAATTAGAAGTACCGTGGCTCGATTTCTTGCGTGCTTAATTGTTGAGAGTCGCGGTTGCACCGCGGCGACCGAATTTTTCCGCAGCCTGTTAGCGCATTATGTTGCTCGCTCGGGCCGCCGTCAAGATGTAAGAGTTTGTACTCTGGTATCCGCTCTAAATTGCGGCCAGAGCTTGATCCAAATCAGCGATGATATCTTCTACGTTCTCAATGCCGACGGAGATGCGCACCATGCCATCGGTAATGCCAATTTCTTTTCGTCCTTTTTCGCCGACGGCGGCGTGCGTCATGGAGGCGGGATGAGAGATGAGCGTTTCCACTCCGCCCAGTGATTCACCGAGCGCGCAGACAACCACTTTCTTCAGCATCTTTTTGGCATTGGATAGAGAGCCGGTTTCAAAGCTGATCATAGCGCCGAAGCCGGTCATCTGCCGCTGCGCTAGTTGATATTGGGGATGATCCGGCAGTCCGGGATAGAAAACTTTTCTCACCTTTTTATGCCGGGCCAGAAACTCGGCAACAAATCTTCCGTTGCGATCGTGCTGCTCCATGCGGACGGCGAGGGTTTTGACTCCGCGTAACACCAGCCAGCATTCAAATGGGGAAAGAATCGCTCCGGCAGCTTTTTGTACGAAGGCTAGTTTGTCAGCCTGCTCACGCGTGGTGCAGACTACTACGCCTCCCAGGCCGTCGCTGTGACCGTTGAGAAACTTGGTGGTGGAGTGGACGACCATGTCCGCGCCCAGGGCGATGGGCTGCTGGAAATATGGCGACATGAAAGTGTTGTCCACGACAACGTCGACTCTCTTGCGATGGCAAACTTTGCTGATAGCTTCGATATCGCTGAGCGCCATCAGAGGGTTGGTGGGCGTCTCGACATAGACCATGCGCGTGTTCTTGCGCAGGGCACGTTCGACATTTCTGACATCGGAAGTGTCCACATAAGTGAATTCCATGCCGAAGTCCGCCAAGATCTGATTGAACAGCCGCGGCACGCCACCGTAAAGATTGTGTCCGCAAACCACGTGATCGCCGGACTTGAACATGGTGCAGATGGCATTGATGGCCGCCATGCCGCTGGCAAACACGCGTGAACTGGTTCCACCTTCGAGCGCCGTGAGGTTTTCCTCCAGGCGAGTGCGGGTGGGATTGGAGACGCGGGCGTACTCGTATCCTTTGTGCTTGCCCAGTTCTTGTTGAACGTAAGTTGACGTCGCGTAGATGGGGACGGTGACTGCGCCGGTTTCCTGATCGGGTTCCTGACCGGCGTGGATGGCGCGGGTGGCGAATCCGGATTTAGGTTTCATAAGTGCCTGTGGTGGAGAGGTTGGTATGGGGCCTGTCCACGGCCTTGCTGATTCGATCGTCTCGTAAGATCCTTCGCGATGAATCCGCTCAGGATGACAGATTTGGGAATAGATTCGGGATACTGATCAACTCGGATTCTTACGAAGCGATTGAATCAGCAAGGCCGCATAATAGATCTAAGTTGACCAATATCCCTAGAGTTGTCAGATGAAATCATACTTCGTATACATCATGAGCAGCCAACATCGCGCTCTCTACATAGGTGTCACCATCAAACTCGACCGACGCCGTCTTTCAGCACAAGGCACATTTTTTCGCCGGATTCACAGCCAAATATAATGTCAGCAACCTGGTTTATTTCGAACGCTATTCTAATGTCTACCGAGCTATCGGCCGAGAGAAGGAACTCAAAGGCTGGCTACGGCAGAAGAAGCTCAGTCTGATCGAATCGACCAATCCCAACTGGAAAGACTTAAGTTATGGCTGGTACCAAAAGATCAGCATGCCCCAACTCAAACCGCCTCGGAACGAATGAATCTTTCTAGAGCTGTCATCCTGAGCGGCGTCAGCCGTGAAGGATCCTGTATGCGGGCTTGCTGGTTCCATCGCTTCGTAAGATCCTTCGCGAAAACCGCTCAGGATGACAGATTAGCGGCTGACGCCGCTCAGGATGACATCGCTTTAAATCCCGCCTTCGAAGATCTTCTTAGACAGATATCTCTCGGCGGAATCTGGGATCATGGTTACTACGCGCTTCGCCGGACCCAAGCGCTGGGCAACTTTCACAGCGGCGAAAACGTTGGCACCGCCGCTGGAACCGGAGAGGACACCCTCAACCGAGGCCAAGTCTTTCACCATGCCGAATGCGTCGGGATCGGTCACCATGATTACTTCATCGCATATCGCGGGATCAAAATTTTTGGGGATGAAGCTGGAGCCGATGCCTTCGACTTTGTGCTTGCCGGGCTTTCCGCCTCCTAGAATTGAGCCCTGAGTTTCGACGGCAAAGGCTTGGACGTGCGGGAGACGTTCTTTTAAATAGCGAGCGAGTCCAGTAAATGTGCCTGAAGTTCCTACACCGATCACCAGAGCGTCGATGCGGCCTTCCATTTGATCGAAGATTTCGCGGGCGGTGGTTTCGTAATGGTAATCGGGATTCGAGGGATTTTCGAATTGGGCGGCCATGAAGGCATTGGGATCTTGCGCGGCCAGTTCTTTAGCTTGGGTGATGGCTCCTGCCATGCCGTCGGCGTCGGGAGTGCGGATGACTTGGGCACCGAGGGCGCGCATGATTAAAACTTTTTCTTCCGAGAAGTGCTCGGGGACAAAGAGCACAACTTTGTAGCCGCGATTCACTCCGATTAACGCTAAGCCGATTCCGGTATTTCCTGCGGTGGCCTCGACGATTGTGCCTCCGGGCTTAAGAAGGCCTTCGGCCTCGGCGCGGCGAATGATGCCGATGGCGGCGCGGTCTTTTACGCTTCCACCGGGATTCAGATATTCCAGCTTGGCGTAGATTGCCGCTGAGCTTGGAGGAGCGATTCGTCGCAAATGAAGGATGGGAGTTTCGCCGACAAGGTCGGTTATGTCGTCAGCGACGCGCAGGTAGGAGCTTTCGATGCTCTTGGTTCGCACTCTACAGAGTACGGAAGCGTGCGGATGCCGTCAATCATTGCGAGAGTAAACGCAATGTCCTTGGCGAAAACATCCGCTCAGGGATACTGTCTAATGGATCCTGTATGCGGCATTGATGATTCAATCGCCTCGTAAGATCCTTCGCGAGAAGTCCGCTCAGGATGACAATGCGCTGACGGCAGGATGACGATGCAGTGACGGCAGGATGACGATGCGCTTAGGGTTTCGGACGACAACGCGTTGGCTCTAGTCCGAGCCGCCGGAGGCTTGTTCCTGGCCTGGGTAGTAGCCGCTGCGGGTTCTGACGACGAGGCCTTTGTAGCCGCTGGCGCGGGCATCGACGTGGATGGTGCGATATCCGCCGACGCGCTTGGGAGTGGTGGGCTTATATACGATGGTGTATTGATTGCGAATATCTTTGGCAACGGTGCGGCTGATTTCGTCGACTTCATCCACTGATTTGGGCAGGAATGCGATTCCGCCAGTGCGCTCTGCAATGGTTTGGAGGGCGCGCTTGGCTCGTCTCTGTTTCTCGTCACCCAGAATGCCGATGGCATAGATGGTTGGTCCGTTTTCTTCCTGAAGCTGACGGACGGCCGCCTCCAGCGATTCGCGACTAGCGTCGTCTTCACCGTCGGTGACTACGAATAAAACTTTCTTTTGTAATTTGGCATTTTTCTTCAGGTGATCGGCGGAGGCAACTACGGCGTCGTAGAGAGCGGTTCCGCCACGCGATTCCAGCTTCTCCAGGGCCCCGCGCAATTTCTTGGGATCGTTGGTGAAGTCCTGGTCCAGATAATATTCATCGCTGAAATTGACCACGAAAACCTGGTCCTGAGCGTTGCTGGCAGCGACCAGATTCTCGGCTGCTTTGGCTACTTTGTCGCGCTTCTCACGCATCGAGCCGGAATTGTCGATGACAATGCCCATCGCAACCGGAACGTCTTCCTGGCGGAACGACGTGATGGGTTGGGGCTGGCCATTTTCGAAGACCTGGAATGCATTGCGCGTCAGATTGGTGATTAGACGCTGCTTTTCGTCCACTACGGTGGCGTGCAGCACGACTTCTTGCGCTTGCGAATGGAAGACAAAACCACCACCTGAGATGTCAGGTTCTTGCCCGGCAGGTGTTCCTGGCGCGGGCTGCTCTTGGGCTGGCTGTTGACCGGGAGCCGTTTCGGGATTCTGAGAAGGCTGTTGAGCCGGTTGCTGCCCTTGAGTTCCCGGCGATTGGGGTTGAGACTGCTGCTGAGGAGGCGCTGGCTGAGCCGTTTGTGGAGCAGGCGCCTGCGATTGCGGCGGAGTTGCGCTAGGTGGATTCGACGGAGAGGTAGTCTGCGCTCCGGTCCCTATGGTTAAGAAAAATAAGGCAATCAGCAGGATTAGAACGCGGTCATTCCGTAGGTGCATAGTATCCCGTCTTGGCATAGACACGCAGGGGCGGCAATCCTTTGGGCGGAATCAGCTTCACTTTTATTTTACGCCATTTGCCGTCGTGCCCTGGGTTCTTTGGACGGTATCCGAGCACATATTGGTTGCGTAGCTCAATACCGATTTTTGTAGCCACGTCTGCCAAGTCATTGGGATTATCGATGGTAAAGCTACGCCCACCAGTCAGTTCCGCGACTTCGCCGAGCAAAGCTGGTCCCAGGCGTTCTTCAGCGGTGGGAAAGTATTTATCGTAAATGCCGATGGCATAAACCAATACATCGGCTTCCTTCACCAGGGACTTAATCTCGCCTTCAGTGTAACGGCTGTGATTATCGCCGCCATCGGAGATGATCAGAAGCGACTTCTTCGTATATTTCGCTTGACGCATCTTGCTCACGCCCAGGTAGATGGCATCGAGCAAAGCGGTGCGGCCCTTGGGAATCGTGTAGACCAGCTTGCCCTGGATATCTTCGACCGACTGGGTAAAATCGGAAATTTCTTCCGGCTTGTCGGCGAAAGTGATCATGAAGAACTCGTCTTGCGGATTTGCGGTCTTGAAAAATTCCATCACCGCTTCCCGAGCCCGCTCGATCTTGCTGCTCATGCTGCCGCTCATGTCAAAGATGACGCCGAGTGAAACCGGGGCATCCTCGCTGGAAAAATGCCGGATTTCTTGTGCTTCCTTGCCTTCGAAGAGGCTGAAGTTATCTTTATCTAATCCCGTCACCAAGCGATTCATGGGATCGCAGATGGTAACCGGTACCAGCACAAGATCGACATCCACTTTAAGGGGCTTGGTGTGAGTCTTCAGCGCAGGATCGATGATTTCGTTGGCTTTGGGCTGTACAGGCACTACGCGAGGGCTGATGTGAACATCGTCGCCTGTTACTTGCGCCCAAACCATGGTCGAAATGCCAGTGCTCACGGCGACTAGACGAGTGGAAATGCCGACAGCAACCAGAACATGCCGATAGGCGGGCAACAACTGACTTCGCAGGGTCCGGGAAGGGGCCGAGTAGGGAATCCGATCTTCGACCGGCGGGCGAAACGCCCCGGGCCCACGGTGGCGGGCCATAACTTACCTCATTGGTGCAGATAGTACCACAGCCCACAAAGGGCGGCGTGACACTTTTTCTGCAGCTTACGATGGCACGGCTAGCTCAAGAGTTTGCTCGTGCCTGGATTAATGACGAGCAGTTGATGCTCCAAAGCCGCGAAAGGTTACGTTACAATTTCATGCCTTCCGCTATGGCTCATATCGAAGCTTTTCGCGCTCTCCGTTACGACCAGGCGCGGGTTACCCTGCCGCAAGTAACCACTCAGCCGTATGACAAGATTACTCCCGAGATGCAGGAAGGTTACTATGCGGCCAGTCCGCATAATCTGGTGCGCATTATTTTGGGAAAACGTGAAGCTGGAGATCATCCAGGAGAAAACATTTACACACGTGCTGCCGCGTTTTTCGGCGACTGGCGTCGCCAGGGCATTTTTCTGCAGGATAGTTCACCTTCGCTTTACCTTTCTGTGCAACGGTTTTCGATCCCAGGCAGCACTGGGAGTTTGGAGCGGCGAGGATTCATCGGGCTGGGACGAATCGAGGACTACTCTGCTGGGGTGGTTTACCGTCATGAACAGACTCTGGCCAAGCCTAAGGCTGACCGGTTGGAGCTGCTGCGCGCCACCCGGGCCCACTTCGGGCAGCTCTTCATGCTCTATAGCGATCCCGCAGCCGAAATCGACGGTGTTCTGGCGCCCAGCGGTAAGCCTGACATGGAAACTCGCGACGAACATGGGGTCTTGCATCAGGTGTGGAAGATTGCTGATCCCGGGGTGACCGAGCTCGTCCGGGGCAAGATGCGTAACAAGAAGCTCATCATTGCTGACGGCCATCATCGCTATGAGACCGCGCTGACTTATCGTAACGAGCGGCGCGCTATGGCGGGGTCGACCTCTGCGGGCGGAGTTCCCCGCGAGCGAACAGGGGAAAACAGCTTACTCCGGTCCGGTAGTCCCAGCCTTGCTCCCTACGATTTAGTAATGATGACGTTCATTAATATGGATGCTCCGGGGCTGGTCATTCTGCCTACGCATCGACTGGTGCATAGCTTGACGTCGTTCTCTTCAGATACGCTGCCGGAACGGGCCCGCGATTATTTCAGGGTTGAGGAGGTCGATCCCTCGCTGGATGCCTTACGAGCCAAGGAAATCTTGCGGGATGCAGGGGGTTTTGGGACGGCTTTGTTGGGGGTCACTGCGGATCGTGCTTTTCTTTTGGACAAACCGAAACCGGAGGATTCGAACATTTTTGCTGGGCTCTCACGGCGCCAGCAATCGCTCGATGTGGTGCAGTTGCATCGCTGTCTTCTGCAGAAAGTTTTGGGAATTTCTGAGGAAGCAATTCACAACCAGCAGAATATTCGTTATGTTCGCGATGCTGGCGAAGCCATGGCTCAAGTGCGGAGTGGCACGGCTAACGTGGCGTTTCTGATGAATCCGGTTCGTATGGAGCAAGTGCGCGACATCGCGTTTGCCGGCGAGGTGCTGCCGCAGAAGTCCACGGATTTTTATCCTAAGTTGCTCAGCGGTTTTACTATTTATGCGTTGGAATAGAAGCACAAGGCGTTAACCACAGAGGGCACAGAGGATCACTGAGGAAAAACGTTCCGGAAGGCCTACACATCCCGTACGATGTCATCGTGAGTGGTTCGTTCGCTATAGATTTCAAGATGGCAGTCAGCCGCATCCGTGCCGGATTCTTAGTGATGCTGATTACGGCACTTGTTCTGTGCGCTTCCCTTCTTCTTTCCGCTCCATCCGAGCAAAAACGAGTCTCCATTTATTCAACCGCGGCCAACTACTCGCTCTCGGTGCTGGATCGCGATCATAGGGATTATGTGAGTTTGCTCGAAGTGCTCGAACCGCTGGGAACGGTCACGGCCAAGACCGACGGTTCGCGATGGAGGTTCCGCTATAACAAAGTCGACGCTGAATTCAGCGCGGGCAAGACTCGCGCCCGTGTTCAAGGCCATGATGTCGATCTGCCGGCTAATTTTCTTCTGGAGAACGGTCGTGGGCTGGTGGCGCTCGATTCCCTCACTATCTTGTTACCGCGTTTTCTCGGCGGCCCGGTCACTTTCAACGTGTCGGCGCGACGTCTGTTCATCGGCAATGTCAGCGTCCACTTCACGGCGCAAGTGAATAAGGCAAATCCTCCCACGCTAGTGATGGACTTCAGCTCGCCCGTGAACCCGATGATTGCTACCGAGCCGGGAAAGGTGCGCATGGTGTTTACCCATGAGCCGATTGTCCCCCCGAGCTCGCAGACGCTTACCTTCGATAGCAAGACAATTCCTTCCGCCAGCTACCAGGAGGACAACGGGGCGGTCGAGATAACAGTCAATGGCAGCGTGCCACTTTTTGCCAGCTTCAGCAATGACGGACGCACCATCACGGTTACGGCCGCTCCGCAGACCGCCGCTCAAGTGGCGGCGCGGACTCCCCAGCCGCAACTGAATCTGCCCGCAATAACTTCGCCGACGCAATCTGCAACCTATCTCCCAAGCGTCAGCAGCGGCGGTGCGCCAACCTACTTCACGGTGGTGGACGCCAGTCACGGAGGTGAGGAACGCGGGGCAGCTCTCAGCGACCAAATATCCGAGAAAGACGTTACGCTGGCATTTGCGCGGAAGTTGCGGCAAGAACTCGAGAGTCACGGCGTCAGCACTCTTGTGCTGCGCGACGGCGATGCCACTCTTAGTCTCGACCAGCGGGCGAATCTCGCCAACGCCGCACATCCAGCGATCTACATTTGCATACACGCGGCTTCGCAGGAGACAGGTGTTCGCCTTTACGGGCCTATGCTTCCTGCCGGTGGAGAGAGCCGCGGGCCGTTCCTCGACTGGGATACCGCGCAGTCGGCGTTTGCTGCGGCGAGTCAGACGGTCGAAGCGAGTCTGATTGCGGAGTTGCAGAAGAGACAGATTTCGGTTCGTACGTTAATCGCGCCGTTACGACCGTTGAATAACATTACCGCGGCGGCTGTGGCGGTTGAGATCGCACCCCCAGAGGCGGGGATTTCCGAACTCAACTCGCCGGGTTATCAGCAACTCGTTACTGAGGCGATTGCAACCGGTATCGTAGCCGCGCGTGAAAGACTTGAGGCGCCACGATGATCCCCCGGCACCTCGTGATTGGCACCATCGTCATGCTCGCGATTGCGCTGGGGATGAGCGTCTACCTCTGGCGAATGCGCGGGCGCGTGTCGCGTGTGGAACCCGCGGCTTATTCTGGACCGATCGCTCCACCGGTATCCGGTCCGACGGAACAGGTCACCCTTTACGTCGCGGACGATGAGTTGGGTATGCTGCGCGCGCAAGCAGCTCGCATTCCGCTGCCGGCCGGGCGACAGGAACGTGCCCAGGAATTGCTGCGGGCTTTGCTGGGCCTGTACCTCGACAAGCTGTCACCACATCCTCTAGGCGCGAGCGCGGAAGTACGCGATGTCTATCTTGTGGATCCCGGATTGGCGGTTATTGACACCAACGCCGCCTTCGCTGACGATCACCGCTCGGGAATCCTGGTGGAAGAGCTCACGGTCGCCTCCGGTGGATGGCAAACAGCGCGAGACCCTGGCTGGTCATGCTGACTTGTCAGGATTCTTTGATGTGTCTGCGGTCAGCCAAATGGTGGCGCAGATGCAGAGTGCGCAATGAACATGAATCGGACTTGGAAAATCTTTGCTCTGGCGCTCGCCGTAAAGCTGTCGGTACTGGCCTTTTTCCTCCACGTCAGACCCGGACTCACAAACTGGGGCGTGAACGAAGCCGGAATGATTGCCCGCTCCCTGGTCCTGAACCACAGCTACGGCGCCGCCTTTCACGATGCTCCCGGACCTACCGCCTGGCTCGCGCCTGCCTACCCTTCCGTCGTAGCCACTATTTTTACGATCTTCGGAATCCAATCTCACGCTGCGGCCCTTGTGCTTCTGATTTTGAATTGCCTCTCCTCCGCGATAACCGCTGCGGTTGTTATGAAGATTGGAACTCAGTGCTTCAGCGCGAAGGTCGGCTTACTCAGCGCAATTTTTTGGGCTCTATCGCCGGTCGCAGTGACTGAGCTGATCTTGTGGGATAGCTGTATGGCTGCGCTGTCTCTTTCCCTGGCAATCTGGATGACGGTGAAGCTGGAACCGGAATCGAGAGTCCGGGATTATTTGTATGCTGGGGCGATGTGGGGCTGCGCCGGCCTGATTAGTCCTTCACTCCTTGCCCCATTTCTTCCCATTCTGTTTGTGCTCTACGTTCGGGAACGGAAAGCAAAACAATTATTGATCCTCGCGTTAGCGATGGTGCTGGTCGTCACACCTTGGACGCTGCGAAACTTCTTTGCATTCCATACCCTGATGCCGATTCGCAGCAACGGCTGGGCTGAAATCTACTTTGGCAATGTCGGCTTTGACCTGCATCCAAGCGGACCGAGTATGCAGTATCAAACCATGGGCGAGGCTGCTTTTGTGGAGAAAACCAAGAGTGATGTCCTTCGGTATCTCGCGGCACATCCCGTCGAGTTCTCCTTGCTAACCGCGCGTCGAGCCTTTCACTTTTGGGCATTATCAGATGGTAGTCTCGGCTTGTCGTTTATTCTCGGCTTGTTGTCGTTTTTCGGCGCATTTCATGCGATCAGGAAGTCGCGGAACGGCGCTGTCGTGATGCTGGTTCTGATTTTCTATCCCCTGATCTATTACGCTTCCTACACTTTCTCTCGTTATCGATATCCGATCGAGCCGATCATCTATGTGCTGGCCGCGTACGGAGTCACAATTATCGCTAAGAGTGCTGCCACAATTCACTCTATCGATGTCTTAAGGACGTCGAACAATGCCATTTCGGATACCGTGGAAGAGCGGCGCTTTAGCGCCGCGCCAGACGGCTCTTATCTGGGCTTTAGCACCAGGAGAGTTGTTGCCCTCACGCGACGTTCCAAAACCGAGCACCAGGGCTGAAGCCCATCTTCAATTCCTTTATGACGAGGCCTGGAAGGGCCGCTCTTCCACGTTAGTGTCAACGGCAGGGACTGTTAGAATCGTGACTTATGCGCTTCCGCTCCGACAATCGCGCTCCTGACCAGTTACGTCCCATCAACATCCTTCCTGATTACATCAGTACGGCGGAGGGCTCAGTCCTGATTGAAGTCGGCAATACCCGCGTCATCTGTACGGCGTCGGTGGAAGAAACAGTTCCCCAGTTTTTGCGCAACAGCGGCAAAGGCTGGATCAGCGGCGAATACAGCATGCTGCCACGCTCGACGCTCACCCGCACTCCGCGCGAATCCAGCCGCGGGCGAGTGAGCGGACGGACTCACGAGATCCAGCGACTGATTGGGCGTTCGCTGCGTGGCGTCACGGATCTGGAGCGGCTGGGCGAGCGCACGATTTGGATTGACTGCGATGTTATCCAAGCTGACGGCGGAACCCGCACGGCTTCCATCACTGGCGCATTTGTCGCTCTCGGACTGGCCCTGGAAAAATTAGTCGAGGCGGGAACGCTGACCTCCGTCCCGCTGCGTGATTTTGTTGCGGCGATTAGTGTGGGCATTGTGGATGGCGAAATTTTGCTCGATCTCAACTATGAAGAGGACTCGCGGGCCGATGTGGACATGAACCTGGTCATGACTGCGGGATACAAGGTGGTCGAGTTGCAAGCCACCGCCGAGCGCCAGGTCTTCGACGAGAATCAACTGGGAAAAATGATCGGCCTGGCGCGTCAAGGAGTGCAGTCTCTGATTGCCAAGCAGCAGGCGATATTGGGCATGCTGACGCTGCGGCAGTGATTAGCATTTAGCACTTGGCATTTGGCCATTTTGAGGATCGTTGCACCAATCGCTGAACGAAACCATCACCGGTCTGTAATGGCCAAATGCTAAGCGCTGAATGCTGCGGCTCGCCAAGAGCCGCTCTTCCAGTCTCCTGGTTTACAATTGAGGGCTCTCATCCGCATTCATCACGGAGGAATCCATGAAGCTTACCGCTGGAAAGTTGGCCGGTCTTAAAAAAGTCTCCAATCCGCGGGGCGTGATCGCGGCTGCTGCAATGGATCAGCGCGGGTCGCTGCAAAAAGCCCTGGCCAAGGAGAAAGGTGGCGAAGTTGGCGACGCCATGATGGAAGAATTCAAATCGCTGGTCACGGAAGTTCTCACGCCGCACGCCAGCGCCATCCTGCTCGATCCTGAATGGGGATTGCCTGCCTCCAAACGGCGGGCAAAGAATGCCGGGCTGCTGCTGGCGTATGAGAAAACTGGATATGACAAGACTGGGCCGGGACGTCTGCCTGACCTGCTGGACAACTGGTCGGTACGCCGACTGAAGGAAGCGGGGGCGGATTGCGTCAAAATCCTGCTCTACTACACGCCCCTCGACAGTAAGGAAATTAATGACAAGAAACATGCGTGGGTGGAGCGTCTTGGCGATGAGTGCCGCGCCAATGACATTCCCTTCTTTCTAGAATTCGTCGGCTACGAAGAGGGCGCGGATGAGAAAGGCTTCGACTACGCCAAGAAGAAACCGGAAATCGTCATTCAGAGCATGCGCGAATTCAGTAAGGAGCGCTACGGTGTGGACGTGCTGAAAGTCGAAGTGCCGGTGAACATGAAGTTCGTGGAGGGAGCCAAGGTCTACGCTGGACAAAAGGCTTATTCCAAGAAGGAAGCCATGGATTTGTTTCGCAAGGCAGCGAGCGTGGCCAGCAAACCATTCATTTATCTGTCGGCCGGAGTCAGCAATGCTGAATTTACGGAAGCGCTCGAACTCGCCGCCGAGGCGGGAGTGAAGTTCAATGGAGTACTCTGTGGCCGGGCCACCTGGAAAGATGGAATCCCAGTTTACGCAAAGCAAGGAGCCGAAGCCTTCCGGAAATGGCTCCAGACCGAGGGTGTGAAGAACATTAATAATGTGAACGAGCGGTTGAAGGCTGCGACCTCCTGGCATTCGATCTATGAAGTTGAGCCGGCACTGGTGGGCGCATAGGCTGTAAATATTTGTAAATATTATGGGTACGGACGGGAGCGGCAGATCTGTTTGCCTAAACTCTCATCCCGCTACAGGACTGCCCTTTTGGAGTTACAGAAGAAGCCGGATTCATTTGGAATGACAAAAAGAGTATTCATAATTTTAGAATCCTCCTTGTGACCCGAGGCGGGCGCCGAAGGATCCGAACCTGGAAACTCCGGCGCCTGCCATTTTTTTGTCCGCAACAAAATGTGATCTGAATCTGCTCGTGAAAACGCAGTGCGAAGTGTCACGCCGCTTTGCCAGGTTTCTGAAGCAAGTGAGCGACTTTGCGCAAGTCGGCTACGAAGGATTCCATTTGCTGGCGGCGGGATTCATGATCGGTGGCTCGTAATATCGAAGACGGATGGACTGTTGCCATCACGTACGGCGCGAGCTCTGACTCCACGAGTTCGCCTCGACGGCGACTCACGCTGAATTCTTTTCGGAGTAGCGCCTGGGCCGCGGTTGCTCCGAGACAAACCAGAATCTGAGGCTTCACTACTGCTAGTTCCGCGTCCAACCAGGGGCGGCAGGCATTGATCTCAGAATAGCGAGGCTTTTTGTGAATGCGGCGTTTACCACGCTCGTCGGGCACCCACTTGAAATGTTTGACCACATTGGTCACATAGACATTCCTTCGGTCGATCCCCACCTGGGCGAGGGCCTGGTCCAGCAGCTTTCCCGCGGGGCCGACGAACGGGCGTCCGGCCAGATCCTCACGATCGCCAGGCTGTTCGCCGACGAACATTACGCTGGCGTGTTGTGAACCTTCGCCGAAGACAGTTTGAGTGCCTGTCTTCCAAAGATCGCATGCCTTGCAGGTCGCCGCAGTTTCCCGCAGGGTTCGAAGAGTGGGGTGAGGGGGTATCAGCGGAGCAGCGGTTACCGTCTTGAGCGCTTCCCTTTTCATAGCCCGCCAAGCTTGAGATGAAGCTTCGGGCTTCACTGTTTTCTTTTTATACGCGACCGCGATGAGAGGCATCCAAGTCAGTGCAAGTGACTAGAGAGCAGCGACTTGTGCGAAAGAGGCCGCGACGATGAGGAGATTGGTAATACGAGGCGTCGCTTAGGGAAATACAGTAGATACTGTATATGATTCCGGGCCTTTCGCTTATAACTTCGCCCGAACATCTAGGGATTGGAGTATTACGGGTTGCGAGGCAGGACAAATCAGATCCGGATCGAGGAACCATGCTCGCACATTGTGTGAATCCCAATTGCTTTGCACCACTGCATTCATATTCTGAAGGACGACTCTTTCAATTTGAGGTTGTGTCCATCTCCATCGCTGCAAGTGACGATACCAGCCAACCTTTTGATGAAAAGCCGGAGCGGCAGACGGCGCATTTCTGGCTGTGCGGTCGTTGTGCGGATACCATGACGCTGGCGCTCGAACCGCTACGAGGATTGAAGGTTGTTCCTCTGGGTCCGGGTGGGTCCGAGATCCCTGAACTAGGAGATGTGAAGTTACCGGATGAGGAGCCGCAGCAGACCAACAGCTGCTGACCGCGGCAAGTTATTGAAGTTGAAAGACTTCGCTCAGTTTATGAGATTGTTTGGTTCGAACGGATCGCGTCTTTCGTTCTTTTCTTCACCTCCCGTCCGAAGCTTTTGCCCATTCAAAGAAATGATATACGTGAAGGCAGACGACCGCATCGAAAGCAAAGTAGCTGCTGTACGTGACATTTGCTGAGGGAAAGGGAATGCACTAAACTTGCAAGCAGACGATCTGTGCAAGTGGTAAGTATTACCTGCTCTTTCTCAGCCCTATTTGCATTAGCGGGTTTCGAATCTAGCGGATTCGGCTACGATTGGGTTTGGCTATTGTAATGCTCTATTGAGTGCAAGTAGTTTGCAACACTCCGGCGCGCTGTGGGTCAGAAACGGAAGGTTGCGGCCGCGTAAAGATCTGGTTGGGGTGAGCGGATCACTTGGAGGTGACTCTTGGCAGCCTTTAGAATTTTCATTGCTGACGATCACGAAGTTGTCCGGAAGGGCTTGTGCGCGCTGTTGCAGGCGCAGCCTGATTGGGAAGTCTGCGGGGAAGCGGCAGATGGCCGCGAGGCCGTAGAAAAGGCCCAGCAGATGAAACCGGACGTAGTAATCCTGGATATTGGTATGCCCAGCCTGAATGGGCTGGAAGCCACGCGCCAAATCCTGAAGACCAATCCCCATGCGAAGGTGCTTATCCTGACTTTGCATGATTCTGACCAGGTGGTACGAGAGGTCTTGAACGCGGGCGCTCGCGGATTTCTGCTGAAGTCCGATGCCGCTCGCGATCTGGTTGCGGCGGTGGAAGCCCTGCGCCGGGATAAGACTTATTTCACTTCCAAAGTTGCCGCCATGGTCCTCGAGGGCTACCTTAAGGGTGGCACTCCTTCCACTCCGGTGACAGTTGGCCGCAACCGGCTGACGCCTCGGGAACGTGAAATTGTGCAACTTCTGGCCGAAGGTAAGAGCACAAAAGAGGTGGCGGTGGCGCTTGGTCTAAGCGTGAAGACTGCGGAGACTCATCGCTCCAATATCATGCGCAAACTGCAACTCCACTCGGTGAGCGATCTGGTGCTTTACGCAGTTCGCAACAACATCGTTCACGTGGTTCAGGCAGGAATCGAGTAGGTCTTACCGGCCATAGCAGCCTGTGGCGAAAAGCGCCCTGCGGCCCCACCGTATGGCTGGCTCAGACTTTCGACCGCTGCACCTCGTAATGCAGCTTAACGACGCCGTCCGGAAATTGTCGTACACCGAGCAAGCGGAGCGCCACCTCACGATGCCTCGGTGCAAGGAGCGGAATGCCTTCACCGATGAAGGTTGGCACGACGGTGGTGATGAACTCGTCAATCGCGTCCTCGTCCAGGAAGGACCCGATGATCTCGCCTCCGCCCATCATCCAGACGTTCTTGCCAGCTTGCGTGCGGAGGCGTTCGGCAAAGGCACCGATCGACTCGGTGACGAACTGGACGCCGGCGGGCACGGACGCAGGCGGCGGCCGCCGAGAGAACACATAGTGCACGGCATCTGCACTGAAGCGCGCGCCCATCTGCAGACTCCGGTCGAAGGTCTTGCGGCCGAGGATCTTGGCATCGGAGGAGCGCTCGAATTCCGGGAGACCGTAGAAGCCCTTTGGAGCCGGCCGTTCCGTCAGCCAATCGAGATTGCCATCGGGTCGAGCCACGTAGCCATCCGCGCTCGTCGCAATATTCACGATGATTCTTCGCTGTGGCACGCCTCCCCCCTTGTCAGTCTCTAGCAGCCCCCGGTGAAACGCCGACAGCCTCCGAGGCAAGCCTCGATGTGGGTGGCGACGCAAGATCTGCCGCGAAGGGCCGCGCACCCATTCTACACGCGGCTGAATCAGATCCTGGATACAGTGGACCTCGACACCTACGTCGAGTCGCTCTGCCAGCGGTTCTACACCGACGACATTGGGCGTTCGGGTCTGCCGCCAGGCCGCTACTTCGGGATGCTGTTGCCCGGGTACTTCGAAGGGCTCTTCCGAGCCGCCATCGCGTGGCGGGCGGCCGATTCGTTGAGCGTGCG
>MNDG01000127.1:21101-23820 GCA_001914815.1 Acidobacteriales bacterium 13_2_20CM_55_8
CGCTCGCGGAACCCGTTTTCACCACGTGCTGCTAGGCCGCGGAGTCATCCTCGGCGGGGTCCGGGATGCTGGATGGTGGGTCGCTGGCGGGATAGGAATCCGCCAGAGTTTTGTCCATCATTTTCTCTCGCGTTTCCTCCTCGCGTTCCTTGTTTACCGCACGGTCCTCTGGATCTCTTTCCGTATTTCCATGCGCTGGATCTTTGGTAGCGCGGGAATTATCAGGTTCATTTTTCGCCATAACACATCCTCCTGGTCGACAACGTCGTTTCAGCAGTCCGGCGACGGGCCTTCAGCAGCGACCAGTTCTGCCTTCCGCACCGGCGGACGACTGATCTCCTGAATTGTGCTGGGACGTTTTCGTGGCGGCGTGTGGTCCAGCTTTATGGGCTTGCGATCCTCTGCTGAACGGTAGAGAGCGCGAATGATGCGTACGTCCTGCAATCCTTCTACGCCGGAAGGCTCGGGCTGTTTGTCTTTAGTAATGCAGTCCGAGAAGTAAATTAATTCTGGAGCAAACTGGTCACGCTTGGGAAAACGAACGGTCTTCTTTTTGCCGCCGATATCGATGTGATGCTGCAGACTGGTAGACAGTTCATACGCGGGATCGAGACGCAAGACGCCCTTTGTGCCAACGACAGTGTAAGCAGAAACATCGGCGGCCCCGAAGCTGCACGCGAAAGTTGCAGCCAGGCCGTTGGAAAAACGAAGGGTCGCGAAAAAGCTTTCTTCGACTTCCCGGAATCGCGGATCGCCGCTATTCCCGGCAATCCCCAATACTTCCTCGGGCTCCGCTCGAAACAGATAGCGGGCGGCATTGATGCAGTAGATTCCGATATCGTACAGCGGGCCTCCACCCTCTCCCTGCAGACGCACATTTCCCGGTTTCACCTGCATAGTGAAGACCGAGTTGAAAATTCGCGGTTCACCCAATTTTCCGGACTGCACCAGTTCGATTGCCTTGAGATTGGCTTCCTCAAAATGTAGGCGGTAGGCGATCATCAACTTGATTTTGTTCTTTTCCGCTGCGGCCATCATCGCATGACAATCTTCCTCGGTCACCGCCATCGGCTTTTCACAAAGAACATGGATACCCGAATCGGCCGCCGCTTCGGTATAGGCGCGGTGCAGGTGATTGGGCAGCGCGATATAGACAGCGTCCACTTCACCGCTTTCCAGGCACTTGGAATATTGCTGGTACGAATAGGTGTGTGGAACGGAATATTTCTTGCTTAGGTTTTTGAGTTTAGTGGAATTGTCGGAGACCAGAGCGGTCAATTCAGAATTACGCGCATGGGCGAAGGCCGGTAGCACCGCTGCTTGTGCGATGTACCCAAGCCCTACAACGGCGTACCGGACCTTCTTTCCCGAGTTGCGCATAAACAATGACTCCTGAGGGGTTAGGCTGCCGGCTTCGATCTCCGGCCGCTGGTCTTACGACGGTTCGATACTTCCTCTTCTTCTTCCTCGGCTTCGGCGCCAACGGCTTCGACATTAATCTGCTCGGCGATTTCCGTCAGCGTCTCGTCCGCTTCCTTTTCTTCTTCCAGCGTCTGTTCGAGCAGAGCGGCAGATTCTCTGTCTCCGAGAAGAGTCGCGTACGTGCGAACGCAGCCATAGCCGGCGATTTCATAATGCTCAACGCGCTGAGCGGCAGCGATCATTGCCGCATCCTTTACCTCTTCTTCCATCTCATCGTCTTCAATGACTTCACTGCCTTCTTCGAGCAAGCCTTCCATACCTTTGCACTTCGCTCCTTTGGCGCTTTCGCCGATGCGGCTGAAAATCTTTTCCAGTCGCGCCGCGTGTTGTTTGGTTTTCTCCAAGTGTTCCTCGATGGCAGTGCGCAACTCATCCGATGTCGCGGCTTCCACCATCTTTGGCAAAACTTTAATCAGTTGATTTTCGGCAGAGTACAAATCTTGGAGCTGTTCGACGTACAGGTCTTGTAATGAATTGGATTTCACGATGCGCCTCCACAATTTAGGTTGAGTAGGTTGGGTTTTGAGTGAAAAACGAAAACACGATTACGAAAAAGAAGAATGGAGCCCGGCACTGCGCCCGCCGCTCCGCTCACCCGCTAACAGGAGGCGAGAAGCAGGGCCAGCCTCGCTACGAGGCCGGCGCCTGCTCGAGTGGTGGGGATGATAGAGGGCAACTTTCATGTCGGAAGCATAGGGTCGTAACGCAAGGCGAACAATCCTGCTGAGGCTGTACTTTTCCTAAGGACTTTCTGTAGCGATCTAGAAAACCAACTCGAGTAAACTTTCTCCGGCCTGGCACCGAGCCAAAGGAACGTTTCGCAGGTGCGAAATGATCTCTCGACTCGTCGCCTTCACGACACTCAATCTCCCAGTTTTTGAGCAATCACGTTTTTGGCCGGGTCTGGCTGGCTCGCTCGCTTTCAGCTCTCGTATCAGTTGAACCGTGTACGTCCGAGGTGGGACTTTATCCACCCCTTTCAGGCTGACCAATCCAGAGTGCTATGTATTTCGGTGGTGAGAACACTGTAGGGGCCCTACAGGCTGAAGGGCCATTCGCAGGGTCTGGGTGCGGTTTGCGTGTATGTCTCGCCACACGATTTGCTTTTTACGCACTTTAATTGCGGTTCCGCGCATTTCACTGTGGTACAGCAACTTATCAAAACCCATACAGAGTGCACCGGATGGACCGGAGCGGCTGCTCACCCTACTCTCAACCATGCAAGCGCACCTGATGT
>MNDG01000006.1 GCA_001914815.1 Acidobacteriales bacterium 13_2_20CM_55_8
AAAAGGATGCGCTTTGCGACACCTGACTTCATAAGTCGGTAGATCTCGTTGACGGTCATAAAAGTCTTGCCCGTGCCCGTTGCCATGGCAACCAGCATATATCGCTTGTGCGCCGCGATCGCTTTCTCGATTTCGGTGTTGGCCTCGACCTGATAGGGTCGTGCAACAATTCTCGAATGATCATTCGGCATCTTCTGGACTCTCGCGGCCGCCGCCTCCAAGTCTCGAGACAGAAACTCCTGCAGCGCTTCCGGTGTATTGAAGCCCGCCACCTGCCGCGAGAGATTCAGTTCGTGCCCGATGTCGTGGTGCCAGATGACCTCACCGTTGGTGGAGTAGAGGAACGGAACCCTATAGCCTCGGAAATCGAAGGCGCTGTCCATTACTCCCTTTGAGTAGCGTTCAGCTTGCGTCAATACATTCTGCGGGCCGAGGCTGAGTTTCTTGGCCTCTACAACCCCAAGGATCTGCCCGCCCACGCACAACGCGTAATCCGCCGGCCCGCTCTCGGTCGGATATTCTTCAACTGCACATCGCTCATATTTGGTTAGAGGCTTGCGTGAGTCGAAGGGAACAATCGTCCACCCGGCAGCTTTGAGCGCCAGGTCGATCAACTTCTTACGGGTCACATGCTCGGATTGCCCGGGTGGTGTTCTAAACATCTGTTGAGATATCACGATGCAAGACTAGGGGAGGGCTGATAATACCGCAGATCAAACGTAAGACAACAATCCTTTATTCTTGCTCGTCTTCAAGAGGCTTCAGTACTATTCCTGCATGTTAGAAAACCCTCTTAATAGCTTACCCTCTGAGCCGCGAAAACATTGGCTCCTCCGAACCGAAGCGCGAGCGTTAGAAAAGTGTAGTTTTCTAATCTCAGCAGGCATTTACACCCAGGGCCCACATTGTTGGTGTAATGGCGATGTTTCGCCAACAACTGGATAACTTCCGAGTAGCCGAACAGCGTTCGACCTGGTTCGATGGTTCAACGGTCAACTGGCCGCACTTCTTGCAATTGCTAAACAGTAGGCGACTAGTCAGGACTATCCGCCGGTGCATTGCCCGCGAGGGTGCATCAACGGTAGCCGAATATGGGCGGAAACGCGATAACCACCAGTGCCGCCCATATGGAGTACACCGGCAGATAGGCGATCTGCCATCGTTCCAGGGCGGCAAACGAGCCCCGGTGACGCAGGAAGCACGCATAGAGCCACGCCGACCACGCCAGGTTGATGAGAAGAATGAGATTCTCGCCAAGAGCCGCCACTCGGTTGGGAGTGAAGCCAAACTCGGAGATGCGGGCTGCGATCGCCGCGAGCGCCACCCCGTCGACCACGAGCGCGCTGACCACAAGCAGCAGCTGCAGGCCGTCGAAGAAGTCGGGCGGTGCCTGCGGGTCGCGCGCGGAGGCGGCGTAGAGCACCAGCCCAACGACCAGCACCAGCAGAAGATCGAAGCCGATCAGTACCTCCCGCTTCACGTTGATGGGGCTGCCTGTCCACGCCATGGTGGCCAGAAACGCCAGTAGCAGAACTGTGAACAGCGGGGTGAACAGCCGGGTCAGCACCGGCGCCATGTTCTCGATGACACTTTGCTTCGCGTCCACGAGCCAGGATCCAATGATGACGGCCCCCGCCGCCCCGCACGGGAGCAACCAGGCCGCTACGAACCACGCGGGATTCATGCCGATGGCGCGGAACATCATGAACGTAAAGCTGGTGAGGACGCCCCCGCCGAGCGCAATGAGCACGTAGTAGATGACCCACTCGCCCGAGAACCGCACGAAGTTCATGCGCCCACCGTCGGCGAACCAGCGACCTCGGGCGTAGGCGAAGCCGACGGCCAGCCATAGGGCGATTGGCAAGTGCAGAGCGGTCAGAAACTCAGTGTCGCCGCGCGTGTGGAAGGGGTAGATGTTGGCGAACACTGCCCCGGCCGCAAACGGCAGCGCGAGCCAGAGAGCGCTGACGAAGTTCAACCCACGCTTCCACACGAAGTAGAAGGTAAGCAGCGGGAAGACGAACAGGCAGGCGTTCCGGACGTAGAACCGCGGCAGGTCGTCATCAGGGTTGAGCGGAATACCGAACAGTGCCGGCACCTTGACCGCCAACGCTGCGGCCACGGCAAGACCCAGGACGACCAGCATCTCGGAGTATGACGTGTTCGCCTGGTCATCAGCGTCGGGGGCCATAACCAACTGCTTCCACAGCCGCTCGGAATGCTCGGATGCGAACTCGCGCGACAGCGCATCGAGATTGCCCATGCGCTTGACCGCAACCAGGAATGCTTCATCCCCTGTCAGACCGGCCTCGGTGAGCGCCGCCAGCTGATCGCGCAGATGTCCCTCGAGCTCCTCCACGTCGGGACCGTGAAGACCCTGCCGGCGGCGTACGTACGCGCGCCATTGCGCGATTTGCTCTTCGAGCGCTTGATCGGCGAAGGTCGTCATGCCGGGCACTCCTTCATCCAGATACCCCGCAGAGTGCCGTCCACCACCTGCCACTGCTGCCGCTGGGCTGCGAGCTGCGCCCGGCCTTCTCTGGTGATCCGGTAGTACCTGCGCCTGCGGCCGTTCTCGGAGGCGGACCACTTCGCCGCGACATGACCCTGGCGCTCAAGCCGGTGCAGCACGGGATACAGCATGCCGTCGGTCCACTGCAGGTGCCCACCAGACAATTCGGTCACTCGCTTGATGATGGCGTAGCCGTAACTGTCGCCTTCGGCAAGGATGGCGAGCACGAGCGGCGTGGCAGAAGCAGCAACCAAGTCCTTACTCAAGTCCATACATAGAAGTCTTATACATTGTGATTCTATGTATGTCAATAACCTCAGGTCAACTGCCTCAATTGATGGAAGGAGGAAGGACGTTGGACAACCGGCTGCAACTTGAAGTCGACACCTCCGGCGGGAAAATCCGTTTACGAAAACTTGGACGGATTAAAGGCAAGTCGTAGAGAGTGCAGTTCGGCCCAAGTCACGATTGTTGGCGGTTGACGCTAGTGCTGTATCGGAAGCGAACGTTACGACGGTTCCGGTTAGCCTCGACCTCGGGAGTTCGCTTTCGATACAGCCGTCAGAAGGAAGCCGCTCGCGGGTGCGGCGGACGCGGGGTGCTATGGCGTTTACACCAACAACGGGGTTGTTGGTGTAATGGCCGATGTTTCGCCAACAACCGCTGGGATGCCGCCAACTCCACGGCTTTCATTGACTTGCCTAAACTTCCGCCATAGCATGCTTGCGCATGATCGGCCGGACCATCTCGCATTACCGCATCGTTGAGAAACTCGGCGGCGGCGGGATGGGTGTGGTTTATAAGGCTGCGGACACCTCGCTCGGTCGCTTTGTCGCTCTTAAATTCCTTCCCGAAGATGTGGCACAAGACCCGCACGGGCTGGAACGTTTTCGCCGCGAAGCCCGTGCTGCTTCCGCTTTGAACCATCCCAATATCTGCACCATCCACGAAATCGGAGAATACGACGGCCAACACTTCATCGCAATGGAGTACCTCGATGGAGTGACATTAACGCACCAAATCGCGGGGAGACCGGTGGAGACTGATGTTTTACTCAATCTCGCTATCGAGATAGCCGATGCGCTCGATGCTGCCCACGCCGAAGGCATCGTTCATCGCGACATCAAGCCTGCGAATATCTTCGTTACCAAACGCGGACATGCCAAGATTCTTGACTTTGGGTTGGCCAAGGTTACAACCATCGCCAGTTCTGCCAGAGCTGCGCAGAACGCTCAGATCGACTCTACTGTTGCCGACGAACATCTCACCAGTGCGGGAACCACGTTGGGGACGGTAGCCTACATGTCACCGGAGCAGGTGCGAGCGAAGGAGTTGGACGCTCGTAGCGACCTGTTTTCTTTTGGGACGGTGCTTTACGAGATGGCTACCGCAGCGTTGCCCTTTCGCGGTGAAAGTTCAGGACTAATGCTCGAGGCGATCCTGAACCGGGTTCCAGTAACGCCGGTACGACTCAATCCAGATTTGCCATCCGAGCTAGAACGGATCATCAGCAAGGCACTGGAGAAAGACCGTAATCTGCGTTATCAGGGAGCAGCGGAAATGCGAGCCGACCTGCTGCGACTGAAGCGGGAGACAGAGATCGGACGCGTGGCAGTACCTGGTTCCGAGCCAGTGCCGATTGCGCAGGAAAGTGACTCTCAAGTGACACTGCTACGACCGGCACGAGCATCAAGTTCCTCTCCTGCACTTCCTCCATCCCCGTCAGCGAGTGCGGTGAGAGTCGCTGAGGTTCCTGTAGCTGCCGGCAGCAAACTCTGGAAGATTCTGGTGCTCGCCGGCGTACTCATCGGCGCTGCCCTGGGTGTCGGCGGTCTCTACTTCCGCTCGCGTTCCGCAACAACACTGACCGAGAGGGACACCATCGTTCTCGCCGACTTTGCCAACACCACCGGAGACGCGGTCTTCGACGACACGCTCAAGCAGGGCCTCTCCGTGCAGCTTTCCCAGTCGCCTTTCCTGAACCTCGTACCGGACCAGAAGGTGAGCGAGACGCTGAAGCTGATGGGGCGCGCCCCGGGAGATCGGGTCACTCAGGAGGTGGCGCGCGAGATTTGCCTCCGTACCGACAGCAAAGCAATGCTGGCTGGATCTATTGCCAGCCTAGGCAGTCAATACGTCATTGGGCTGAAGGCGGTGACCTGCAACTCGGGGGTTGCGCTGGCGCAGGAGCAGGTACAGGCGGCGGCCAAGGAAGAAGTCCTGAGGGCACTGGACAAGTCAGCCCGCAGCCTGCGGACGAAACTGGGCGAATCACTTCGTACCGTACAGAAATACGGCACTCCGCTTGCTGAGGCCACCACATCCTCGCTTGAAGCGCTGAAGGCCTATAGCGCCGGCCGAAAGCTAGATGATGCGCCCGCGATTCCGCTTTATAAGCGCGCCATCGAACTGGACCCAAACTTCGCCATCGCGTACTTGGCCTTAGGGATTTCATACCGTAATCTCTACGAATATGGCCTAGCCAGCGAGAACTATCGGAAGGCCTACGAGTTGCGACAGAAGGTCAGCGAGCGAGAAAAGTACCGCATTTTCGCAGAATACTATAGCGAAACCACGGGGGAGTTGGAAAAGGCCAACCAAATTTACGAGCAGTGGGCCCGAGCCTATCCCCGGGACGAAGCTCCTCTCGCGAATCTGGCAGTAAACTACGTTGCCCTCGGGCGATACGAACAAAGCTTGGTAAAAACCCTCGAAGGCATCCGTCTAAACCCAAATTCGACTGATGCTGGCGGTTCCTACGCCAACCTTATGGCTGCATATTTTCTGCTGAATCGATTGGCTGAAGCCAAGGCCGCGTATCAACAGGCGTTAGCGCTCAAGCTGGAGAGCCCGTTTCTGCACGGCAACCGTTACTGTGTCGCTTTTCTTGAAGGAGACGAGGCGGAGATGCAGCGGCAATTCGACTGGGCGATGGGCGAGCCCGGAGTCGAGGACATTATGCTCTCTTGGCAATCGCAGACCCAAGCCTACACGGGTCGGCTCAGGGAGGCCCGGGAACTCTCCAGGCGGGCAGTCGTCATGGCCAAGGCGGCCGACCAGAATGAGAGGGCCGCACTGTGGTTACTGAACGCAGCCTTGAGGGAGGCCGAGTTTGGGAACACTCTGCGGGCGCGCCAACAGGCCACCTCCGCCCTGACGATAGCATCGACCCAGAATTTGCAGATCCTGGCGGCACTGACCTTAGCGAGAGCGGGCGACACGGCGCGCGCACAGAAAATAGCCGATGATCTAAACAAACGCTCGCCACTGAACACTCTGCTCAACAGCTACTGGTTGCCTACAATTCGTGCTGCCATCGAGGTCGACCGCAAACACGCCGGCAATGCGGTGGAGTTACTGCGGGCGGCGTCAGCGTACGAATTGGGTGGCTTAGCCCTTTATCCGGTGCATGTGCGCGGCCAAGCCTACCTGCTGGCACGCCAGGGCCAGGAAGCGGCGGCCGAGTTCCAGAAGATTATCGAGCACCGTGGCATTGTGTTCAATTCACCCACCGGGCCGCTAGCGCTTCTCGGTATCGCGCGTGCGTATGCCATGTCAGGCGACCCGACCAAGGCCCGCACCCAGTATCAGGACTTCTTCGCCCTCTGGAAAGACGCCGACCCCGACATCCCCATCCTGAAGGAAGCCAAGGCGGAGTACGCGAAGCTGCAGTAGTGTCGTCGGCTATCACTGAACGAACCATAGCCCGATTTGCTGGTGGAGTAGATATTCTCAACTATTGTAATCAGGCGTGGGTGTTGAAAAAGTCACTGAGATTAGCAGGTCCGGATTCAGCAGAAGCATGCGTTTACGCCAGTAATCGAAGCGACCTCTGCAGTTTCAAGCTAGAGGTCTAATAAAGGGCGGGCCGAGCGACTGTAGTAAAACTGTAGTAGTTCTATGCTCAAAACCGATCAAATCAAGTCATCACCGATCCAGACGTTCACCTTGTATGCCGTTGAAAAATAGAATAGAGTCGAAGATTTTCAAAACCGTTCAGAACCCGCCCGTGATCTCAAAATCCGCCGGGCTTCGGCCCTTGGGGTTCGACTCCCCCTCCCGGCACCACAGATTCCAAAGAAGTTATTTTCGATTTTGACGTGGGCTCTGATGATGCCAAAACGGCAGGTGTGCATGCAAAGCGTAGGACTTGGGGTTGGAGGCAAGTCCCTTCTGAACTGCTGCGTTTGCAGCGGCATAGTGGCGCAGATCCATTAGCTCGCGCGTCAAATTAAGCCAGTGCTCTTACTGCCCCCGGGAAATCCCAGAAAATTTGCAGGGTAATGGATTCTGCATCGGCCCCTATCGACATCAATCTGCGGCAGAGAACACACCGGCGTCAGAAAGAACTCGCGATGCAATCCAGTTATAAGTTACGCGGAGTCCCTGTTCCAATGTTGTCGCTGTTGCGACCCCGTACACCCTGGGGTCCGGCAAGATTATGGCACTTAGTGAGACGCTTGCCGGCTATCTTAGCTAACAAATCGACCAGCCCATTGATAGTCACAAGTTCATTTGATCCCAAGTTCAGCGGCTCGCGGTAATCTGAAGCCATGATGCGGATTAATCCTTCCACGCAGTCATCGACATACATAAAGGATCGCGTTTGCTCGCCATCGCCCCAGACCTCAATTTCTCCATTATCCGGGGCTAGAGCCACCTTGCGGGAAATGGCAGCTGGCGCCTTTTCCTTACCACCGTAATAGGTACCCAGTGGTCCGTACACGTTGTGAAAGCGAACAATGCGCGTTTCGAATCGGTGGTCTTTATAGTAGTAACGACAAAGTTCCTCGGCGAAGAGTTTCTCCCACCCGTAGCCTGGTTCCGGGTCGGCGGGATAAGCATCTTCCTCGCGTAGAGGAGTGACTTGGGCATTTCTCTGCTTGCTTTGATTGTAGACGCAGGCTGATGAAGAGAACAGGAAACGCTTGACGCCGTTTTGCCGGCTTGCCTCCAGCATATGGGCATTGATCAGAATATTGTTCCGACTGATATCGGCGTGTCCGGCGGTGATGTAGCCTATACCGCCCATGTCGGCAGCTAGGTTGTAGACGTCATTGATGTCATTGCGCGTCGCAAGGTGACAGTTATGTGACGCTCGGAGATCCAGAATCTCAAACTCGTCGCTTGGACTCGCTTCGTATTCCGGATACTTCAGGTCAACACCGCGAACCCAATGCCCATCTAGTTTGAGTCGCTTAACCAGATGATGTCCGATGAAGCCGCCTGCACCGGTGACGAGGAGTCGCTTAGGCTGGGCGTGCTTACCGCAAATGTCCTGAGAGATCTCCAAGCCACTATCACTAATTCTTAATTGTGCCCAAGCGGTATTTCGCAGCGCCAATTGAAAGGTGTTTCGAGCTTAGCATACATTCCAGTCCAGCGGGTCAAGAAGTCACGCACCGGTTATTGCAGGGTTCCTCGTACCCGTTTTACTGCAAAAAGAAGCCCACATCCCACAAGGCATAACAGGATGCCAAGAATTACCTCAGTCTGGCCCGAATCTAGCCAATCCTGAAAACACTGGATAATGAATATGATCCCTAAGGTGAGAAGCGATACTCCCAGCGCCATTATCCAATTCCAAAGTGTCTCATGTTCCGCGGTCCCCAAACAGAAGCTCCACCCCCGAAGAGTACATTTAGAAATTAGCGTAAGGGCGGATCGTTTGTCCATCGGGTATGTTGCCGTTCAAAACATGGGAGCCGAAGATGATTTCCTAATAGCAAGAGAAGCGACCTGTTGCGATCTGTCCCCAGGCCCGCGCCGCTTAACCGAAGGTCGGATCGAACAAAGGCTTGAATACACGGAAGTACGCATTCAAGAGAGTGGATCGCGAATGCTGTGGTCTGGACATGTGCCATTCGAAGAGTTGTTTTTCGGAAGCGCAGAGCAGCTGTAAAAAGTGCCTGTTATCAATACGTCTTTGCTGCATCACACGATTTCGTTTGCGCAGCGATCGTCCTATTGACATTCCAGCAGTTAGAACTCCACACATGTAAGCAAGCAAGTGTTGATGACGAATAACAAAGGCAAACCAGAGCAGTTGAAACAACAAGATGCGGGGCAACAAACTCCATAAAATATCTCTGGGGTAATGTTTAGTGATCAGATACAGCTGGTTGCGAGTGATCAATTCAATCATTTTCGGATGCATAGGGTCTCCGAGAGTTGCGCTACCCACATGATAAGCAACTGCCTCGGGGATGTAACATCCCCTGTATCCCAACTGATGAGCGCATAGTGCGAGGTCGATATCGTCCAGATAGGCAAAGAAATCTGCGTCCAAACCTTGTGTTTCCTCTAACACGGAGCGGCGAAACAATGTTGCCGCGCCACAACCCCCTAGAATCCAGCGCCTTTTTTCGAATTGAGCAGTGTCGGGATCGGCATGACCCAATCGGTACGCTCCTCCTCCAAGAAGCAAGGCATCCCCGGCGCCGTCAATGCGTTTCCGATCGGTCGCACTGAGGAGTTTGCCAGTAGTGAAAGCGCAATCCTTTTCACCTTCCATCGCGTTAACTAATGTAGTCAGAAATTGGGGCTGCACTTCCACGTCATTATTGAGCAGCAGCACATACTTTGACGAGCTAGTGGCAATTCCGAAGTTGATGGAAGCGGTGGTGCCATAGTTCTGCTCAAGCAGGATGCGCCGAACGTTGGGTGGCAACGGATCCTTCAGGATCGAATCCGGTCGTGCATCATTTTCCACAATCACGACCTCGTAGTCATTTGCCGGAATAGTTTGTTGAACAAGAGATTGCAGGCATCGCGCAGTAAGATCCGGCCGGTGCAAAGCAGGAATAATAATCGAGACTAGTTTGGTGGCTCGCTCCATTTTGCCGGCAAAATTTAGTTTGGATTGTATTTTAGTGACTGACAACCATGGAACCCCGAAATCGCCGTAGTACCGAGTCGTATAGTCTGCGAGCTCGAGTTCCGGCGGGCAGGAGCCGTTTGCGAGTCTTTCTCCAGAGATTCATCAGACGCCACCCTACAGAGGCCTGGACTGCTTTCCAGATGTTTTCCAACTCCTTAACTTGGCTGCGGAGGCGGGCAATCTGGCGATCCTGGTCCACGAGCATCTGTTTCAGCGTATTCAGTTCCTGATCACGGGTGACTATACCATCCTCGATGCCGGGCTCGATTAGCGCGGGCCTCGGGGAGTTTGACGCTGCCAGTTCATTGTCCAGGTCATAACCTACCTTAGAGATTGAATCTTGTAAGATGGCGCGGTACCAGGCTCGCTGATCTTCCGTGAACCCATCCAAAACAGTCTGGATGGAAGCCGCGCCTTGGCTGCGACGATTAACAGGACTATTGAGCATAGGCTCAACGAGAGCCCTCTCATAAAAGCGACCTGTCAATTTGCTCAAGATGTCTTCGCAATAATGAAGGTCGCTGCTCATAAGTTCCAGCTGTATGACAATATCCGCGGAGTTGGCTGCGTCAATCTGCGTTTTAAAGTTATAGAGATCCTGCAAAAATATTTGGTCCATTTCGCTGCGCTCAAAACCATTGATACCCCACGTCTCCGCAATGCGCCGTAGATTGTCCACATTAATTTCGGTGAAGGATTTATCGGTCTTGAAGACATTGAGTCTGGTATTCAGCATACGCGCTGGGTGGCGGAAGAGAATACCGGTGGTGAACAGTTCTTTAGGGACGCTGGTCAGGTGGCCAATCCATGCCGAGCCGACATCACCTACCGCCTTGTAGGCCCCCTTCATGTCGTCCAGGGCCAACCAACGAATGAACGAAATTATATCCTCGCTTCCGTACGAGGATGCTGGAAAGGTCCGTATTATCACACCTTCGTGGTAGCAAAAAACCTCAGGATGGGTGTTGAGCAGCTTCACCAGCCAACTGCTGCCTGTGCCGCCCATGCGGTTTACCAGGAATCTGCGATGTGAGCCGTTGAGCTCAAGAGATCCCAAGCGTGATCGCAGTTCTGCCGAGATGTCCGGCGGCACCGGTGGTATGTCCACCCTCTGAAACATGTCATCCATGGTGAAAGATTTGGTAATGCGCAGCTCGGATCGTCTAGTGCTGTGCCAAAAGTAAGCCTAGATTACGCCCCCGAATTTTTCCTGCGAGAAAAATCACTCCAGGCATTCAGTCCAACCCGGTGATATGAGACAAGCGATCCCAGGCAGGCGTTGCGCGATCCAGCACAGACCAGGGATCAATCACCGAAGTGTCACGTGAAAGTTGTTGTGCTGCCGCGGATTGAAATACTTCCTTATAACCCGGCCAGGGACACGTGATAACAAATGCCGAGCAGTCTTTCTGAAGAACCTGGGCAGGATTCTCACACACCGTGACACGCCCGTTGGTGAAAATCGACGAAGCTGTTTCTCCCGCTTGATAGTCGTGGGCGAACACCTGGTGGCCGCGCGCCGCCAGACTTTGGCAGAGCCAAACCCCCGGGGAACAATCGATGACGGAAGTAAATGGCTTGTATGCCAAACCCAGAACTCCCGCGGGTCTGCCATCGCGAATGCGGGATAGGACTGTATCCAGGAGACGGTTATTTACACTGTCATTTATCTGATCAGTGGCTCGNAACACGGGCCTCCGAAGCCCAAGCCGAGCTTCAGGTACTCGGGCCCTATGCGGCGATCCCTTCCAATGGCCCTTAGAATCGCGCGCGCATCGGCGTTGGGAAACTTAGCAGAAACAGCGCTGAGCTGATTGGCGAAACTAATTTTCATGGTAACAGCGCAGTTAAGGGAAATCTTTGCCAGTTCCGCACTCGCCAGCGACATGCGTTCCACGGGCGCTTTATTGGTAGTGAACCTTGAGTAAAGGTCCTTCAGGCGGTCCCCCGAAGACGCATCTGATTCGCCGATCAGCACCAAGTCAGGCTGCAACAGGCCTCGAATCACATCTCCCAGAGCAATGAATTCTGGGTTATAGCAGAGACCATAGTCCCGTCCGCATTTCCCTCCGAGAAGTTGCTCAAGCACTGGTGTTAAGACTTCCTCGCAAGAACCGGGCGTTACCGTAGAATTAACTACGAAAAGGAAATTGTGATGACCGCGCTGCTTTACCTGGGTTGCGACCTCATGCAGCGACTTAAGCAAGAAATCGTTGCTAAAACTTCCGTCCGGCAAGCTGGGCGTGGGTACTACGAAGAAGCAGGCCTGCGAGGTCGCCAGCGCGTCGCTAAAATCGCTGGTAGCGCTGAATCGACCGTCGCTAGCCTCAATCATTTCTTGCAGCTTGGGTTCTTCGACCGGCGCTATCCCATTACGCAGCGACTCTACTTTCCGACGATCGACATCAATGCCGAAAACTTCGAAACCGCCCGCGGCAAGACAAGCTCCAATACAGGTGCCAAGCTTGCCCAGACCACAAACAGTAATTCTTTGCAACGCTTCAGTCACAGAATTCTTGAAAGCCATAGGATATTTTGTAACTCAGGATTGTACAATGTGCGCCCCGTTAGCGGTGTATCCACCACGTGAAGAAATCATACAGGCGCCGGCGCAGTGTATTGTCCGGCGCCAAGGCATTGCGGATTTTGCGGTAGACATTCAGCGCGCGCCACCCGGCAGAATTCTCTACTGAAAGCAAGCATTTCTGTAACCCAATGGTCTCTTCCTGCAGTCGCTGGGTTGCTTGTCGCAATGCCATTGCTTCCAGCCTTAATGCGTGAATTTCCTGCTCACGAGCTTGAAGGATTTCTCGTTCTCGGCACTGAGCCGCCTGCGTTTGTGCCAAGACCGGTGCCAGGGAAAAGGGGGGGGCCGGTTCCTCGATGGCAGGACTCACGAATAAAAAGTTACAGTCTCCCCGGCTGCGCACTTCGCTCGCCAGTCGCCATCCGGAAGCGTTTTCGTACGTCCAGGCGCGATAGCCTGCACTTTGAAGAATTTCATTTACCTTCTCGGTGCACGTGTTCATCACTTGTAACCGCTCATCGTAAAGCTCTACGAGAATGAAATCCGTTGGGTGGCTGGTCAGAAAATGCCCGAGACCCCGCAGGACCATTTCTTCCGAACCCTCCACATCGATCTTGAGCAGCCGTATACGCTCGATCTCGCGGTTGTGTAGAAACGTCTCCAGTCGCCCGCAGGGTACTTGGATAGTCTGCTTGGAATTTGGTATGGATCCGACGGAACTCAATCCCGTCTGTTCGTCAATCGAGATATGAAAAGGCAATGTGCCTTCGTCGTCAGACAACGCAGCATGAACGACTTCTGCGCAAGTCAATCCGTTAAGTGACAGATTGCGGTTGGCTGTTTCACATGCTTGCGGATTAGCGTCAAATGCGTACACGTGACCTGTCTCCCCAACCAGACGGGCGAGGAGACAGGTGTAATAGCCAATGTGGGAACCGGCATCGATGCAAGTATCGCCCTGACGTACGAGCCGGCTCACCAGTTCGCTCTCGGGCGCCTCAAATATGCCGTTCCTGATCAGCAAACCGCTAAAGTAATCCTTTGGATCAAGCAGTAGATCGAATCCCAGCAGTGTCTTGATCCGCTGCAACCTGGAGGCAGATGAATCTTGAGGATCGACCCGCACTTCCTCAGTCGATTGAACGGGACTGGTACGACTCATGCCACTGGCTCCTCTGAACCCACGGTCGTTGCGCAGGCTTCAGCCCGAAGCTTCTCACGACTGGCTTCATGTGCTTTCTCCAACAACCATTGCAGTGTCGGCAAGGGGCTGCACACCATAAAAATCTGGTAGGCAAAAAGTCGTTTTGAAAATCTGATTAGTAGTTTATTCGCTGCCAATAGGAACCGGCCCAGAACATTGTCTCCGACGACTAACGGAAAAGGAGCGGGTATACCTCGAACCTCCTCGATGCGGTATCCAGATTGCTCAAATAATTTCCTGGCCGTACTGAAGGTGAATAAGCGGGAGTGGGTAAGATCAAGAATTCCTCGAGCGCCATAATTGAACCAACCGAAAAACAGCGCCATCCGAGTGACAATGAAAGCAACGTTGCCGGTGCTGAAAATGACTTTTAGATCTGAGCCCTTCGTACGGGAATGGCGGATCGAATCCAGGAGTCTCTCAGGCGACCGCAAATGTTCAACAATGTCCAATAGAAGGATGTAGTCGAAGATCCCGGCATCGACAGGGAAATCACCCTGATCCAGATCGGATTGAATAAATTCCAGCAAGTGCGTGGCATCAGCGATAGGAAAGCGGTCGACACCGGTAACCGTACACCGCTTCTCATTCAAGGCGTGAGAGACGTAGCCCGACGCACAGCCAATATCTGCCACCTTCGCACCCGGGCGCACACGCTGCAAGGCTAAAGTGTGAGGACTCTCAAAGGTCGACTTTGGCCGATAAAGAGGATTATTTTCCCATGGTTGAGTGACGTCGAACTTCCGCTGGTAAAGAATTCCGTAGTCTTGGGCTCGGCTAAGCAAGCTGGACCTCAGCGCTTGAAAGGCGTAATTAATTCCCTTAACGTATCGAATCTCGTCGCCGTAATACGTCGGAATTGGAAGTTCTTTTATACGAAGTCCAGCCCGCAGCAGTTGAATAATAATTTCAGTATCAAAGTGGAAGTCGTCGGTGTTGCGATCGAATGGAAGCCTTGCCAGGGCTTTCACGGAGTACAGCCGATAACCGCAATGGAACTCGGTCAAGGAGCTATGTAAAACTCGATTCTGAATGGCAGTTAGCACCCGGTTGCCGACATACTTGTAGAGAGGCATGCGGGCCCTGATCGCGTCGAAGCCGCGCATCATGCGGGAGCCGAAAACAGCGTCCGCTTCTCCGGTCAATACCGGCCGAAGAAGATCTGGAAGGCATTCAGGTGCGTACTGGCCGTTGCCATGGACCAGCGCAATGACGTCAAATTTCTTCTGGATAGCATAGTGGAAACCGATTTTCTGGTTCCCACCGTAGCCTTGAGGCTGCGGGTTGTACAGCATCGTGAGGGGAAGGGAAGTGCGCTCTTTCTTTCGGAGGTCGGATATTTTGCCAAAAGTCCGGTCGATTGACGAATCGTCAATGATCAGAACCTCTGTCTCGTATTCCGCAATAGTCGAAATGATTCTTCTGACGACATTCTCAATCGTGCGCTCCGCATTGTAGGCAACCACGAAAATGAGGACTCTTTTTCTAGTATTCTCCATACGGGATTCCTAGAGCGGCCCGTACCGGCGTATGGCCATAGGTGACGGCGTCTCCCCGATGATCCGTTGATCAGGATTGTAAAGTTCGGGAGAACAGGTGTTAGCGCAGAGAAATTGCGGAAATTTGGCAACAATGCGGGAGTTGCCGTCCGCTCCATATTCGAACACAATGGTTTGCTCCAGACCTCCGTAGCAAACCAGAGGGTTTGTGAAGCTTTGTTGCAAATGCCAGTGATTCGAGGATAACTTTAGCGGATTGTCAGGCCCCGGCGTGTGATCGGAGTAATAGTAGTTTCCGGCAACCGGTACGCCCGGATACGCGAGACGCAGCGCCATATCAAACCACATGTCATCGCGAAAGGGATCCTTCCCCTTCGGAATACCAATTAGCACAACAATAGTTTCTGGTCGTATCTGCGGGGCGTTCTCAATCACCTGTTTAAGTACGACCCTATGCTGCTGCCAAAGCGATCGAAAGAACGCGCCTCGCTCAACTGCGCTTGAAGCGCCGCAAAAAATGACGACAGCGGAGAGTGTCGTCACAACCGAGTCACGATTCCACCCCTTTGAGGCCGGCATTGCTACCACGGCGAAAGCCGCGCTCAGGACGATGCCAGCGCCAATTCCGGAGAGCAGCTGCGTACGCCAAAGAGTGCGAGGATCAATCAGAAGCAAATAAGCCGGAAAACTTAATACAAGTAAAACCGTTCCGAGTGCGAGGAACTTCCAGGGAATGGCAAAATCGATATCCGGTTTCGATGCAACCTCGTTGCCTTGCTTTCCGTCGAGCACGAACGTCATGGCTGCTGCAACAAACACAATCGTGGCAACCGCCGCCAGGCGATACACCTCACCAGTGGGAAGATATCCGTTCTGCCTTGTCCACGACCAGAACGACACGCTGGAGCGAATGTTGAAAACAAGATCGCTCATGAGCGAATGTACCGACCAGGTCTTACGGAGGACGGTCTCTTGATAAGTAGCACCCTTTGCGTGCAGATATCTCTTCAAGGACAACCAGATATACACAATCGGAACTACATACCAGCAGATCGAGCTTATCCACAACCGCTTTAACCTGGGCCGAAGCAAGAAGCCAGTCAGGAGCGGCGCAGCAAGAATGATAAACAGCGGGCTTTCATAACTCCATAAACACATGTACTGAAAAAAACCGGCGAATAGAAGCCATCCTGCGGCGCAAGTCCTATTCGGCTGCTGGACCGCAGCTACGAAACAATACAACGATAGCAGAAGCCATAACGTGAAACCGAGCTGGTTAAGCTGGCCAATCCACTGTAATGCGAGATCCGATGCATGCACGAGCGCCAGTGCACCGGCAACGTAGGATAAGAATAGGGCCGATGAGACCAGGCGGCGCAACAAAAGAAATACTAGTACACCCTTAGCCCACCACAGCGCTGCGTACACAAACTGATAAGGCACGAAACTGCCGGCGACTCCGCACACCCTTCCTATCAAATACGACAATTGGTAAAAAGTGCTGGTGTGAGGTCGCAGTGAGTCGCTGTACCGAAAGCCCTGCCAGGCCGATTGCGTCTGACTCTGGAAGGAAAAACCTGTCTCGCTGAACATGCCACTGGAAAAAGCAAAGTTTCCCCACATTGTGACTACGAGCAAGGCGTAGGCGATCAATGCCACCACGGTGAAGTCAATTCGTGGGGCAAATGAATCCTCGGGCTGCCTGAGTCTCCCTCCAGGTGACTCCAATAACGACTTGGCATCGGCGTTGGCCAAGACTGAGGGACGAACTGCGTTTCTCACTCCCATACCTCAGTCCCCAGTTTCCGGTGAACCCTTTTCTGGAAGTTCGGCAACTATCAATAAATGCCAACCTAATTTATGCTCCAGCCAGCGAAACCATGCCTGTGGCATCCATCGGAAGTACCAGTTCTTAACGTATCTATACTGCACGTAGTCAGGAATTCTGTAAGGAAAGAGGTGGTCCTTCCGCATCTCTACGATCGTAAAGCTCTGAAGCAGTTCTCGTGCTTCCTGAAAAGAGTAAACGTAACTAACGGGCGAGCCGATCTGAGCTTCGGAATATTTTGCCGGCAGGCGGCGCCAATTCCACGGCTCGAACCAAATATAACGCAGGTAGATCCATAAAACTTTCCATGAAACACGCGCATACAGCATGAGGCGGAGTTCGCCTTGCGGTTTAAGCCGTTTGGCGATCGCATCAATCACCATACGGGGGCGCGGAGTGTGGTGGATAACTCCGAACGAGTAAATGAGGTCGAATTTCTGCTCCGGAGGCAATAGCTGATCCAGTTTTTCCGCGTTTCCATTGATCAGGTTAGCCTTGAGACCATAAAGCTCAAGCCGTTTCGTGGTGATGGACAAACTCTCGGTCGAGAGCTCGACCACCGAGAGATTGGCTCCGTTGCGGACAAAATTGCAGGAGTCGGTGCCAATGCCGCATCCGATCTCCAACACTTCTTTGCCACGCCAACGTTCAAACTGCGCAAAGCCGGGAATGTGCGGCTCGATGAAATACTTGCGCTGTTCTACCTCATCAAAATATTCACGGGTTCCGACACTTCGCTGAGCATCCTGCACGGTTGGCGCCACTTATGACTCCAGTCGCATAATGACCAAGCGGTGATGCACGTAAAGAGTGCGGAGGTTTAGAGTTTTCAGCAGGCGGCTGCGAATGCGCATGAAATGACTGAAATAAAGATAGCCCAGCAGGCTTTCATGCCCGGTGAATTGGAGGAGGAATCTGCGCTTCAGCAGTCGCAGGCCCCAGGCGGCTTTTAATAAAAAGTTTGGGGTGGCGTCGACCTGTAATCTGACTTTTAATTTTTGGTACCACTCGTGCCATTGCGACAGCCACGTTTTATCCTGGTTGCGGCCAACGCAGAGTCTCGCAAACGTCTCCTGAAAAGTAAAAAAATGCGCCGCATAATTGTTACATCCTATCAACACAATATGCATCCCCGGCCGCGGTTTAATGCAGCCCAGATAATTCTCCCAGATAACTGAAAGCTGGTGGCGTAGCTGCTGCTCGTCAGAATTGTCAGTAAACCGGCTCAGCTCTTCGTCCATTTCAGGGCTACTGATACGCCCTTTGGCCACTTGATCCTGCAGTTGCCCTTGGAACACTTGCAGACGCTGATTCCACTCGTCCGAACGTTCATAGTAACAATCCACAAGCAGCACATCTGGCGTGACTCTTTCCGTAGGCACTGCACCCGCGCAAAAATCTGTCACTATCTGAGCCTCAGGGAATGTCCCGTGCCAATGATGTCTGATGTGCTCTAAAGTTTCAGAGTTCTTTCCCAAGTACGAGATGGAAGATTCTGGCGGTAGAACCTGAAGCAACTCCCGGACGTAGAGCGAGATGACTTGCGGTTCATAGTGGCAAAGTTTGTAGAGGGGTTGCAGTCGCCAATCCACCTCGCGGCTAAGCGGCAGGGCGCCATTCACCGGTACGCTTAGCGGAGAAAAGAACCGTCGACCATTTTCGGCGCGCTGAGCGAGGGAGAACATGGGCAGACTCGCATGTTTTAGACCCCAGTTCTCGTCATTTGCTTTGATTTCGCTTTGTAGCCGCACTTTGGCGTGGTAGTCATTGTGGACGATCGTTCCAACGCTGTTTGCCCATTCCCCGCTCAAATAATGGTCCTGATGAAGAACCCACAGATGGCCAAGCAAGTGATCGGTGCGTTTCCCATTCAGCAGCCACATTCGTTTCGCGAGGTTCGAATCGGAATGAAGATACCGATTCATGGACTCGTCAAAGCCGCGCAGGCGAAGGAAATAGTCGCGCGGCGCCAGTTGAAAATCCCCCGGAGCGTCAAACAAAAGAAATCGTTGGAAACGACAGTCGGGAACGGTTTCGGCAATCGCGGCTTTGTTGTGCACCAGCCAATCTCGGAGCAAGTGAAGATTGTTCTGTGGTTCGCTGCGCGGGAGTGCAGACCAGACGCTCTCCGGAATATCGAACCGTGGCATCTCATAAAAGCTGTCCGGCTGATTTTGCAGGAGTGCGCCAACGGATGGCCATTTGGAGGCCAAAACCAACAGCACGTCGGGGTTCGTCGAAAGGATCCAGTGGTTCTGGGGGTTCGACCGCACTATAGCGGCATTGCGGGCTACATTTTCGAGAATCTTTAGCGGGGAATCTCGTTTGATTCGTTCATGGATCTCCGGCGAAATCCGAATAACCTTTAAAAGGCGAAGGGCCTTTTCCGTGAGTGTGTCCCAGATGAATTCGGGCAGCGTCGGCAAATGCCTGGGAGTGTTGTAGTCCACAAAAAGGATTTCATCCTGATCGGTAAGCGTCTCCGCAATGCAATTAAAACCAAATGCGGTTCGCTTGTAGAGATTGAAACCGTAGTTATCATTTCTACCGTAGGTAACGACGGAAAGCACCTTGGCATTTCACCTCAATGGATTGACTTTTCGAAATTCCAGATAGACGTTCATCCTAACGATTTAACCGGCAGGTTTGCAAACGGCTGTGTTGGTCGTTCTGTCTTCGGAGCGAGCTGCTTGGTGATAGCCAGTCCAAAACAAATACTCAAAGTGGTACCAGCATGCTTTGCCCAATACTGGAAACAGCAGAGGAGCAAACGGCAAATGTTTGTCGAAGATCAAAGGCAGCGGGCTGACGCTCCACCCCAGAGCCCACCGCAAACCGCGCCTTAGCCTGGATGGCAACATTGTGGTTTCGAGTTCAGGATGCTTGCTCAATAGCCGGTACAGAGCGGCTCCAGCGTCGAAACGCTTCCGCATAAATGATTTCAGCGACAGCACAGGCTCGTGCAGTACGGTAGCTTCCGGATTGAAGAGTATCTGACAACCTAATCTCATCAAACGGTAGCCCAAGTCCGTATCCTCGAAAGCTGCTCCCGCAAACTGCTCGTCGAACAGGCCCGCCTTGAGCAACAGATCCCGAGGAACTGATGCGTTGCAGGTGTAAAGATGTTGAAAGGGGACATTGGACGAGTCGGGAAACCGAAAAGAGTGAAGTAGTTCTTTTTGGCTTATGACCCAATGAAAGGCAGAGTCATTTTGATTCCACCCATTCAGCACGCGTCCCAGGACCGCACATCCAGGATGCGAGTCATGGCTTTTCAGATGCTGTCGAACTAGATCGGGCTCCGCAATGACGTCATCATCGATGAAAAGCACGATCGCGCCTTGACAGCTTGCGATGCCAGCGTTTCTGGCCGCTGCAGCGCCAGGTTTAGGCTGCCCAAAGCATTGCCAATTAGGAAACCGTTGACCAAAGCGCCTCAGGAACTCTGGGGTTTCGTCACCACTGTCGTTGTCGACCACTACAACTTCAAAATCCTGAGTTGGAATGGTTTGCAGCAGCAGATTTTGCAGCGTACGCTCCAGTTGTGAAGCGCGGTTCCGAGTCGGAATAACGATGCTCAACTGCAATTCTGGTCCTCTTCCCTGCTAACCGTGTGGAAGCTGACTCTATTGTAGAATCTTCAAAGCATCCTGAGAAAGACCGGATGAAAGTCGCCACTGCTCCTCTCACTGCGGCATACCGACTCTTAGGCCAGAGGAACATTTTGTATCAGGAGCGTCTCTGGCGAACCGAATAGCAAGGACGATCGTGTCCGGGAGTGCGACAGCCGCTGCTAGCATCTGGCGCTGGCACCATCCAGCGAGATCTATACTCGGTGCTCTTTTCATTCTTCCATCCATCGCTACGGCGCAGTTGCTCTGTCCTCCGACGCCACCTGCGGTTAAACATGGCGATGAGGTGAATATATGCGCCGTAACGCAGGAAAAAGATGGTCCAATCTTCAAACTCCACGTTCGCAGCAAGATTTCCTACCACGACTTTATTCTTTGGGCCGATGAAGTCACCTATGATTCCAACAGCGGTGACGCTAAGCTCGAAGGCCACGTTGTTGTCGATGGCGGTCCTAATGACGAGCACATTGAAGCCAGCCAGGCCGAATACAACATTCGCAACCAGACCGGACAATTCCACAATGTAGTCGGCACTATCGGACTGCAAAAACCGATGCGTCATATGATCCTAACCTCTACCAACCCGTTCGCCTTCACCGGCAAGTTAGTGGAGAAAAACGGTCCCGATCATTACATCGTTCATGATGGCACGGTGACGAGTTGTGAACTGCCACATCCCAAGTGGCAATTCAACGCACATCGTGTGGTCATGGAACTTGGCCATAACGCTGTAATCTACCGCAGCACATTTCGTATCCGAGGCGTTCCCGTGCTGTTTTTGCCGATCGCCACGCACCCCCTACAAAAACAGCCTCGTCAATCTGGATTCTTAATCCCCAATTTAGGACGCTCTTCCACCAAGGGTACAATTCTAGGGGATTCATTTTACTGGGCTATCAATCGGAGCATGGATGTTACTGTTGGAGCCCAGTATTTTTCCCAGCGTGGATGGGCTCAGCACGGCGAATTCCGAGCTCGACCCAGCGAAAAGTCGTACCTTGACTTGACGTTTTTCGGCGTTGCCGATCGGGGGATTGGAACACCTCCGGTAAGCCAGGGTGGGCAGGAAGTTCGTCTCAAGGGAGAAGCCAGGTTTGGAGATAACTTCCGCAGCGTCGCCAACATTGATTATTTGAGTTCCTTTGTCTTCCGGCTTGCGTTCAATGAAGTATTCACCCAAACCGTGTCTTCGGAAGTTATCTCCAATATCTTTCTGACTAAGACATCACCAGGATATTTCTACAATGGCGCGATTCGGCGTTATGAAAACTTCGAGAGTACCGATAATGCCGACCGGATTGCGATCCTGCATGCCCCCACCTTGGAATATTCCAGCGTGGACCGTCAGGTAGGTCAATCCCCCTTTTTTTTATCTTTTGATTTAGCTGCGGAGGCTTTATCGCGTAGTGAGCCCACTTTTCGCACCGCTCCGCTGGTTGGACGTTTCGACTTTGCTCCTACGATCTCCCTCCCTTTTCTCTTTCCCGCGACACTTTTTATACGCAACGACTGTTGCCTTCGGGCGGTGTCGGGATTGCGTCCAACGATCCAACTAACCGGCGCGCGATTGACGCTTCCATTGAACTGCGACCGCCATCGCTGGAGCGCGTCTTCGATCGTGGTTTCTTCGGTCATAAAATCAAACACGTAGTCGAGCCTCAAGTGACGTATCGCCGCGTCGTTGGTGTTGACAACTTCGCGAATATCCTCCGCTTCGACGAGCGCGATATCCTCAGCAACACCAATGAGGTCGAGTACCGGGTCGTCAACCGCCTTTACGCCAAGCAGAGTTTGGACTCGTCACAGAATTGCGACACAGTCAGAGAAATATTCTCACCAGACCCATTGAGTTCGGCTTCGGGAGATTCAATCCCGCCGGATTCGCAATTGCTGCACGAGAACGAAGTGGCCGAAACCGCTCCTTGCCCTTCTGGGCCGGCCGCTCACGAACTGATTAGTTGGGAATTGGGGCAGAAGTATTTTCTCGATCCCAGCTTCGGGGGAGCATTGGTCGACGGTCGCCGTAACATGTTCACTACCACCGCCGATCTCACTGGTATTGCCTTTCTGACCAGCCCCCGCCATCTCTCGCCCTTGATCTCACGTTTACGAATAGCTCCTAGGCCGCGTGTGGATGCGGAGTGGGATCTCGATTACGACTTCAAGAGCAGCAGGATCAGCTCAAGCACCGCGATGGTCAATTACCATGTTGGTCTCATTAGTCTTGGCGGCAGTGACGTATTCCTGCGAGTTCCAGGTGAAATTCTAGTGTCCAATAATATTTCGAGTCCGCTGCACTTTCATCAGTATCGGATTATGCTGGGGTACGGCACCCCCAATAAGCGCGGACTCAGTGGCGCAGGAGCAGTGGGCTTCGATGCCGACGTTGGCTTCTTGCAGTACGGCGCCTTGCAGTCCAGCTACAACTGGGATTGCTGCGGTATCAGCATGGAGTATCGCCGCTTCGCACTCGGTGCGGTACGCAACGAGAATCAGTATCGTTTCAGCTTTAGCTTGAGCAATATTGGTAGCTTCGGAAATATGAAACGGCAGGAAAGACTTTACTAGATCCCTAATGATTCCGCCCAATCCTGAATGATTGCGTCAAATCTATCACCAGGCCTGTGTCCGCAGGCTGTCAACACGCTGCGCTGAGAGTGCTTCGTATCGCGAGATAACGAAATCCGGCAAGCCATCCTCTATCAATTCACCCCCATGAAGCAATAGGACCCGGTCGCAGAACTGACGAATACTTGTCAGATCATGCGATACAAAGAGAATGGTCTTGCCCAGAGTTCGAAAATGCTCTATGCGCTCGAAGCACTTCCGGCGAAACTCTCCGTCCCCCACGGCCAGTATTTCATCGATGAGGAGAATGTCGGGATTCACCTCAGTGGCAATGGCGAATGCCAATCGCATGTACATGCCGGAAGAATACTGTTTAACCGGGACATCGATGAAGTCACCCAACTCGGCAAACTCGATGATTTGAGATTCGCGGCTTAGGATTTCGCGTTTGGACAATCCTAGAAGAAGGCCGTTCAGGAGGATATTTTCCCGGCCCGTCAGTTCGTGATGGAAACCGGCGCCGAGTTCAATCAGCGGGGCAATGCTGCCATTGACCGCCACTCCGCCACTCGTGGGAATGTAGACGCCGGCGATGATTTTCAGGATCGTGCTTTTGCCCGAACCGTTGCGGCCGATGATCCCCACCATCTCACCTTCCGACACCCGGAAGGAGACATGTTTCAGGGCCTGGAAATCATGGTAACTGGTTCGACGGCGGAATTTGGCGAAGGCCTCACGCAATGTGTCGGGCCTCTCCTGAATGATCCGAAATCGCTGGACAACATCTTCAAACTTTATTCTGACGGCGGCCTCCTTCATTCGAAAGTTCTAAATGTAGTAGATAAATCGATTCTGGTATCGCCGAAAGATGGAAAACCCAATGAACAGTGCGACTATTCCACACCCCAAGGACAGCGCGCATGAATTGAGAGACGGCAGCTTCCCGTAATAAATACTCAGGCGAAAACCATTCAAGACGTAGAGCAGCGGGTTCAGGTGAAACAGCCAGCGATACTTTTCCGGTATGAAGTCAAGTGAGTAGATGATGGGAGAAAAATAGAACCAGGCGGAGAGAAGAATTTGAACAATATGGCTGACATCCCGATAAAAAACGTTTGCAGTGGCGAAGAAAAAGGCCGCGCCCTGAGTGAACAGGAAGAGTCCGAGCATCGGAACCGGCAGGTATACCCACGTCCAATGCAACGGGAAACGTAACAGCACAATCAGAAGTGCTAACGGAATTAGTGAGAGCAAGAAGTTCACAATATTCGAAACAATCGCGGCCACGGGGAAAACCAGCTTCGCCACGTACACCTTTTTCAACAAGGCGCCGTTTCCCACAACAGAATCCACGGAATAAGCTAAAGCTTGTGAAAAAAACGTCCAAGGTAACAGCACGCTGAGAAGAAATACCGCGTAATGATCAATTGAGAAGCGCATGATTGTCCCGAAGACCAACGTCAGGACAATCATCAGTAGCGCGGGATTAAGCAGAGCCCAAAAAAAGCCCAACAGGGAACGCTTATAGCGCACACGCAGCTCTTTAAGGGCAAGAGCCCATATGAGTTCCCGGTATCGATAGGTATCTCGAACCAACTCGACCATGAATAGAGTCTTTCCTCCGTGTGCCGTTATTGCTTCGGACTGCGTTAAACGATGGTCGCAATTATTTTTATCTGTAGATTGCCTTCCGGAAGCGAGACCTCAACGCGGAAGATATAATCTCATCCCAGAATGCATGCCGGCTCTGTAATCATTGTCACACACAATTCTGAACAGCACATCGAGGGCTGCCTCAACGCGCTGGTAGGCGAAGGACAGTGGCTGGTTATCTTGATCGACAACGCTTCCGTCGACTCTACTGTCCGCCGTGCGCGCCAAGTTGGAAAAGATGTACGAATTGTATCGAACCCGATAAATATTGGGTTTGCTGCTGCAGTTAACCAAGGCGCGAAGATGGGAAGCGGAGAGGTGCTTCTTATCCTGAACCCAGACGCGATTGCCACTCCCGGATCACTAAACAAACTCGCCCAGACGGTATCAAGGGAAGGCGTAGGGGCCGCAAGCGGAGCGCTGGTATCGCCGGACGGTTCTCCAGACGCCGGTTTTAATATTCGCCGCTTCCCCAGCCTCGCTTACATGTTAGCTGAAGTACTTCTGTTAAATCGGCTATGGAAAACAAACCCTCTCAATCGACAGTATCGATGTCTGGACCTTGATTATGGCTCCCTTCAGGAGGTTGAGCAACCGGCTGGCGCTTGCCTAGCGGTAAAGCGAGACGCATGGGAAAGCATCGGCGCTTTCGATGAAGAATTTTACCCAGTGTGGTTCGAAGATGTGGACTTCTGCCACCGTCTGGTTTCGAAGGGCTGGAAAATCATTTTTTGTCCAGAGTCAGTCTTTATCCACAGTGGTGGACACAGCGTCAATCAGCTTTCCTTCCATGACCGACAGCATTTCTGGTATCGGAACCTCTTGCGCTACTTTGCGAAACATCACACTCGTCGCGAAACCACGATTTTGCGTTTCGGTATAACTGCCGGCCTCGTACTGCGCGTCCTGCTCACACTGGCGGGTGTTAAACCGAAAGGAGTGAATACCGGCGAAGCGCTGCGGAGCTATACGCGGGTCTTGTGGCGTTATGGTCTGGGGGCCGGCAAGGATCAGAACGGCGACAAGAAGCAAAAGGTCGAATCATTTGTCAGTTAACGGTCTTGGGGAGGTTCTGCAACCGAGCCTTCCTTCATGCTTCCGCTCCTCTTTCGCACAATGAACATATCCATTTTAGGGACACGCGGTGTTCCGGCCCGCTACGGCGGGTTTGAGACCCTGGCCGATCAGCTCTCCACGCGCCTGGTACGACGCGGACATCAGGTCACTGTCTATTGCCGAAAGCCCTTCGTAGCGCCTGATGATGAATTCGATCACCGAATCAGACGAGTCATTCTTCCCACCATTTCCAACGAGCATCTTGACACTCTGTTTCATACCTTTATTTCGGTTCTTCATGTGCTGTTCACGCACGCGGAAGTGTTGCTCATTTGCAATGTTGCGAATAGTCCGATGGCCTGGATTCCCCGTCTGGCGGGAAAGCCTACTGCGCTGAATGTGGATGGATTAGACCGCAAGCGCCGCAAGTGGAATGTGTTAGGACAATGGTTCCTGCATTTCTGTGAAGGGCTCGCGGTCTTTACCCCTACTCGATTGATTACCGATGCTGGCACGATTCGCAGCTACTTCCAGAATCGTTATCACAAGACTTCCGAGATGATCGCTTATGGCGCGGAACCGCTCAGCACTGACAGCGACCTGTCCAAGTTCGGGTTATCAAGCCGCCACTACATCCTTTATGTTGCGAGGCTGGAGCCGGAGAACAATCCTGAACTCGTCATCCGGGCTTACCGGGATGTGGTCGCGGATTGGCCGCTGGTTATCGTGGGCGGCAATCCTTATCGACCGGCTTATGTCCAGCACTTAAAGTCGATTGCCGATAAGCGTGTCATCTTCACCGGTCCGGTCTACGGCGACGATTATTGGAAGTTGCAAAATAACGCAGGGCTGTTTGTCTTTGCGGGTGAGATTGGCGGTATCCATCCTGCACTTGTAGAAGCCATGGCGACGCGAAATGCAGTTCTCTACCTGGACACACCGACCAACCATGAAACCACGGGCGGATGTGGTATTTCCTTTCCTGCAGAGCCGCGCGGGTTGGCAGAAAAATTGGATCAGTTGATCGCTTCGCCCGACCAAGTCGATGATTTGAGAGAGCGGGCGCAACGCTTTGCGCGTGAGAACTATGACTGGGAGAAAATTGTTGATCAATATGAGCGGCTTTTTGAGGGGATGCTTCGCTAGGCTTAACGGGCGGGTTCGACCTGGGAACCGCGGCTTGGCCGGGTGGAGAACCAGCGCAAAAGTTGGTTGTCCGGAACTCGGCGTCGCGATTGAATTATCTTTCGCTTCCTTCGGAGATCGTGTCGCAGTTTCCAGACCGCCATCAATGCCGAAGCCAGGCGCCGATCTAGCAACAGACAGTAGGCGATCACTTGTGCGTCTCGCAGTGTAGCCGGGAAAAACAATCGGGCGTAAAGCGGCAATGAGATGTTTTTGGCACGCATCAAAAAGCGATTTTTGATGGAATGCCAATTAATGGCCAGTGGAAGTTCTTCTCGGCGTTCGGGGGTTACCCGGCGGACGTGCCAGGCCACAGCTCGGGGCGCATAAAGGCACTGCCATCCCAGCAATTGCGCACGCCACGCCAGATCGGCGTCCTCACGATAGGCGAAGAAATGCTCGTCGAAAAACTCTCCCTCGACCGCGACATCCTGGACCATTTCGTTGCGATACAGCGCGGCAGCGCCGGTCGCTCCGAAGACATATTCCGATGTTTCAAATTGTCCCTGATCCAATTCTTTAGCGCCCCGATCGAGATGACGAAGGTTGGGTAGAAAGTAGATTCCTGTGGAGTCAATGATCTGGCTGAACTCGGATGGCTGGTCAGGCTTCCAGCGCAGGAGCTTGCCGCAAACCGCGCCAACTTCCGGATGTTCCTCTGCCGCGGCAATAGCCTGTGCAATAAAGTCAGGATTGAGAAAGACGTCTGGGTTCAGCGATAGAAGCCAATCTCCCTGTGCAAGTTGTGCCGCCGCGTTTTGAGCTGCTGCAAACCCGATATTCGCATCGTTGTAGATAATCTTTGCCTGACTTTCGAATTTAGCGAGTATTTCTCGAGTGCCGTCCGTCGAAGCATTATCGACAATGATTAATTCCAATGGACGATGCGTCTGCGCGTAGATTGACTCGAGGCACCTCTGGAGTAATCCCGCCGAATTGTAGGTGGTCATGAGTATGGAGATGATTGCCAAAACAATAGGTCCGCTGCGAAAGCTGCGAAAGCAAGGAACGCCGTTCTAATGAGCTCCTTTACGGGAAATTACGGTGGGAATGGTTTTCAACAGGATCTTCAGGTCCAACCAAATTGACCAATTGTCGATGTACAGCAGGTCAAGTCGAGCCCATGGCTCGAAGCGAAGTTGGCTGCGGCCTTCCAGCGCCCACAAGCAAGTGAGCCCCGGTCGCATCCGAAGGCGGCGACGCTGCCATGGCTCATACTGTTCAACCTCCTGAGGTAAAGGTGGTCGAGGGCCAACCAACGACATATGTCCACGCAAGATATTCCAGAGCTGCGGTAATTCGTCCAGGCTGAACATTCTCATCCAGCGGCCCACTGGCGTACATCGCGGATCTTTGCGCATCTTGAAAAGAGGAGCCTCGGCCTCGTTCCGGTCGCTCAAATCAGCGAGCAGCTGGTCAGCGTCTAAAACCATGGTTCGGAACTTGAGCAGCACGAAGTGTCTTCCTGCCAGGCCGCAACGCGTTTGCCTAAAAAACACCGGCCCCTTCGAACTCAGCTTTACCAGGACTGCCAAAATGAGAAACAACGGTAACAGCGCTACCAGGGAGAGGACCGAAACAGCGATGTCGACGGCCCGCTTAAAAAACAAGGCAAAATCATTTTGAGGGGTACTGGCTAAAGTAAGCAGTGGAACATGCGCCAGGTGTTCTACGAAAATATGGGAGAAACCTTTCGGAAGAAAATCGAGTTGGATTCGAATACGCACTCCCTCTTGTTCACACTGCTCCATCAAAGGTTCCAGTTCGATCAACTCTTTTTTGTCCACGGCAAACACGACCTCATCCACTACACGCTTGTGCAACAGTTCCGCAAGTTGCTCTTTTGGCAACACTGAGTAAGAGCGGCGCAGGCCGGCCGGCGACGTTGACGATTGATTTCCAACATGCACAAACGCCAGAAGGCTCAATCCGAAACGCTCTCCTGCCTCCAGCAGCGTGGCTACTTCGAACGCGCCGTCGCCGCTTCCAACAATGACGAAATGGCGCCTTTGATCCGGCCTGGATCTGAGCCAGGTTCCGCCAATCAACAGCAGCCAGCGGCTGGTTTCCAATGACAGAACCTGCAAAACCGCGAAGAGCAAAAGAAAGCTTCGACTGATGTACTGACCTCTCACCAAAAACAGCAGGGAGATCAACGTCAGCAGTCCAAAGGAAGCAATTTTAAGTACGTCATTGGCGATGTCGCGAGGACGCCGCAATTCAACCTGCTTGTAAGCGCCCAAGATGTATCCCCAAAATGGAAAAATCAGCACGGCTATGATCAAAGCTGGAAAATAGACATTCAACAAATGGATGGGAGTGAGATGGTGCCAGCCCTTTTGCCCAGCCCACATTCGAATCAAGTAGGCGAGCATGAATGACGCTGCGGTGGCAGCCCCATCGTTTAGAACGCAGCTAAAAGCAATATTTCGCGAAAGACGGGAAAACATCTAGCAATTCAGTCGTCGATAAATTTTGAGACTATAGCATACGCTATATATGTGTGTAGTATTTTGCGTCGTACTTACTTAGATTGCGCCGTCCCCGTGGTGGGTCTTGAACCGATGTTGAAGTCCGATACGATTTCCGAACCCGAATCGTCTCATGCCGCATCGCAGCCAAAGTGGGCGCACTGGATAGATGTCGCTATCTTCATATGCCTGGCGGTGGTCGCCATCTGTGCGCCGCTCGCAACTAAGGGAGCAACTAATGCTTTCCGTGCCGCGATCGCACTCTGGCTGATAAAGCTGTGCGCTGGCAGAGCCCGGGTCTACCGGCAACCTTTGTCGCTTCCTCTCTTTCTGTTCTTGTCATTTTCGTGCGTTTCTACTTTGTTTTCCGTCGACCCGTTTCTCAGTTGGGGTCGAATGAGAACTGTAACCCTGTTGTTCATTGCAGTGCTGCTGCCACAGACATTGATCAGCCTGCGACAGATCAAGATTCTGACAGTTTTGCTGATAAGCGCCTGCTGCTTGACTGTCGTATATACGGGCTGGCAATACACGGTCGGAACAGGGGTCCAACTGGTTGCGACCGACGCACCTAGCGGCCGGTTTTCAAAATTCGGCTTGCAGCCTGATGACATTATCCAGCAAATCAACAGCAAACCAATCATGACCCCGCAGCAATTGTTTACCAGGCTCCATCAGGCGCATCCAGATGCTGAGGTACATCTTCTCGCGGCGCGGTCGGCTCCGGTAGAGCACTTAAAGATTTCAATTCAGCATCGGCAAGAACTGGAGAAGTACCTACAGCAACCCGGCCTGAAACTGCGTAGAGGTCATCCAGTTCGCGCTGAAGGTTTTCTAAAGCATTACTTTCCTTACTCTGAAGTTTTGGTGCTGATTGGCCTGCTAGTGTGGGGACTGTGTATTGCGGGCGGAAACGTCAACGTATGGTTACGGGCCGCTTCGTGTTTCGCTTTTCTATCGATTACTGCGGTCGTTGGGCTTACTTTGACGCGTATTTCCTTGGTCAGTCTGCTGCTCGGTTCTTTGCTGATTTCCTTGATGCGAGCTGAACGGAAGACTAGGGTGCGCGTTTTGCTTGGCTTCATGGTGGTCATCGCGCTTGGTGTGCACTGGATTGACCAGCGAAGAGCTTTAACAATATTCGACACGGCGGATCCGGGAACCCAATACCGACTTCTGATGTGGAGAGACAGCATCAAATTGATTCGCGCCCATCCCCTGGTTGGCGTAGGTCTCGACAGCATCAGCGGGGATTGGCAACGCTGGGATCTTGAAGCATATCGGCGTTTCCCCCTGCACACCCACTTTCATTCCACCCCAATCCAGCTCGCCGTAGAATGCGGTTTGCCCACACTTGTCGTTTGGATTGGACTGATGACCGCCTATTTGGTCTTTCTCGTACGATTATTACGGTTGACGCGCCACCAGGGCTGGTTCGCCCAGGGGCTAAGTCTAGGAATTCTGGGTGGACAGGTAGCCTTTCTGCTTATCTCATTCCTGCAATACAACTTCGGAGATGCAGAGGCAATGATCGTCTTCTGGTTTTGTATGGGCTTAGTTCTCGCAGTTCACCGCGCTTTACAGCCTGCCCTAGTCTTTGGGAGTTGCTTGCCAGACACCAGCCTGTAGGCAAAAAGTGGCCAACTACAGTACCTTTGGTGTGCGCAAAGTGTGCGCAACAGACCAGCGCCCGACTATTCGGAACTGCACCCATCTCGCGACGTCCTTGGTACAAGGTTTAGAAAACGCTGCAGGATCAGGACTTCCAGAACTGCGGCTTCACACTCAAAATTCGCCGGTACTTAGTACCTTGGGGGTTCGACTCCCCCTCCCGGCACCAAGATTCCCAAAGAAGTTATTTTGATT
>MNDG01000029.1:0-4862 GCA_001914815.1 Acidobacteriales bacterium 13_2_20CM_55_8
CTTCGGCAGCAATCTTGTCAGCCACCTTGTACGCTTCCAGCGCATGATGGAAGGCGCGTACCTTGTATCCAAATTCCTTTGCCATAGCCATTTCCGTCAGCAACTCATCGGCACGATAACAATGGATCTGGACCAGCAGCTTTCCACGCAAAACATCCGCAAGCGCTTCGAGCTTCAGATCGCGCTTGGGAGCCTTCGCGTCCTTGTCGCCTTTCTTAACCTTGGTGTCGTAGTCGTCCCAGTCGCGCTTGTATTCCTGAGCCTGAACCAGCGCCTCGCGCTGGACCGCAAAATTTCCCATACGAGTGGACGGCAACTGGTCGCGCCCGCCATACACGCGTTTCGGATTCTCTCCGCTGGCAAACTTGATGGATCGCGGGGCGCCCGGGAACAACATGGCGTCACGGCTTGCTCCGTACTTGTGCTTGATGACAATCGCCTGGCCACCAATCATGTTGGCGGAGCCATGCAGCAGCAGCGAAGTGGTTACGCCGCCAGCAAGCCCGCGATAGATGGCCTTGTCCTGATAGTCGAAGGCGTCCATCATCATCATTTGTGGTGTTACCGGACTGGTGGCTTCGTTCACGTCATCATCGAGCGCAATGTGCGAGTGTGAATCGATGATGCCCGGCGTCAAATACTTGCCACCAGCGTCGATCACGAGGGCTCCTGGCGCTGCCGTCACGTCTTTGCCGACCGCGGCAATCTTGCCATCCTTAATGTGGACGCTGCCATTCTGAATATTTCCGTGGGTGACGGTCATCACAACGGCATTCCTGATCAGGACTTCGGCTGTTTTCTTTGGTGGTTCATTCTGCCCCGCGGCCCGCGCCGTGAACGTGACGAACATTGCAGCCATCTGGAAAGTTATCCTGAACTGACGCGACATCGCGGGAAGCTCCTTTTGAAGAAACGAGATTCTAGTAAGCGGCAGCACAAATAGCAAACCATAGGTGAGCTTTACTTGAAACTAGAAGCCAGACACTAGACACTGTCTCTATGCGTGCCGTGGTCCAACGCGTGAGCCGCGCTCAGGTCGCGGTGCAAGGCGAAGTCACGGGAAGGATTAACCGCGGCATCGTCGTGCTGCTTGCAGTAGGCAATGCCGACGGAGAGTCCGATGCCGATTATCTCGCCGACAAGAGCGTCGGCCTACGAATCTTTGAAGATGAAAGTGGAAAAATGAATCTGGCGGTCTCGGATATTCGCGGCGAGGTCCTGGTCGTCTCCCAGTTCACACTCTATGGCGACGTTCGCCGCGGCAAACGACCGTCGTATGATCAGGCTGCTCCACCGCAACAAGCCCGCGAGCTCTACGAGTATTTCGTAGAACGCATCCTCGCCACTGGATTAGTCTGTGAAACTGGCCACTTCCAGGAAACGATGCAGGTAGAACTGGTGAACGAGGGCCCCGTCACCATCATCTTGGACTCAGCAAAGACCTTCTGAAAGGCGGTTGTATTTCTTAAAGTTTGCCCTCCCCAGGCTAACTCACCACCACGTCCGCGATACGCGCCGCATCGAGAGCCGCCCCCACGTCATGAGTGCGAACGATATGCGCTCCTTTCACGATGGCCACCGTTTCCGAAGCCAGGGTGCCATATAGCCGGTCTGCGACGTCTGCATCTTTGCCGTCACGCGCCACCGCATGTCCAATAAAAGATTTTCTTGAGACACCCACCAACAACGGATAGCGCAGCTCATGAAATTCCTCAAACCGCTTTAGCAATGGATAATTCTCCTGGAAGCTCTTGCCAAAGCCGAACCCCGGATCCAGCACCATGCGGTCGCGCTTCACTCCCACCCGGACTGCAACCTCGGCCCAATCCCTGAGTTCCCGCTTCACCAGAACCACAATGTCAGACGCCGGCGGCAAAGTTCGCCACTCTTCCGGAAGTCCACGCGCGTGCATCAACACTGCGCCACATTTCAACTCCGCAAGCGTCTTTGCCATTTGTGGATCCCAGCGAAATCCGCTCACATCATTCACAATCTCTGCGCCTGCTTCTACCGCCGCACGCGCGACTTTAGCTTTGTAGGTGTCCACCGAGATTACAGCATCGGGCCGCTTCTGCTTCAGCGCCGAGATCACCGGAATCACCCGGTCCAATTCTTCCTGCTCGCTGACTGCCGGTCGCACTTGAGTTAGACTCGCGCCAGATTCTTTCGCACCGGATGCACTTGGAGAGACGACCTTTGCCCCCGGCCGCGTAGATTCGCCTCCGATGTCAATAATATCGGCGCCCTCTCGCAGCATTTTCAGCGCGTGTTCCAAGGCGCGATCGCGATCAAAATGCAGTCCGCTATCAGAAAAGGAATCGGGGGTGACGTTCAACACGCCCATAATCAATGTGCGTTTTCCAAGTCCGAGCTTGCGGGAACCGATGTTCCAGTCAAAAACCGGCCGCATAAGCCCGATTCTAAACCGATGCAGCGTAGATTTCAGAAGGCACAATTAAGAAAATCGCTAAGGATCCGCGCCGTGGACAATCATCAATCGACAATCAACAATCAGTCCGGTTCGATTGGGGGTAAGGATTTCCGTGCTTCAGCTGTCGGTGCATCTGGAGGAGGCTTGACCGGCAATGAAATCTCCAACGTGCCAAGATGACTGTTGGCGGTATCCTCGACGCCTAAACGCATGGCGATACTTGTGATCGGCACATCAATTTCCTGGTGCAGACGCAAGCCGCCCACCAGGACGTCCTGCACGGTCTCTGGTTTCAGATCGGCAATCATTTGGCTTACCTGGCTGGCAACTAGGTTCCCGTCATCATCGAACGCCGTAATCATGAAGTTCAACACATCGCGATACGTTCCCCCCAGGGTCGGAGCGAACCGCAGATCTGCAGGAATCACGGCATAATCGATGGAATAGCGCTGCACCTCTACCGGCAGATCCATGTCTTTTCTTTTCCGCTTTGACGGCTTACCGCGGCCTGGCGCGTCTTTCATCATCCTCGGCTTGCCCAGCGGCACCACTCGCGCGCCGAATACCACTTGCCGCGACTGCGGCGATCCTTGTTGCATGGCCGCACGGGCCAGGCTGGAAGTCAAATCTTTGGAAGGCTTCGCAAGCGCTCTTGGATCCACGGCATAATATCCGCTGCGATACGCCAGGCGGTATTTCTTCCCGGCCAGCGAAACCTTCACCTTTCTGAAAGCGCCATCAGTCTTCTTATTGAGAGGAGTATAGGAAAGCGCGTAATAATTCGAGCCTTCCTCCGCGGCGGTATTGATCGCTTTCGCAATGCTGTTCGTGTTGTAGAAGGCTTGTCCGCCCGTCTGGGCAGCAAGTTGGTTCATAGTCGCGCGGTCACCCGCTTGTGCCGAGGCGAACTGCTCAGCCTGGTTCTGCATCATCGCGATTGGCACAGCCGTGTTGGCCACTCGGCCTCTCGGTCCGCCTCCACCTGTGCCCTGGGTTGCTGGAGTCGACCCCTGCATGGAAAGCGGTGCGAGAAGATCATTGCTGGCGGCGCTGAATAGCGGATCAGTCGCCAGTCCTTTTACAGCTACCGGATATACAGCGACGTGCGCCTCGGCAAGCAGGTTCGCCGCCTTTTTCAAGCTCTCCCCGTAGATACTCCCGTGAAGGAATGGAGTCTGCCCGCTGGAGCCAGGATAGATACTCAGCGGGAATGATCCAGACAGCCACACCAGGTTTTTCCTGCCCGGAATTCCTGAAAGGTAACGCGCCAAATGCGCGAACGCATCCAGAGTTACGGACACTCTTTGATCCGCATCCATAACTCGAACTTCGGATTCCTGCAGCTGAAGTGATTGGACAAAGAAGTCGAGTTTAGGGAGAAATTTCGCGGTTGCCATTCCTGCCTCGAGCGACGGGCGAAGGACGGTATCTGAATCCATTAGCGGCCTGTGGCGCAAAGAAGCCTTCTTGCCATTCGCCGCGGCCAGTAACACATTTCCATCCTGGGTAAATCCTTGAATCATCTGCAGCCGGTTAGCCAGCGTAAACAAGGCAAATTGTGAATCCTTCGGTTTGCCCTTAATAAAATTCACCAGCTCCTCTTGAGCATGGGATTGATCTGTGAGTGGTGTATTAAGCAGATCGAGCAGCACGACGGTTGTCGAGCCAGGTTCCACCGGCTGCGACTGGTTTGAGAAGATATTCGCAGGAAGCGTTTCCACTGCCGGTGGCGATGCCGGTGAGGTTGACGGAGACGATTGTGCTCCAGTGCGCTCGGAAAAATAGCTCACTCTTTGTGGCTTGCCGTCTTCGGCTACTATGAAATCCGCTTGCTGCAACCCTTTCACAACGTGGCCCTTGGAATCCGTCACCACCACATCCAAGACCACGATCTGGGATAGGCTCCGAAGCGTGAGCATGGACGCGTCTACGCCGCTAGTCGGCCGGATTGCGGTCGCACCGGCGGACAAGCTAGTACCTTTTCCTGGTGAAGGCTTGGCGGTACCCTGCGTCGGGGAGCTAGAGTTCGGCACAGGACTTTGCTGCTCAGTCGCGTCCGGCTCCTCCTCCGCGGCTGAAGCGTAGAGTGGCTCCTCTGCAGCAGCCTTGTCGGTCTTTGCGGCAGGAACGTAAAGACCTGGGGTATCGGATTTGACCGCAATGTATTTCGCTCGTTCGCCGGCAGACATCCCTCGCAATGAATAAATCTTCATCGCGCTTCCAACTATGGCCGCCAATTGACGTCCATCCGGAGAGAGCGAAAAATTCTGTCCGTCCAGAACTGCTTGTGTCGCTCTCAGCGAGAGAAGAGAATTCCCGCTCGCCGTGTCGAACACTTGAATTGTTTGCGCCAAGTTCTCTTCTTCAGGATTAATGCCTCCCGCACTTGCGGGAGGATTCGTTCGCGCGGGGATGGCGATGGTGCCGAAGG
>MNDG01000029.1:4871-24894 GCA_001914815.1 Acidobacteriales bacterium 13_2_20CM_55_8
CCGCCACAGCGAGTTCCCGGTTACGGTGAACGCGCTTACGTTGTAGCCATTCCGCGAAACCGAACAGCGGCCGATGAGCATTGTGTTGACGCTGCTATAGAGAATGTTGGGCACGCCCTTGATACGCGCAATATTGACAGGCCCAAACCGAATCAGCCATGCGTTGCCTTTTTTTCGGACATCGGCGAACCCCGAGCTCGTCGCTTCCAACCGGACTGCATCCCGCGACTGAATAACTCTCTGCACCGCCAAGGAATCGGCGTCCAGAAAGGAAATCTTCACTCGCCCCTTGGTTTCGCCTCCGCCTGGCAGACTCCCCTCGCTCGTTTCGGTGATGATCTGTTTTCCGTCGGGCGTTACCGATACCCATAGAAGTTCTTTCGGCGAGTCGAAAGCCAGCTTTTCTGCAAGACTTGAATCGACTTCATAAAGCTTGTTAAGCCTGCGCAACAGGACTCGACCCGAACCCATCGGCCAGACAAAACGTCGCGCGTCATGCAGATACCAATCCGTCTCCCGAACAACCCTTCCCCCCGGCACTTCCAAAACCATGGCGTGGATCACCCGGTCGTCATGAGTCGGAGGACAATCAGGTAACCGCCGGAACAACTTTTTTGGATTAAACGTAAGCAACACATGATGAATATCTAGGAAGTCGACCGTGACATTCGCCGTTTGCCGAGCCGACGCTGACAGGCCGCCAAACCCTAGCGGCAGAAGATCAATCTGAGCCGCTGGTTGGGCAGAAAACGCCTCCGCAGCGTCTGGCTGAGCTGCACCGAAACCGATCCTAGCTGAGAAACAAAAAAGAAACAGGCTGACAACAGCGAGCCGCGGCGTGGAGCGGTCCAAGGTTAGAAGATTCAGAAGAATGGGTCGCACGCTGCAATTGTGGCTCCTGAACATGCGTGCGAAATTTAACCTCTCCTCCCACTGTTCACGAAAGTGACCGGAATACACCTGAGAGTATTGGACGTACGCAGCGCCCCGTAGTTTAGTTTATCTTCGGGTTTTCTTCGTATGTGCAGCGCGACACACTTATTTGCCACGAAATGGGACTCTTCTCTGCCTGCCGCGGGAAAAGGTACAATCAGCCTGCAATGTGCCGTACCCGTCACCACCTCCTGACGATCCTTTGTCTGCTGCTGGCGACACAACTTCAGGCTATTTCCCAAAGGGCCATCGAGAAGCGGATTGCCACCATCCTTTCCCAACCCGACCTCGCTCGCGGCTTCTGGGGTATCGAGGTGGTATCACTTTCCAACGGCAAAACTTTGTACGCGCAGAATGCAGACAAGCTATTCACCCCAGCCTCAAACACCAAGTTGTTTACTACCGCCGCCGCGCTGGCGCTGATCGGGCCGGACTACAATTTCCGCACCACCGTCGAAACCAACGGCACCCTGGACAAACACGGACGCCTCATCGGCGATCTCGTGCTGGTCGGACGTGGCGATCCCAACCTCTCCGGCCGTGAACTCCCTTATCTACTGCGCACCGAACGCAACGACCATCCTATCCAAGTGCTGGAACAATTGGCGGACGAACTGGCGCAAAAGGGAGTGAAGTACGTAGATGGCGATCTGATCGCCGACGACTCCTATTTCGCTTTCGAGCGCTACGGCGAAGGCTGGAGTCAGGACGATCTCGTCTGGGCCGACGGCGCGCCGGTTTCCGCACTTACCGTTAATGACAACGTAATTTTCGTCAACATCCTTCCCGCCGATCGCGTTGGCGAACGCGCCTTCGTCAGCATCACGCCCTTCGCCGATTACTATCGGATTGACAATCGCATTATCACCACTCCCTCGGGTACCGTCCGCAAGATTTTCATCAACCGCGAGCCCGGCTCGACCGTCCTCACGCTATGGGGCAACACACCGCTAGATGACGCCGGCGCCAACGAAGCCCTCGCCCTGGAAGATCCAGCCGAATTCGCGGCGGCTCTGTTCCGACAACTGCTGGAAAAACGTGGCATCGTTATCTATGGCCGGCAGCACACGCGTCACACCGAGCTGGCCAGCATTTCCACTTTCACAGTTACAGCGACAGCGCCTTCAATCTCGCGTGGTGGCGACGAACCTTCCCGCGGCTTGCAGAATCAGCCGCTCGTCTTGGCTAGCTACCAATCGAAGCCGCTCATCGAGGATGTGCGGGTGATCAATAAAGTCAGCCAGAATCTGCATGCCGAAATCCTTCTCCGCCTTCTGGGACGGGAAAAGGGTACCGCCGGCACGGTGGAAGGCGGACTCGAGGTCCTGCGCGGATTTCTGAATCAGGCTGGCGTGCCTGCGGATCAGTATGCCTTCTACGACGGCTCCGGACTCTCGCGCCAGAACCTGGCCACTCCTCACGCCGTCGTCCAACTTCTCCGCTATGCCGACTCCCAGCCTTGGGGCACAAGTTTCCGCGATACCTTGCCCGTTGGCGGCCTGGATGGCTCTCTTTCCGATCGGTTCAAGAACGTCGCGGAGCAAGGCCATATCTATGCGAAAACTGGCTCCCTGGGCGGCGTCAAATCGCTTTCCGGATATGCCACCACGCAACGTGGTGACCGCATCGCCTTCTCCATCCTCTCCAATAATTTCAACCTCCCCAACAAACGCGTGACCGACACCATCGACGCCATCATCGAAGCCATCGTCGAAGATGCCGCCTCCCGAAAAGAATAAGCGGAAAAGAAAAAAGAAGATTGAGCGGGGAGCGCAGAAGTTGATTTGACGCCCCCCGTGAGCCGAGGGGCTGAGTGCTACTGCTGAGACCTGAATGCTGATTGCTGAATGCTGAATGCTGACTGCTGAGCGCTGATTGCTAACCCGGCATCCTCCGGGTGTTCCGATCCCGCATCGTCCGCACCGCCCCAGGACCGCTGCCGGTTGGTGGTTTCCGCATCCCTTCCATCAGATCCTTCAACACAACCGCATTATTACGCCGCTGATTTTTAGAGGCGAATAGAAGATGTAGCGCTTACGAAAACCGGCCCATGCCTCGGGACGAGCATGGAACCACTGCCGCAAACCATCCGACGGTGCCAGATCGCGCAGCCATGCATGCACCGCCGCTTGGTTCTTGCTTACCCCGCGTGGCCACAATCGATCGACCAGCACTCGCGTACCGTCAGCGCTCCTCGGCTTCTCGTAAATTCGCTTTACCTGGATTCGCCTGACCGCGGCCATCATCACTTTGCTCTATATTTATTGTACGTCGACACGCGAGCAGATGTTCGAGGACAGAATGGGATCATGGTGCGGGATCCTTAATCTGAGATCTAAAATCAGCAATCTGAAATTGATCCTGTTCCTCTGTGCCTCAATACTCCTGGCTGCGGCCTGCGACGTCCAGCGCCGCCAGACTGGCGCCCAACTCGGACTCAATCCTCAACAGGCCGCCGGACGCCGCATTTACGATCAGTACTGTGATCGCTGTCACGCACCCTACTCTTCCCGCGGCCGCCAAGGTCCAACCATGCAAGGCGTTTTCAAAAACCGCTATCTTTCACTGAGCGGTCTCCCCGCCAACGATGAGCGTGTCGCCGAAATCATCCGTACCGGCCGTGGCAAGATGCCCGGCTATAGTCAGGTGCTGAGTCAACAGCAGATCGAGGATCTGCTAGCCTACCTGCATACACTCTAACTCCGACCCAGTCCTCAAACTAAGAACAGGAAACTGAGATCGGAGAACTGCCTCACCGTCAAATCTGGACATGCATTGAAAGGGGGCGGATGTGCTTTGAAAGGGCACGACTTCGGTCGTGCCGTATTTCGGCAGAAAAAGTACGGCTTTAGCCGCTGCTGCGAACGGACGTTACAATACCCTCCGTGAGCGCAACCGGCAGGCCGGCCATTCCCCCCCCAGCATCGACATCTGATCGCCCCTTCACACTCTGGCAGAGGATTGCGTTACAGCTCATCACATGGACAGGATTTCTTGTCATCCGCCTCATCGGCCCCAGTCTACGAGTTGCAGTTTCGTTCGAGGAAGGCGCTCCCCAGAATCTCGAAACGCGCCCCATGATTCTTTCTTTCTGGCATACCTGTATCTTTCCCGCGATTTACGTCTGGCGCAATCTACAGATTCGAGTCATGAGCAGCGACAGTTTCGACGGCGAATGGACCGGCCGGATTATCCGCAAATTTGGTTTTGTGAAAGTGCGCGGCTCGAGCAGCCTCCACCGTGGCCTTCACCATTGACGGACCACGCGGCCCGAGATACGTGGCCAAGCCGGGTCCGGTGCTGCTGGCGCGCGCCACCGGAGCCCCCATGGTGGCGTTTCATATCGCCATAGAAAACGCCTGGACACTGAATACCTGGGACAAAGTCATGATCCCCAAACCGTTTTCCCGTGCGCTGCTGCGGATAAGCCGGCAGATCTTTGTTGCCGCACATGCGGACGACGCGCAGCGGGAACGCTTCCACGCCGAACTCCAGGCTGCACTTGACCGCGTGCGCGAATTCGCGGAGGCCAATGTAAAGGAGGTGGGAAGTGCGAAGTTCTCTATCGCCTCCTGAGGCACTCGCCAGCACTTGACATCCGCCATCCCTGCGATTAAATTTTCGAGCGTTGTTCTGGTTCTTTCACAACATTCCTTTGGTTCGCGCGCCCTCATCGCCGTGATGAGGACTGGGAAGCGGGTGAGAATCCCGCGCTGCCGCGCAACTGTAAGCGAGGAAAGTGCCGCCGGTCACCGGGAGTAATCCTGGGAAGGCCGGTGGCGATAGCCGGATATTGAAATTCGTGGGCGAAGTCGCCCCTCAATGTCCTAACTCGCCAAGCCAGGAGACCGGCGCGAACCGTCCACACTAAACCCCTTTCGCGTGAAAAGGAGGAGTGCATGCGGTTCTCTCGCGTTTTCTCGTGCTTCATTCTCTTGCTGGCGGCGGCTTCCGCCGCTGAACTCAAAATCAAAGTTGTGGACCCGCAATCCGCTGCCCTCGCCGGGGCACAAGTGACGCTGAGCGACCCGGCAGAGTCCACTCCCACTGAAGTTGTGACCACTTCAGCCGAGGGCGTGGCCGTATTCCATCTCACCGGCATTGGTCCCTATCGCATTCGGGTTTTGGCCCCTGGCTTTGCCGTACACGACGCAGACATTCCGTCCTTGCAAAAAGGAATCACCGTCACACTGTGGCTAGCGGCGGCTTCGGAAACCGTAGTTGTAACCGCCACGCGCACTCCCGTTCCCAGCGCTGCCGCAGGCGCGAATGTCGAGAGCCTCAGCCATGGACAACTCGAAGTCATGCATCCGGTCGCGGCCGGCGACGCATTGCGTTTTCTGGCGGGAGCAATCGTGAACACCAATGGCCGCCGAGGCGGAATTGCCTCCCTGTTTGTGCGCGGCGGCGACTCCCGCTACAACAAAGTGATCGTGGACGATGTCACCATCAACGATCCCGGAGGGACATTTGACTTCGGAGTCCTTCCCCTCACCGAGGCTGATCGCCTGGAATTTGTGCGAGGCGCGCAGAGCACGCTCTATGGCTCGGATGCCATGACCAGCGTCGTCCAGGTGTGGACTCGAACGGGCAGCACTCTCGTCCCTGAACTCCGCTTCGGAGCCGACGGCGGAACATTCAATACCGCGAACGGCTACATCTCGCTGGCCGGCGCGCGTGGACGTTTCGATTACAACCTGTTTGGAGATCAGTTCAACACTAGCGGCGACGGTCCCAACGATGACTATTCCAATTCATTGCAAGGCGGCAATCTCGGCGTAGGGTTGAACGATCGCGTCTCTCTCCGCCTGCGAGCGCGCCATTCCAATGCTTTTACTCAGGTTCCCGGTGAGTGGAATTTCAACGGACAACCCTTGATGCCGCCGGATTCAGATCAGTGGCAGCGACAAAACAATCTCCTGACCAGCGCGCAACTGACAGTTGCCGGACCGTCACGCTGGCAACATCGCTTGACGGGTTTCGAATACCACCACCAGCGCACTAACGTGGACAGTGTGGCAGATCCCGGCCGGGTGTTTGATTCTCCCTTCCATGCTTTTACCAGCATCAATCGCGCGGGATTCGAATATCAGGGCGATTATCTCCAGCGAAACTGGGCCCGGGCCACTCTGGGATACGAGTTCGAAGACGAAAATGGTTTCGTCGGCGACCTGACTTTCCCGCCGCTCACCCACGGCTTGCGCTTGAACCACGCTCTCTACGCGCAAGAGATGTTCACTCTCGAAAGGATAACCGTGGTGGCGGGGGCCCGCTTCCTCCACAACGCCACCTTCGGAAATAAAGCCGTGCCGCGGGTGGCGCTGGTCTTGCAGGCTCGGAAGGGTGGACAAACATTCTCCGGGACACGCCTGCGGTTCTCTTATGCGACCGGGATTAAAGAGGCGCGGCTCGAGGAATCATTTGCCAGCGGGCCCGGTATTATCCCCAACCCTAATCTGAAGGCCGAAGACAATCGCGCCTTCGAGGCCGGGATTCAACAGGACCTTCTTGGTGGCAAGTACGCCTTTACCGCCACCTACTACAACAATCTTTTCCGCGACCAGATTGATTTCACGTTCGATCAGAACACCTTCATCGGCCAATATGAAAATATCAACAAATCCATGGCCCACGGCGCAGAAGTCGAGTTCCATGGACGTCCCTGGTCACGACTGTCCCTTGATGCGGGTTACAGCTACACTTCCACCCAGACTCTGGAGCAGCCGTTCGCCTTCGACGACCTTCACCAACCCGGGCGCCCCTTGCTTCGGCGTCCCAAACACTCAGGAACTCTGTTGCTCACTTATCTCGGGAGCCGCTGGGGCGGAAATCTCGGCGCAAGTTTCGTCGGCAGGCGGCCGGATTCCGATTTCTTGGGATTCGGAATTGACCACGCCGCCGGATACGTTCGTGTGGATATTGGAGGATGGTATGCGCTTACTCCGCGGATCACTGCCTATGTGAATGTCGAGAACGTGGCGAACCAGCACTATAACGAAGTCGTAGGATATCCAGCTCTGGGCGCCAACTTCCGGGCAGGAATGCGTTTCCGCATTGGTGGTGAGTGACGGCTAACGATGGCGGGCAATTGCTCGCCGCGATTTCGGCGTACTCTCAGGAGAAGAGTCTTCACTTTCGCCGCGCGCAGCTTCGCGATGGTTGCCCGCACCGTCGCAACCCACAGCTAGCGGAAGCGGAGCCGCGGATTTTGATCCCTGGTACTTGCTGCGCGCCAACATTAACTTCTCCAGCTCCTCGTGACCCAGCGGCTGCTGGCGTCCCAGCAGATGTGTAACCAGGGCAATCTGCGAAAAGTGCTCGACGGTTTCCATCTTCATATAAGCGTGATGCAGTGTGTCAGCATACGTGACCACGCCATGATTCGACATCAGTATCGCGTCAAATTGAGGAATGAGCGGCTCAAGCGCGTCGGTGAGCTCCGGCGTCCCAGGGGTGCCGTATTTCGCCAGCGGAATCGAACCCAGCCCGATAACCACTTCACAGACCAGGGGTTGATTCAACGCAATGCCCGCCGCGGCGAACCCCGTAGCCGTCGGTGGATGCGCATGGACAATTCCTTGAACGTCCGGCCGCAGTTTATAGATCAGCAGGTGCATGGCGATTTCGCTGGAAACCGCCCGCCGCCCGCTGATGTGGCGGCCTTCAAGGTCCACGATCACCATGTCCCCAGGGCGCATCATGCTCTTGCTCATCGCCGTGGGAGTGGCCAGAATGCGTCGCTCGTCGAGCCTCACGGAAAGATTGCCGTCCATGGCAGCAACATAGCCGCGTTCGTGCAACATCTTGCCGAACGAGGCAATTTCGCGTCGATGCTGGCGTTCGCTGGGCATAATTTCAAGAGCGGTTGAAGGGCAGACCCAAGCTCGGTTCCGCGTATGTTACCACGCATGCAGTTCCACACAACCCAAACATTCGTAAACTTTTGTAATGCAGCACGGTGGTATGGCTACGACTTTATAATCAACCCGCGTGCTGGTCAGCGACTTCCATTATCAACTTCCTCCGGACCTGATTGCGCAGGAACCGCTTGCCGATCGCGCGGCTTCGCGCCTGTTGCATGTGGAACGCGCCTCGGGAAAATTATGCGACCGCTGGTTTCGTGAGTTCCCCGATTTCCTCAGGCCAGACGACCTCGTCGTATTCAACAACACACGGGTCTTTCCCGCCCGGCTCTATGGGAGAAGAAGCGGCGAGAAAGCGCAGCCAGTCAGTACTCAAAATCCCGCAGCAAAGGATTTTCTAAAAGGACAGATCGAAGTTCTATTGACACGCCAGATTTCCGACGAGCCCAACGAATGGGAATGCCTGGTACGCCCGGGACGAAAGATCGGGGTCGGCGAGCGCCTCTTTTTCGGCGATGATGAAGAACTGCAGGCCGAAGTGCTGGCCCGCGGAAAATTCGGCGAGCGCCGAATCCGTTTCTCTCCAACCCCAGATTTTTTTGGCTTGATCGAGCGTCTCGGCCATGTGCCTCTGCCCCCGTACATTTCTCGTGAGGATCGCCCCGGTGACCGCGAACGCTATCAGACCGTGTATGCCCGGGAGAGAGGTTCAGTAGCCGCACCCACCGCAGGTTTGCACTTCACCCCGGAAATTCTCGCGAGGATGAAAGAGCTCGGCATCGCAACCACAGAAATTACATTGCATGTAGGTTTAGGAACCTTTCAACCGGTACGCGCGGACCGTGTGGAGGATCACACCTTGCACCGCGAGTCTTACCACATCTCTGCCGATGCAGCTGCAACCATCAATCACGCACTAGACGCTGAGCGGCGCATAGTGGCAATCGGCACCACAACGGTTCGCACTTTAGAACACGCCGCTCACCAGTCCGCACGAGGCAGAGTGCAAGCCGGCAGCGGAGAAGCAAATCTTTTCATTTATCCCGGTTACGATTTCCGTGTCGTGGGCGCATTGTTAACAAACTTCCATCTAGCCCATTCCACTCTCCTTATGTTGGTATGTGCGTTCGGCGGAACCGCCCGTGTGCTGGACGCCTACCGCCATGCCGTCGAACAAAAATACCGTTTCTATTCGTATGGCGATTGCATGTTCCTTGAATAGCTTGCGTAGCGACAGGCGACTCGCCTGTCCAAACCGCCGCGTGCGGGATAAGATTTGAGATGAACCCCAAGCGAGTCGCCTGGGCCTACATAACCCGCTGGCGATATACTGTGTTGCACGAAAATATGACCACACAGGCCAGGTCGAAGCAGCTTTCCATCCAGGATTTCGTAGCTGAACTACGCAAATTTCCCCAGTCTGCCTTTGACCGCACCGACCAAATCATCCACTTCCTTGAAAAAATGCATATTGCCCCAGATACGCTCACGCAATATCTGACTTGGGATCGCCAGCACTACACTCGAAACCTGATCGACAAAACTCCTCTCTACGAACTGGTAGCCATCTGCTGGGAAGTCGGCCAGGCCAGTTCAGTGCACAATCATCGCGACCAGAATTGCTGGATGGCGGTCCCCATCGGAAAACTGCTGGTTCAGAATTATCGTGTCGTCTCTCAGAGCCTGGAGCAAGGCACCTGCCAGCTTGCCCCCGCCGACACAGTAGAGATGAATCCTACTCAGCCCTGCGCCGTTGATCCTCTCGAGCCCGTGCACCGCGTTTTCAATCCTCGCGAATTCAATCAAAGGGCAGTCAGCCTGCACGTCTACTCCCGCCCTTTCGACACCTGCGTCGTCTATTCTCCCGATCAAGGCACCTGCGGCGAAATCAAGCTCCACTACACCACTCAATACGGAAAGAGAATCAGCACTTAGCATTTAGCCCTCCGCATTTGGCCCCTAATCCTCTGTGGTGCTGCTCAAGTCCATCTAAACATCGGCATTCGACCGCTGCTCTCGTTTGCTGCTACTCCGGCCAGTGATGGCCAAATGCTAAGTGCCAAGCGCTGAATGCTGAATGCTAGACTTATCCGTTGTCCCCCAAGAAGCAATCCCCGGCTGTGACAATGGGAGGTGCCGGGTCCACCTCCGCGCCCAAACCCTCTTCCGTCCAGAAACCGCAGCTGATAGCGAGCGATAAAGGACAAATCTTCCTGATCGACGCCATGTCCTTCATCTTCCGCGCCTATCACGCCATGGCGCGCCAGCGCGGAATGTCCACTAAAACTGGATTGCCGACCGCAGCGACGTATGTATTCGTCAATATGCTGCGTAAGTTGCGCGATGACTTCTCGCCCCAATATCTGGCAGCCGTATTCGACGTAGCCGCTCCCACATTTCGCGACCAGCAGGCGGAAGCCATCACCAGCGTGCGCCGCTTCGACCTCAAGACTCAATCATTCCAGGAAATAAAATATGACGGTTACAAAGCCAATCGCGCCGAAATGCCCGGCGACCTGGCACAGCAGTTGCCTTATATCCGACGCGCCCTGGAGGCCTACCGCATCCCCATCCTTGAACTCCCCGGCTACGAGGCCGACGACGTAATCGGCACCCTGGCCAGCAAAGCTGTCGAAGAATCCTATGGCGTGTACGTAGTTTCCAGCGACAAGGACATGCTGCAACTGGTAAATGATCGCGTCCTGGTGCTGAATCCGCCCAAGGACAATCTGATTTGCGATGCCCAAAAAGTCGAAGAAATTCTGGGCGTCCCTCCGGAGCGAGTTGTCGACGTCATGGCTCTGCGCGGCGACAGCATCGACAACATCCCTGGCGCCCCCGGCATCGGCGACAAAGGTTCAGTCGAGCTCATCAAACGCTTCGGCACCGTCGAGCAAGCCTTGGATCGCGCCGCGGAAGTCGAAAAGAAAACCTACCGTGAGTCGCTGCAAAACAATCGCGACGCGGTCTTGCTTAGCAAAAAATTAGCCACTATCGATTGCGACGCCCCCATCGAATTAGACGTGAACTCGATGAAGATGGGAGAGCCCGACATCGAAGCCCTCCGCCAGCTCTTCACCGAACTTGAGTTCAGTTCGCTGCTGAAGGAACTGCTCCCCGTCGTCGAAGTCACCGACGCCCACTACACCGAAGCCAAATCGCCCGCTGAAGTCGAAGCAGTACTGAACTCTCTCGCGCGGGGAGAAGCTCTGGCAGTCGCCATCGAAGCCGAGCCAAGCGTTGTCGAGGAACAAGAATCAGAAGAAGTTGAAAACGAAAGCGGCATGCTGCCCCTCACCTCCGAGCCTGCTTTACCCAAGCTCGCTCGAAACATGGCAATTTCCGCTGCTCCTGGCACAGCGACAATCGTCTCCTTGCAAGTCGACGCCACCAAGTCGCGGCTGGCGCACGTGCTGGCCGACGAAAATCTTCCCAAGTCTGTGCACGACTACAAATCCGCGATCCATGCTCTCGAACCGCAGGGGATCACACTCCGCGGATTGCGCCACGATTCCATGCTGTATTCCTACCTCCTCGACCCAACTTATTCATCGCATAGGATCGCCGATGTCGCACTGCGTGCTTTCAACCTCAAGCTGAGTGGAACTCTTCCCGAGTCGGCCGACATCACCGGCCGTCTGGCAACCAGACTTCGCCATGAAGTTGAACAAGCCGGTCTACTTAAACTGTATGACGAAATCGATCTGCCGCTTGTCCCAGTGCTCGCCCGGATGGAGCACGCAGGCGTCAAAATTGACCGCAAGGCTCTGGCGGAAATGTCATCGCGCCTGGAGCGCGAAGTGGAAGTCAAAGCGAAAGAGATCTACGAGCTCGCCGGATACGAGTTCAACATCAATTCGCCCAAGCAACTCGGCGACGTCCTTTTCAACAAACTGAATCTGCCCAAGCCAGTAAAGTATGGCAAAGGAAAAACTATCTCCACCGCGGTTGACGTGCTGGAATCCCTGGCGGCCAGCCACGAAGTCCCGCGCCACGTGCTGGAATACCGTCAACTCTCAAAACTGAAATCGACTTATGTCGACGCCTTGCCCGCCCTGCTGAACCCGGTGAGTGGACGCCTGCACACTACGTTCGGTCAGACCGGCACCGCGACCGGAAGACTGTCGTCCGCCAATCCCAACCTGCAGAACATTCCCATCCGAACCGAATTAGGCCGTGAAATTCGCGCCGCCTTCACGGTCGAGCCCGGACACCTGCTTCTCGCCGCCGATTATTCGCAGATCGAGTTGCGCCTGCTGGCACATTTTTCCAATGACTCGCTCCTGGTGGAAGCCTACCGCCGTGGCGATGACGTTCACACTCTCACTGCTTCCCAGGTGTTCGGTGTGCCGCCACTCATGGTCACACCCGATCACCGCAGGCAGGCCAAAGTGGTGAACTTCGGCATCGTCTATGGACTGTCCGCCTTCGGTCTGTCGCAGAATCTTGGCATCGAACCTTCCACAGCAAAGCATTTCATTAATGCGTATTTTGAGAAGTACAGTGGAGTTCGCAAGTTCATCGACCGAACTCTCGAAGAAGCCCGCCGCGAACAAAAGGTCAGGACGCTTTTCGGGCGAGTCCGCCCCATTCCGGACATCAACAGCAAAAACTCCAACCTGCGCGGATTCGCCGAACGCACTGCCGTGAACACGCCATTGCAAGGGACGGCCGCGGATCTAATCAAGCTGACGATGATCCGCATCGATGCCGCACTGCGGGACCGCGGGCTGAAATCAAGAATGACCCTTCAAGTGCACGATGAATTGGTATTCGAAGTCCCGGAAAGCGAAATCGATACCATGCGAGCGCTAGTCAGAGAACAGATGGAAACGGTTCATCCCCTGACCGTACCTCTGCTGGTCGAAATTGGCGTAGGAAAAAACTGGCGGGACCTGGAATAACTCCTAAACGCTGCTAAATCCCCAAAGTTCGATGAATCGCGCTCGCAATGCCGCTCGCCAGAGCGCGCATCTTTGTTTCCGATTCCGCTTCCACCATTACCCTGGCCAACGCTTCCGTTCCGGAATAGCGGACCACGACGCGTCCATTGCCATCCAGTTCTCGTTCGGCATCTTCAATCGTTCGCTGAATTTCGGGCACCTGCGCGAACGGAACCTTCTCCCGCACTCGCACGTTCTGAATGGTTTGCGGAAACACTTTGAGATCACGGACCAAGTCCGCAAGAGGCTTCCCCGCACGCGCCATGATTTCCATGACTCGCAGCGCCGTAAGCAGGCCATCCCCCGTAGTAGATTCGCCATCGCGAAAAATGACGTGTCCCGATTGTTCTCCACCCAGGGTCGCACCCGATTTCAGCATCTCCTCAAGCACATACTTGTCTCCCACATTGGCCCGTAGCATGCGAACTCCCGAGTTACGCAGCGCGATTTCCAGGCCCATGTTGGACATCGTTGTCGCAACCACGAGGGAACCGGCTAGCACATTCCGAGCTTTCATATCCCGCGCCACCAATAATAAAACGCCATCGCCATTCACCACCCGGCCATCGGCATCGCTGAACAACGCTCGGTCCGCATCTCCGTCAAAGGTGACGCCGAGATCGAACTCCCCTTTTCTCCGTTCTTGCCATCCGGCGAAGCGCTGAGAAATGTTGCCTGCACCCCGCAATCTCGAAATAGTTCCGGTGCCTCAGCCGTGGCCGCGCCGTGCGCACAATCCACCAGAACTCGCAACCGGCTCAGATCCGCGCTCACATTAGTCGCCAACCATTCGATGTAAGCCCGGCGAAGCCCAGCCTCACCCGGAAGACTGGGTGCCGGCGCCGTAGACGGTTCGCTATGTGCACGCGGGTTTTGCAGCAAAGCGAAAATTTCCTGCTCAATGGCCAATTCGTGCGAGTCCGGCAGCTTGTAACCATCTCCGGAGAAAACTTTAATGCCATTGTCAGTCCAGGGATTGTGTGACGCCGAAATAACCACGCCCGCCGCATACTTTCGCGAACGCGCCAGATATGCGACCCCGGGAGTAGTGATCGTTCCCGCACTATGTACCTCCACACCACATGAAACCAGGCCGATCATGACCCGATCCGCAATCCACGAACTCGATTCACGTGTGTCTTGACCAATCACAACCCGTGGTTTCGGGCTGCTTCGCATCAGATCGTGACCGAGCGCGCGGCCGATCAGATATGTGCTCTCCGGAGTCAACGGAAATTCGCCTGCGACTCCACGAATTCCATCCGTCCCGAATAGTTGTCGTGTCTGGGAAGTCATTCCGATCCGTGGAGGTCAGTTCCCGCTGGAAGCCTTTTCCATAATAATGGTCACCCGAATCGGAATCGGGCGTACAACCTGAACCATGGGATCGGAAACGTAGGCATGCGTCACAAATGTCCCCCGCTCCATGGTTCCGCTTACGTCAATTGCGTCAGTAATCGCGGCTTCCACCACCTCCACTCGTTTTTGGGGTCCGCTGATGGTGATGGTTGGCGGCACAACTACAATGCGGCCGATTTTTAGCCCGGCCGCGAACGAACCAATCACGCGAGGATGAATCTCAACTTGCCGAGTGAGCCGTTTATCAAAGGTAAGACGAACCTGGCTTGGGATTACCTGCACCACTTCCAGACCATGCGGTTGATGTATCTGTTGTGAAGTCAAATCAAAAGTGCGTTCACCCGGACCGACGCCGCTGAGATTGATCTCCGCGTGGATGTCGGAAGGTTGCAGGCGGCGAACTGTTGTTTGCGGTCCCCGCACCCGGATCTGTGCCTGCGGAATGCTTTCCGAGCTGATCTCCAGATTATCCGGAACGTGATGAAATTCTATGGGTAACTCAACTACAACTTCTGCCGGAGCAGGATCGCGTGCCACTGCCAGCCACAAACCGACCGCCAGGCCCAGGGAGATCAGCTTCAGGCCCAGGTTGTGCAGCACGTAATGACGAAAGAATTCCCGCATGATTCAGCGATCCGTTCCCGGTGTGAATCGCGTTTCCGTGGCGGGAGGCAGAGCAGTCCGCGGCATCTGCTCCTCCGAGGGTTCTAAATCTTCACTCCCGTTGGTAATAGCCGTGGGCAATGTGGAAGGAGGAACGTAGAGCCGCAACAATCCTCCCAGACGCTCGCGCAATTGTTCCACAGTCAAATCACGTTCGATCTGTCCTCCCACCGCCAGGCTGATCGCGCCGCTCTCTTCGGAGACGATCACCGCGATGGCGTCGGTTTCTTCCGTCACGCCAATGCCCGCGCGATGTCGTGTGCCGAGCTGGGTGGATAACACGGGATTCATGGATAGCGGCAAGAAACACGCCGCGGCCGCAATGCGATCGTTCTGTATGATTACTGCCCCGTCGTGCAACGGCGCACTCGGCCGAAAAATTGTGGCGAGCAAATCATAGGATAGATGTGCTTCCAGTGGCACACCGCTTTCAATGTAGGTGCGCAACCCCACTTCGCGTTCGATCACCATCAGCGCGCCCGTCTGATTCTGAGCAAACAAATTGGCCGCCAGCACAATATCGTCGTAAGCATCCGCTTCGGATGCCGGCGTCCGGCTCAACGTAAGTCTGCGGCCCAGCCGCGCCAAGCCTTGCCGAATCTCCGCCTGAAAAACCACGATTAAGGCAAACACTGCATAAGGCAGCAGAGTGCTGATCAGCCAGTTCAAGGTGGTCAGTTCGCCTACGCGGGAGAAATAAAACGCAAGCACCAGCGCCGCCACGCCCACCAGCATGACCGCGGCGCGTGTCCCTCTGACCAGCGCCAGAAACTCGTAAATAACGATCGCCACCAGCAGAATGTCGAGGATCGAAATCACCGACAAATGTGGCCACGGCGCTGAAAACTGCGTCAATGCAATCCCCCCAGGACGGGCCTCGCTCTGGCCACTACGGTCAACCTCATTGTAATCCACAGCTATTTATGTGGCGCGGGCGCCCCCCGCCCGCGTGCTGCATGGAGCTGCTGAAATACCCTGTGGTCGTAACTACACGGTCCTTTTCTTCACCACAGCAGTAACAGTGCCTCGGAAGAGTCGTGCCGAGATTTCATCCCCCGGAGTTACTAGCTCCGCATCCTTCAGAAGTCTTCCCGAAGAATCGAATACTAATGCGTAACCTCGCTCCAGAATGCCCATTTCCTTGCCGACCCCGGTCAGCATCCGTCTTACGTCATAGTGCCGCACTGCGGCAGCAGCCGATTCCCAACGCCGCCGCTGCTGCTCCAGCATCTGACGCTGCGACCTCTCCAGCCGGTACAGCAGATCATCGAGCTTCTGCTGGCGCTGGTTGATGAGCTCCATCATGCGCGCGAATGCCCCATGCCGCGCCAGTTCGGTGAGCGCCTGTCTTCCCATCAGCAACCGGTATCGCATGGCTCGCGCCAGACGCTGGCGCAGTGCTTCGGCTTGCTCCTCAACTTCCTGCCGCGACCGAATCACCAGTTCCGCTGCCGCAGAGGGAGTCGGCGCGCGCAAGTCAGCCACGAAATCAATAATGGTGAAGTCAGTTTCATGCCCGATCGCCGAAATGACAGGAATTTCCGAAGCTGCAACCGCGCGAGCCAGTCCTTCATGATTGAAGGCCGCCAGGTCTTCCGCGGATCCTCCGCCGCGCGCCACAATGATCACATCCACATTGCGGGCTTTATTGAAGTAGCGAACGCCGGCGGTGACTTCCAGGGCCGCCGCTTCGCCTTGGACTTGCGCCGGAAAGATCAAAATCCCAGCCGTATCATGCCGCCGTCTGAGCACATTCAAAATGTCGCGTAGCGCAGCTGCCTGTGGAGAAGTCACAATGCCGATGCGCCGCGGCAGAGTGGGAATCGATTTCTTGTGGGAAGCATCGAAGAGTCCTTCGGCTTCCAGTTTGGCCTTGAGCTGTTCGAATGCGACTTGGAGAGCCCCCGCTCCTTTCGGCTCGAGATATTCCGCCGAGATTTGCAGCTCCCCGCGATCTTCGTAAATCGTTACCCGGCCACGACTCACAACTTGCATCCCATTTTCCGGACGGAAGCGCAGCAATCGTGCCTGGGAACGGAACATTACCGCCTTGATCTGCGCATTCTGATCCTTCAGCGTGAAATACAAGTGCCCGGAATCGTGCGCGCGAAAATTAGAAATCTCTCCTTCCACCCAGATGTCGCTATATTCCCGCTCAATGTGAGTGCGCACCGCGACCACCAGATCCCGCACTGTCCATATGCGACGATCCGCGGGCCTGAAACTGAATCCAAGTTGGGTGGAACTCATGGCAGGAAGTGTAAAACAGCACTCAGCAATTAGCACTCAGCATTCAGCGAAAGGGGTAGCTGACCTGAATTTGGACCGGAACGTACCGCGGCTGGCTGATTGCTGAATGCTGAGCGCTCCGTTCTGCTACCGCGAGCGCCCGATAAAATACAGCACCACCGAAAGCACCACGCTCAACAAAATCGAAGTGGCCAGCGGAAAGTAAAACGTCGTGTTCTTGCCGCGATAGACAATGTCTCCTGGAAGCCGGCCGAGCGGAATATTCATCCGCCCAAACACCATCAGTACTAGACCGACAACCACCAGGATCAGTCCGAAGAAGAGCAGCAATCTGCCTAAGTCCGGCATGGGTTTAGTTTAGAGGAACTTGTCTAGCACCGCAGGTCAAACTAAGAACCAAGAAATGATATCCGAGAACTGAATCCTGCAATCTCACTGCCGAAACCTGACACCTGAGCTTGGCCCTCTCCCCCGACGCCGAAACCTGAGACCCGATACCTGAGATCTGAGACCTGACCCCCGAATGCTACAATCCGCGCATGAAATCGGTCTCCGCATTCTTACTAATTATCAGTTCCGTTGTTCTCTTGTGCGCGCAGACACCTGAAGTCGAGATCACAGCCGAACCTTCTCATCATCTCGCGCTGCAAAATCCATTCGTACGGGTGTTTAAGGTGCAAGTCGCGCCGCATGCCGCCACCTTGATGCATCATCATCGCCATGATTACGTTTTCGTCACCCTGGGTGCCTCCGAGGTTGAGAACGATGTGCAAGGCAAGCCTCCAGTTACGCTGAAATTAAACGACGGCGACACCCATTTCCTGCCCGGCGGATTCGCACATATCGCCAAGAATCTTTCCGGCAAGCCATTCCGCAACGTCACCATCGAATTCATGCAGGATGAGAAGGCGCACAAATCTCCTCCGCCCAAGTGGAACGAAGAACGCGGCATGCACATCCTCGAAGGCGGCACTCAGGATATTCTCTTCGTCAAAGACGGCGTCCGCGTTACCGAAGTCGCCTTGCAACCTGAAGCGACGCTTCCCAAACATCATCACGCCGGTCCGCACTTACTGGTCGCGGTCAGCGATCTCGAAATTCGCAGCGACGTCGTCGGTCAGGGCCCCATGCTTGGATACTTCAAATCCGGCGACGTGAAGTGGTTGCCTGGCGGCTATTCCCACACTTTGACCAACGTTGGAAAAGCCGAGGCCAAGTTCATCACCCTGGAGTTCCACTGATGGTGTTGGCAAAATCCGCTGCTCATTGGAGGGCTTACTCATGCGCGCAACGCGAATTGTGTTTCTCTTCGTGCTGTTGGCTATCCTGCTACCGTCGCTGACGGCGCAAATAAACTCTCGCGAGGCTGACATCAAAGCCGCGGTCGACGCCTATCTTGCCAAGATGCCACCCGCCCAGCGCGCCCGCTCCAATGCCTACTTCGAAGGCGGATATATCCTGGTCATGCGCCTGCTGCTGCGCCTGCGCTCATCCGCAAAAATGCGCAATTTCGCTGGCCGCATCACCCGCTCACGATTTCTCCAACCCGCTGTCTACTGGATTCAGTTCATCATCGCCGTAGCTCTGCTCACTTTCCCGCTCACCGTCTATGAAGCCTATTATCGCGAGCACAAATACGGTCTGCTCAATCAGACATTCGGTCCCTGGCTGCGCGAGCAGTTGATCATGCTTGCAGTCAACCTCGTACTCGGCGCCATTTTCCTAACGCTGTTGTTCTGGGTGGTCCGCCGCCTGGGCAAGAATTGGTGGATCTGGAGTGCAGTTGTCGCAATCATTTTGCAGGCATTCGTTGTCCTGATCGCTCCGGTTTACATTTTTCCCTTATTCAATACGTACAAGAAATTGGAAGACGCCCGTGTCCGGGATCCGATCCTCAGCATGGCGCGTGCCAACGGCATCCCCGCAACCGAAGTCTACGAGTTCGACGCGTCGCGCCAATCCAACCGTGTGAGCGCCAACGTCAGCGGATTTGGCAGCACGATGCGCATCTCGCTCAACGACAATCTGCTCAAGCGCTGCACCTTGCCCGAAATCGAAACCGTCATGGGACACGAAATGGGCCACTACGTTCTCAATCACACCTACAAAGGACTGGTCATGTTGGGTGTCTTGTTTGTGATCGGCTTCGCCTTTCTGAACTGGGGTATCCACTTCGCTCTCGCCCGCTGGGGAGAGCAGTGGGGCATCGCCGGCATCACGGACGTCGCCGTCTTGCCGGTGGCGAGTGCCGTGATCGCGATTTATTTCTTCCTGATGACGCCGGTCACCAACACCATTACTCGGACCATGGAATACGAAGCCGACATGTACGGCCTGAACGCAGCCCAGCAACCGGACGGCGAGGCCAACGTCGACCTGATGCTCGGCGAATATCGCAAACTCGATCCCGGCCGCCTCGAAGAATTCATTTTCTTCGACCATCCCAGCGGACGCACCCGCATCACCGCCGCAATGCGCTGGAAAGCCGAACACCCCCAGTCCAACAATCCCGAAGAAGTAGCCAGACCAGTGTTCACTAGCCAGTGATCAGTGGCGAGTGACCAGAAAATGTGGCGCGGGCGCCCTCGCCCGCGAACTTTAGTTATGTTCCACGTGGAATATTTTGTCGGAACGGTAATGTACGTACAGATTGGGACATCTGGAGAAAGCGATTTGTCTCGTTGGGCTTAGCGGGAAGCGGGAGGGCGCGCGAGTTTGGTCGAGCCTTTGCCGAAATCTTCAATGTAGCGGCGGTTCGTGCTGAGGTCTTTGGGAGCGCGCCGTACGCATCCGATCAGCCCCGCTTCCTCCGCCAACTCATAGGCTGTCCTAGTTGTGACCCGGTCGGATCTCATGCCCGTGACGTTGACCTTTCCCAATCCGGCACAGCCCACGTAGCGACAGGCGACTCGCCTGTCCAGCGAAGCCAAGCGAGCGGTAGGATTGGAACGGAAACGATCCGAGATAAAAGCCACCCAGGCGGGTTCGCCTGGCCCTACGCCATCTGATTCA
>MNDG01000044.1 GCA_001914815.1 Acidobacteriales bacterium 13_2_20CM_55_8
GGGCAGAAGAAACAGTTCCACGGAAAGTGTCCCAGGAAAATATCCTGGGCGAAGGCATCGTAGAACATACCCCATCCGCCACGGATTACTGTTTTGCCTTTCCCCGTGACGTCGTAGGCGAACGCTACACGTGGCGCAAAATTGTTGTAGTCTTTGTCGTAAAGCTGATCCGTGGGAACGTTTAGCCCGGTGGCAGGATCAAACCGGAAGAAGAGTCCATCTTTTTCCCCAACGACGCCAAAGTAGTCCCAACGCACGCCCAGATTCAGCGTCAGGTTTGGTGTCCAGCGGAAACTGTCCTGCAAGTAAAAGCCATGACTGTTTTCGAAAGTGTGCCGCAACGTGTCGCCGCGCCTCTGGCCGCCGTCAGACGGAATCCCCTGGAGAAAGTCTGAAATTGTGTCGAAACTCAGCTTGCCCCGAAAGGTGTTTTCGATGACCTGCGTGATGGTAGTACGCCGGAACTCATATCCGAACTTGAAATCGTGACTTCCCGACTTCCAGGAATAGTTGTCAATGAAGTGCCAGTTAGCATCAACGCGGTTTCGCGGGACTCCATTGGTAGCACCGATCTGCGAAAAACTTCCCACATTGATGGCCGGCAAGCCGCCCTCGTATGGGCCTGCTACCCCAGTGTTTAAGCCTATGGAGGCTGGATCGAAGCTTTGGTCTTCAGGAAAAAAGCCCTCCGCAAAACGATTCCAGCCTAATCGCCCTTCGTTGACTTGGCTTCCATTCACAATTTTTACGTAGGAAAGCGATACCAGCTGCACACGAGTGGGCGTGACGGTGTTGAACCCGGGCAGAATACCCGCAGCCAATTGGGCGAATGGGAAGCTCTGATCACTGTCTCCGAAGTAATAGCGTCCGGTGAGCAGATTGTTAGCATTGAAGTTGTGGTCAATCTTAGCAATCATGCTGTCCACGCGATTTTTGAAGGGGGTTGCGGTAGCGAGATTGTCTGTGGAGCAGCTGGAGTCATCGCTTATCGCGCCCGGGATATTGGGCGTCGGCCAGGGATTCCGCGCCAGAATAGCGGCCGTCACGGGATTCGGAGTTCCAATTACCGTCAGATCTGCGGCGATCTGGTTCGGATCGGGCACACAGCTTGTGCCTGACTGCGCCCCTGATTCCCGTTGTCCCTCATAATTCACATAAAAGAAGGTTTTATCCTTCGCGATCGGTCCACCGAACGAGCCGCCGAATTGGTTATTGAGGAAAGAGTTCTTCGGATCTGGCGCGAAATTGAAGTAATTCCGGGCGCCTAGCTGGCCGCTTCGCCAGTATTCGAGCAACGAGCCGTGCCACTGGTTGGTACCGCTCTTGGTCACGATGTTTACGACTGCACCGGAGTTCCGCCCGTATTCAGCTTCATAGTTGGAGAGCACGCGCAGTTCAGCGACCGCATCAATCGGGAGAATCGTTGCCGGATCGCCAAACACGCCAGCCTCATTAATGGCCGGGTCATTGCGGTATCCGTCGTTCATGTCGGTGCCATCGAGTAGAAAGTTGTTGGCCCGGCCACGCGAGCCATTCATGGAGAAGGTTCCGAAAGAACCTGGCGAGTCGCTGATCTGGTCAGGAGAGCCCGCGATACCCGGGTTGAGGTAGATCAGCTTCATGTAATCCCGGCCGTTCACTGGAATGTTGGCGATGGTCTCGGTCGTAAGCGTGCCGCCCAGTACCGCCGACGTGGTCTCAACCTGCTGCACCGTCTCGCCAGAAACCTCGATTCGCTCCGCCACCTGTCCAGGTCTGAGCGCCACATCGACGCGGCGCTCCCCGGCGACATCTACGATCAGGCCGGTAGTCACAGCGGTTTGAAAACCAGTTTGCGACACTGTGACCGAATACGTGCCAATGGGTAACTCGGGCACGGAATAGCTCCCGTCAGCGCTAGTCTGGGTACTGCGCTCCAATCCCGTGTCGACATTGCGCACCGTGACTCGAGCGCCTGCAACCACCGCTCCTGAAGCGTCGGTCACCGTCCCAAGAACAGTTCCCCGGAAGGTCTGAGCGACTAGGACGTTTACCGCTAAAACAACGACAGCGAGGATCATCCCCACTCTCATAACAATTCTCCTTTTTAGTCGAAGCGAAGAAATCCTCGCCGCAGTTCCTAAAGCATCAATTTCTTGCATAGTTTTCAGATAATGTTCTTGCGGCAGAGTACCGTGGTCTTCCAAGTAACTCATATTGAACAAAGAAAAGGAATATGTTGTGGCTTAGGACCCAGTTTCCAGGGAAACGGAATTGTAGCGCAATAGAAGAACAAAGCAAACTGGAACAACGTCTTGGGGCTAGACGGCATCTTTGCAGTAAAATGAAGGTGCGGGCACGAACAGCTCAGGCCAGCGCCGAACAAGGTGGACCGCATGATCCGCTGGATTGCATTTGACGATGAGACCGCGGAAGCGGTGGTAAGCAAGTTCAAGCGGGGTGGCGCCGAGATTTATCCCGGCGAACCTTTGGACGCCGTGCTCGATTTTGGCGAGCCCAGTTTAATGCTCCTTCCTTCGACCAAGCCAGGCAGGGTCTTGCTGGCGCAGTTTCAACCTAAGCCGCGAACCGCGACGACTGAGTCACGGGAACCGATCGCTTTCGAACCTACGGGATTCCTGGGCCTGACGGACCAACCCGTGTACTCAAACAATGCGGCGGATGAAGAAAACCAAGACAAGAACAAGAAGAAGAGATGGTGGCAACGGCGGAGCGCCTGAAGTTTGTTACCAGCAGCTTAGTTTACTAAAAGGTGAACGCCACCCCGCCACGCACTGCGCGTGCCGATTGCACCAGGTACACAGTGTGCTTATCCTGCCCCAGCAGCGGAACATAACCCTGAGCCAACAAGTTGCGCACGTCGATGAGCGCATCCATGTGACCGGGTAGAAAACTGGTTCCAGGGATAGGTTGGCGGAAGAAAATATTCAGGTAAGGATCCGCCTGCCCAGCAGAAGCGTTGAACATGTCAACCGGTGTTAGGGCTTGGCCACTCACCCAACGATAAGATGCCACCCAGCGCGTCCCCGCTCCGGGCAGTGTGCCGCTGACCTTCCCCGCCAGACTGTGGCGATCCCGGATCAGAATTGAATCACGCGCGTCCTGCAGCTTGACATCGTCTTTAGCCAAATCAAGGACGCCACCATAGCCATAATCCAGGGTCGCGGTCACATCTGAGGTCAGTTTGCGTTGCAAGACGATGCGCAATCCGCGAGTATCCAGTTCCTTTCCCCGGTAGGTAAATGTGCCGGAGTAAAGGTCAGGCAGCACTTCACCGTTGTCCGCAAGAAAGTCGCCCACGCCGGTAAGCGCAGGATCGAGCACTCGATCGGAATAAACCGCCACTTGCAGATTATTCTTTCCCACTCGCCGAGAAACCGAAAGCTCGTGATGATGTGCCCGCTCCAGAGCCGGGGAAAAACCCGCAATGCTGACGTGAGGTCCGGACTCGCTCAGGTCAGCTGGAGCGGTGTCGAAACCCTTGTCCATGCGGCTGTCGGGTTGGGAAGTAGCGTAACGGTATTCGAGCACGGTATTGGGAGAAAGATGCACGTCCGCCGACCCAAAGGGCCGAAAAGCGGTTACGCGTCCCATGAACTGGATGGTTTGAAGTTCGCTCCCGAACCTGAGTTCCAAAATGTCACCCAGGGTTATGTCGTCGGTGGTGGTCAGCGACAGCGCCTGCAATGCCGCACTGTGCAGATTGATATCGGGGGCAGCCAGGCGGCGCATGGTGAAAGCCACCTGAGGCTGTGATCCATTATCCATTTTGTGGATGTAGGAGGCACGCAATACAGCCGCCGGTGATCCGCTGCCGTAGCCAACATTGCCACGCACTGCTACGGTTCCTGACGAAAAAATTGATCGCTCGACGGAAAAGCCCGTGCTCACGTCGGAAGCACTGCCAAAGCCCTCCGATGGAGAGCCAGCCACAAACGACAAGGTTCCTTTTAGTTCATGATTGTCCTGCTCGGACGAAGAAACGGCTGCCGGAGAACCGTCTTCCAGCACGCGCAAAATCGGACGATTAGCGGTCGATCTCAGTACCCACTTCCAATCGTCTTCATCGGCCGGCCCTCGCATGGGGGCCAATTGCATCGCCTGAAACAGCGTGCTCAGGGTGAGGTTGACAATTACACTGGCGCCGGCGTGCAGCCCCACGCGTTCGCGTTCTGCAGGCAGGAATGACGGAGCGGAAACTCTGACGTTGTAATTTCCGGGCAACAATCCAACGGCAGAGTAAAATCCGTTCTCGTCAGTAAACACTTTCAGAGTATGAGCAGCCGAACCCAGTACTTCTACCAGAGCTCCCATCTGGGGCACGCCGCCGGAGTTGCGCACGAATCCGGAGATTGATCCTGGTTTTTTGGCAGCCGAACCTGGAAGAACCAAGCCTAGCGCTGCTATCAGTAATCCAAGCTTGCGGAACATCACTCCACCACCTTGTGGAAGACCAAGCTTCTCAGGGTTATTCGACGGCGAAGGTCGCCGACGGATCCACCGTCTGCTTGGATATGTTGTCGTTCACCTTGATCTGGATCCGATAGATCCCCGGACCCAGGTTGGCGGCCGAGAGCGTTTTCTGCAGGGTCATCTGGTCGCCTACATTGCCCATCTGGTCCGTCGATTCCACGCTTTTGATCACTTGCTTGTTGGTCGCTGCGTTAGTGACGTCATACTCAATTGTGGCCGAAGGTTTATGGGTCTTTTCGTCAACGCCGAGATTGTATATCTGCATCCAGAAATTCAGTTTCTGGTTGCGTTTGAATATTACCGGCTTACCGTCCGCGGAAGCTACTCGCGGCCGCACCTTGGTGGTACCGATGACAAACATTCCGGTGCCCACATTTTTCGCCGCAACTGGCTCCATATTGTCGGCCACGATTAGTGAAGAGGATGCCAACTTGTCCTCAGCATAGTCTGGGACCTGAACTCCTCTGCTCCAACTGCCCGCACGATCGCCGTTTACGTCCTTGACCACGACGTCGAAACGGTAGCGCCCGGGCCGCAAGGGGAGAGCCTTCCAGTACACGTGAGAGTTTTCCGTTTCTTTGGGCAGAAGCTCGGCCGGAATGTCCATCTGCACGGTGTCTTCAAAGGTCTGCGCAATCCGGCCGGTAAGAGTGGTAACTCGGCCAAAGATATTGATAGTTCCGCGCTGTACGCCGTCCTTGTTCACGAAGGTGACATCGCGGTTCTTCACCTGAATGGTCACTGGAACCAGTACGGTGTCGCCGGTCACTCTGACGAAGTCAGCACGAACATCGAATGGCATCAGATTAACGCTGATCTTATGGCTGACAATTTCTTCCAGGTCCTTGAACTTGACGGTTGGAGGCTTGTTCAGCTTGGCCCACTGTTCCAGACGATCGAACTGCTTGGTCTGTTGATCATTACTGAAAGGACCGGTACCAAGGCGTTCCAGACCACCATTGAATCGATCCGACTTGCGGGCCATTCCCATTTGCTCGTACTGGGTCAGGCCGCCGTTGGGTGTCATCAACAGTGCGTCCTTTTCCGAACGGTCCATAGTCATGTGGTAGTCGCCGCACATGCACGTGTCCACGAATTCGATGATCACTTCCTGGCCAACGCCTTCAAGGTAGCGGTAGCGCCACTGTTCAAACGGGAACGTGGAAGTCGAGCCTCCGCCCTCTTCCATGGGACGTTCGTATTGTCCGCCCGAGGGATGGGACTCAATCTCATCGGGCTTTCCATACATGATGTACATCCGGCCGCGATCGCTTTTCCAGCCAGGAATGCCAGCGGCAAAGTGCTCGTTGGCATAAGCAATACGCGCGTAGTGCTCTTCTTTGAACTCGTTTTCTACCGTATCCGGCGTTGGATCGCGGCGCTGCCAGAAGCCTTCAATGAACTGGTCCCGTTCTTCGTCATTCGAAAGTTGTTTGAATGCTGCCCGCTCTTCATCGCTGATAATCCAGCGCACATCTTCATCCAGCCACTTTTTATAGGTCTTGCCTAACTCTTGCTTCAGCGATTTGGCATTTTCCTTTTTCTGCTTTTCGCCGATCGGACGCTTCAGCGGATCGGATTGCTGGCTCCCCTGCCCCTGAGAGGATGTGGAAACACCTTGACCACCATCGGCATTAACGTCCTGCGCGCTAGCATACGACCCGAGCGCAACTAGCGAAGCCACCAGCAAAATAGAGACGAGACGATATCGTGAACCTGCATGGAACATTGACGGGGCACTCCTTAGAACACTAGGACACACTTGGTCATAACATTCTATTTCTTTGGGTGCGCCAAAGCAAGGCTAAGTAGCCCGATCTAAACAAATTGTGCGTGACTGTGCACCCCCGGGGTTACACCGGGCCGCCGCCAGTTTTCGCTGTTTGGGTTAAGTTTTCCCGGCAACGGCTCCGCACTGGCAAGCTATAATCCCAACAGTGGGTTAGGAATCCTTCGCCGTTGTTGCGCCTGCCGCCCACTCAGTTCGCGATCCGGGGAACTTTTGTGGCCTGCGTGCCGTATCTGGTGACGTGTAGCCTCGTCACCTCAATCTTGAGGCGGGATGGCCGGATGAGCCAACTCCTTGTTTTCCGAAGGGCTTGGCGTGCGTCGAACTCACGGTCTCGCAAGGATGTGATAGGGAATCGATGAGGACTTGGAAGAAAATTACAATCATAGCCGGCGTGGTGATTCTGCTGCTCGCCATAGTGGGCTTCACCGTTCATCAGAGTCGTAAGAATGTTGTCACGGTTCAGACTGGCAAAGCGCAGCGGCTGGATCTGGCGTCGGTGGTCAGCGCCTCCGGCGAAATCAAGCCCAAGACTTACGTCAACATTGGGGCCAATGCTTTCGGCAAAATTACAAAGCTGTATGTGAAGGAAGGCGACCGGGTAAGAAAAGGGCAACTGCTGGCGCAGCTGGAAAACGTGCAGTCCGCCGCTGACGTGAACGCAACCCAAGCATCGCTCGATGTGGCGGGAACCGATGCAGTAGCGGCCGACGCCGGCATGAGGACTGCGATGGCTGACCTGAACCGTGCAAAATCGGACGCCGAACGTACCAAGCTGGACTGGGATCGCGCGCAAGGCCTGTACCAGGAAGCATTGATCGCAAGGTCGGAATACGACAATCGCAAAAACGCATGGGAGGCGGCACAAGCCGGGCTGGCCCAGGCACAGGCGCGACTGGCGCAGATGAAGGCCCAGAAAGATTCTGCCGATCGTCGCATTTCCCAGAGTCGCGCGAACCTGACACGAGTTTCGGACGTACTGCGGAAGACAACCTATGCGGCTCCATTTGATGGCATGATCACTAATCTCCCGGTGCGCGAAGGGGAGACAGTGGTCATTGGAATCCAGAATTCCCCCGGAAGCACGTTGATGTCGATCGCAGACATGTCAGTGATCACTGCTGAAGTAAAAGTGGACGAGACGGATATCGTGAATGTGAAACTTGGCCAGCCTGCTGAAGTGACCATTGACGCCATTCCCAAGAAAAATTTCAAGGGAGTGGTCACGGAGATCGGTAACAACGCGATCGTACGCTCCACGGGGTTGGCCACTTCTCAGCAGACCTCTGCCAGCCAGGAAGCGAAAGATTTCAAAGTCGTCGTAACCTTGCAGGAGCCGCCAGAGAATTTGCGGCCCGGGCTCTCTGCCACCGCCAAGATTACAACCGCGGTGCGGAACAACGTGCTGACCATTCCGATTCAGGCGCTGACGGTGAGAGTTCAGGCAGAGTTGCAACCGGAAAACGATCGTAAGGGATCGGTCGAGGCCGCGGCCCCTCAGAATGAAGCGGCCAAAGCGAAAGATCGCGAAAAAGAAGAAATCCAGGGTGTTTTCGTAATTCGTAACCGGAAAGCAGAGTTCATGCCGGTGGACACCGGTATTACGGGCACCACCGATATTGAAGTCTTAAAAGGGCTGAAGGATGGCGACGAGATCGTCACCGGCAGCTACAAAGTGCTGCGGACCATGCGCCCAGGGGCCGGTGTCAAAGTGGATAATACGGTCCCCAAAAAAGAAGAAGCCGAGGGGTCGTAACCTTCGCCGGGATGGCTCGTCCAATAGAAAGCCTGCAGCAGCGGAGTGGATCGAAGTCGGATTGGAGCGGGCATTTGTCCCCAAAGGACCAGGAGAGAAAAATGGCAGCCGCAGAAGTCTTGAACATTTCGCAGCCCGTCGTGTCGGGGGCGCCCGAGTCATCCATGATCTCCACCGTGGATTTATGGAAGACTTATGACATGGGCTCGGAGCAGCAGGTGCATGCCTTGCGTGGTGTGAACCTGCGCATGGAGCGCAATGAGTATGTGGCCATCATGGGACCGTCCGGGTCGGGCAAGTCAACCCTGATGAACTTGATTGGCTGTCTGGATTCGCCGACGAAAGGCCAGTACTGGCTGAATGGCCAACTGGTCAGTGAATTGGATGATGATGAACTCGCGCGCATCCGCAACAAGGAAATCGGATTCGTGTTTCAGACTTTCAACCTGCTGGCACGCGCTACAGCGCTGCACAATGTGGAACTGCCACTGATCTATGCCGGCGTGCCTTCCGCTGGGCGCGCCGATCGTGCCAAACAGGCGCTGACGTCCGTCGGCATGGAATCCCGCATGATGCATAAGCCCAATGAACTGTCGGGCGGCCAGCGCCAGAGAGTCGCAATTGCGCGTGCACTGGTGAACAAACCCTCCATCATCCTGGCCGACGAACCTACCGGCAACCTGGACTCGCAGACCGGCAATGACATCATGGCGCTGCTCGACCGTCTGCACGCCCAGGGAAATACCATCGTCCTGGTAACCCACGAGCACGATATCGCGGAGTATGCGCACCGCATCATTCACATCAAAGATGGAGTGATCGAAAGAGACGAGCGAAAGAGATAGTTTCGGCTCGCATCATTGTTACGAAAGTGCCCCCTGCAAAGCTGGGCGCTTTTGCTTTTTACGGTGCGGACCGGTCCGTACCCGAAGAAGTCTCCCTTCGCGGAACATCCCGGTGAAACCTACTTATAGCCCAAAGATATCCACACACAATATGGCTGATATTTCGATTGGAAAGCGCACGGCTGCTGCCCGCGCCGCATGTCGCCGATTTTCGAGAGTGTGCAGGCATACGGGGCTTGCATGCCTATGACAACTTGAAAACTGCAGCCGGTTCGCTTTTCGCGCATTTCGGACACCCCGAGTTCGAGCACTTGATGCAGAGTCTTTAGTGAAAGATCTCCGCGGCTGCCTCAAGAGGCCGTGCTCCGATTGGGTTTACGTTTCGGTCTTTCTCCTGCGCGTTTTGTCTTTTTCTTTCCCTGGGGGCGCCCTTGCTTCGGGGTAATGGCCGAACCTGCTGAAGACTTCGGTTCCCTGCCTTGAGACGAGGACTCAGTCCTCGCAACCACCTTAGCGGTCTTAGCAGCCAGGGTGCCAGCGACCGACCCTGCAACTCGAGCTAATCTGATCATCAGGGTCTCTGGTGCGGCTTGTTTTCTATCCGGCATGGTTTCTCCTTGAGCGATCCGTAACTTCGGTGATAGTCGAGGGCCAAGGGTTGCTCCTTAGGCAGTGATTCCGGACCGGGAGGGCGCTGCTTTGCGCGATGGTGCTAATGGGGGCGCCGGATCACGGTTTCGACCAGGTCACCGAGCTGTTCTGCGGTGAATTGATTCCCTTCCAGGTTGGCTACCAGCTTCCCCTGGCGATCGATGACAGCAGTGTGAAGGGAATGGGTAAGCTGAGCTTCGTCAGGCCAAAAACTCACTCCGAACAAATTACATACGCGCTCCACGTCGGGTACGCTTCCGGTTAAAAAATGCCAGCTTTCTGGATCGGCTTTCCAAGTCTTGGCGTAATTGGCCAGGATTTCAGGGTGGTCGTGGACAGGGTCGAAGGTGACGGTGAGCAGAACCAGATCTCGGCCCATGCGCTCCTTGAAACGCTTCTGCAGACGGCCAAAGTTATTGGACAGCCGATAACAGTATTCAGGCAGAGCGCAACGGGTATAGACGAAATTCATCGCTACGACTTTGCCGGTCAACTGATGGAGCGAAATGCGCCGCTGGTTCTGGTCCGTGAGAGCGAAATTCGGTACAGGTTGACCGGCAGCCAAAGCGGTCGAAGGAACTGATTTGGGATCAATCAATCCTTCCAGAAGCTTCAGCCGGCGAGCGTCGACAGGCTCGCGCTCGGTGCTATCAAAACTCCGCACGCGAACATCTTCGACATAGGACGACTTCTGGTTTACGACCAGCGTGAACTCGACCACCATGCCTGGCGCGAGGCCGTCGAGAGCCTTGGCTTCGCGGACCGTGAATGGCATGACCATCGCATCCATGTAACCGGGAATGTCCTGACAGGATACGACCAAGGCCCGCATCGAACGATCCACCTTCAGGACCAAGCCCTTGGCGGAATAACGCTGCGCCGCCCATAGGTAAGATTCGGCCAGCAACAACGTCATCAGAAGAAGCATTCCGGCTTTTAGGATTTGGCCTCGCATGGTCCCGCACGTCATTCTACTGCTTTTGGGACGGAGTTTTGTCGGGATGCGGAACAGATGCCGCCTCTCGCCTCGCGCCTCCCAGGCGGTAAGGCTTGCGCTCTAGACGGGCATAGTCTTTGGCAAACTCCTTAATTTCCAGAAACTGGTTTTTGCCGACATTGGTGAAATTCTGGCGCGTGTTGCTGGTGGGCCACCAAATCTCCAGGCCCAGAATCCGCGCTGACTTTCCCAACCCGATATGTTGCTGCAGAGGTGAAGCGCCGAAGGATCCGCCACTGGTCACCGTGCGATAAATCGAGCGTGTGCCATGGCCCTGATTCTCCACGGTGACTTTAATGCGTGCTCCAATGGCAGCACGGTTGGTTTTCACTCCCACCAGATGGAGTGTGATCCAGTCATTGCCATTGCCGGGATTCTCAAAAAGGCGGAATGTATGCGCGTCGCCGGGGGCAGCGCCGCCGATTTCAACCAAAAGATCTTCGTCTCCATCATTATCAATATCGGCAAAAGCCACACCATGGCCTTTGTGCAACTCGCCAGTGCCAGAGGATGCAGTGACATCCACAAAATACTTTCCATCGTGGTTGCGCAGCAAAACGTTCGGCACTAGCGCAGCATAGGTGGGAAGCCCTGTTCCCAAGTAGATGTCCAAAAATCCATCGTTGTCCACATCGCCAAAATTGGAACCCATAGGCGTATAGACGCGGTCGAGTCCAACCTGTGTGGTGACGTCCTGAAACTTTCCATTTCCCAGGTTGCGATAAAGCTTCAGAGTTTCTGCGTTATGCGAAAGGCCCAGGTAAGTGCGAACAGTTTCCTCCACGGACATGTAGTAACTAGTGACGAATAGATCGGGCCAGCCATCGTTGTCATAGTCGAAGAACCAGGCGGCGAAGCTAGTCCATGGTTGTTGCACACCCGCCTGCTGCGCAACCTCGGTGAAAGTGCCGTCGTGGTTGTTGTGATAGAGGAAGTTGTTACCCGTGAGGTTGGATACATACAGATCCATGTATCCGTCATTATCGTAATCGGCGGCCGCAACACCCTTGGTGACCGCAATGCGATCTACGCCAGCCGAATGAGAAATGTCCTCGAAGGTCCCATCGCCGCGGTTGTGAAACAAATAGCTGGGACCTTGCTCGTTGCCAACAAACAAATCCAGGAAGCCATCGTTGTCTATATCAAGCCAGACTACTGCCTGCGAGGCCGCAAAAAATGAACCGAGGCCGCTTTCACGGGTGACATCGGTGAATGTGCCATCGCAATTGTTTCGCAGCAGCGATAGGCGCAGCGGAAACTGCCAGGCTCCGCGGGGCACCAGAATATCCATACAGCCATTGTTGTCGTAATCGGCCTGAATGATGTTCAGACCTCCCAACTGGTTTGCCAAGCCGGCTTCGGCTGCGCGATCGGTAAAGGTGCCGTCGCCGTTGTTATGAAAAAAATGAAGAGGCTCACAGTGGTAGTAGCTGGAAGTAACAACATCCAGCAAGCCGTCGTTGTCGAAATCATCCACGATGGTTCCGCCGGCCATGGAGAATTTGTTCAGCCCAGCGGCAGGGGCTACGTCTACAAAGCGGCCAATCGTCTCTTTCGATTGAAATGCAGCCGGCGAGATCAAATATTTCGCCGGCACACCTGCTGGATATTTTCCCAGTGTCATGTAAGCAAGATTTAGCAGCCATTTCACTTCGATGTCGTCCGGCTTCTGCTCCAGATATTTGGTGAAGTACTGAATGGCCGTTTCGGAATCGGCCGTATCTTTATATGAGACGCTTTTTACGGGTGGAAAAATACAGCGGTCACCCGGCTCGCGGTAGACATCGTTCTCCATCTCGGATTTGTGCAAGTAGGCTGTGCCGAGGATTTCCTGCATTTGGGGCACCATGCCAGGAATATCCGATTCGGCAATCCGGTAAGCGGCCTGCCAATGCTGGAGCGCTGCTTCCATGTTGCCCGAGTAAGTTTGGAACTGAGCCAAAGCGTAATGTGCTTGTTGCACATCCGCAGGCTTTGCGTGCGCCATTCCCTCGGGGTTGTTGGGATCCAGTAGTCCTTCCATCCGCTGTACTGCCATGGCGAGCGCCCGCTTGCGGGTTTCACAGACCGCCTGGAAATCGCGGTTCCAATCGTCGGGCTTGGGCACTTTCCGGAAAGCCAACTCCATGTCGACAGCGCCGGAAATGTCAGGCGTGTAGCGCACGCTTCCTCGACCGGTCAAAGGAAGCATCTGGCTGGAGCTCATCCCGATTCCAGCAGTGCTCTGCTCTTCCGGGATGACTTGCAGGATGGCGTAGCCGGAAGGGATTTTGATCACGCCGGTGAGCTGACCGGGACTGAGTCCCTGTACGACGTCCCTCAGTTCGGCGCGTAGTGAGGCTGGGTCCAGCCTACCCATGAAGCCGCCATCGTCGGCCGTGGGATCAGTGGATTTTGCTTTGGCGAGGGCGGCGAAATCTTCGCCCTTTTGGAGACGCTGCAGGACTTGTTGCGCCTCCGTCGCAGAATTCACCACTATAATTCGCACACCCACTTCTCGTGAAGCGGGACCTTGCCAGGCGAAGCATAGTGCACAGAGGGACGAAACGCAGACGAAGATTAGAACCCGCAATTTCGGCATCATGCGACGACGGGAGAGCAAATACATAAGGATTTGTGTAGTTTATCAGCGCGGCCAACTCGAAGGAGTAGGATGAGGATACGAGAAAAAAGGCCTTTAAGAGGCCTTCTAGAGTCCAGAGGACATTTGTTTCAAGTCGATTACTGCGGAGCGCTCACAGTCTCCACATCCGCGGTGTCAGCAGGCGCAATCGTCTTGGTTACGAAGAAATTGTGATCGTAGAGATCGCGATACATGCGGCCGGCAATCTCAGCCGCCTTGGGACCATACGTCGGACGGCCCCCTTGCAGGAATATGACTACCACGATTCGTCCGATGTCAGTATTGGCATAGGAAGCAAACCACCCGTAGCGGGTGCCGGCGCGGGAGCAAGTCCCGGTCTTGCCTAGAATTTCTTCCTCGTTGAAATTAACTTTCACGCTGCGGGCCGTGCCGTAAGTTACCGCTCCCAGCATACCGTCGGAAATTTCTGGAATCAGGGAAGCAATATCGAGATTGCGTTTCACCCGGGGTTGATAGGCAGCTACTTCTTCGGCTGTCGTCGGGTGTTGCAGATAGTAGAGTGTGCCGCCGTTAGCGATCGCGGAAACCATGGCTCCGAGTTGCAGCGGAGTCATCGAAACTCCTTCACCGAAGGAGCACATTTTGCCCACGCCGCCCAGCTTGGAAGAAATCTCCTGTGTGGGATAAGCGCCCAGTTGCTCATCAGGAATTCCGTAACCAGCTAGTTCACCGAGACCATACTGATGCGCGTAATAACTGACCTTCTGAAAGCCGAGCTTGCGGCCGAGAGCTTCAAAGTAGGAATTGTTGGAGTGAGCCAGAGCGTCGGTAAGGTTCATACGGCTGCGACGGCCTAACCGAATTTCAGTCTCCTTGGTGATCAATCCTTCGTTGAGCGCGGCGAGGGCTACTGAAAGCTTAATGGTCGAGCAAGGCTGGGCGCCACTGGACAGAGCCATCTTCTGGTTCACCATCGCCAGGATACGTCCACTGGTCGGCTCAACTGCCAGCACCGTGCCGTTCATGTTGCCCAAAGCATCCAGAGCAGCCTGACGAACGACTGGATCTTCGCCAGCCGTCACGTCCCCTTCGATGGCATCATCGCGGAAGGAGCTTGCGGTGAAGCGCTCGTAATAACGTCTGCGCCGATGACCAGCGCGTACTATCCGCGCCTTGCGTGAGCGGGACGCACGACTGCGCGCCAGACGATTGATCCGCTTTTTGGCTCGTTGGCTTTCGCTGACAGTTTGTTTGGATTTCCGCGAAGTGAGTGAACGGGTGTTGATAGTCGCAGCAACGCCACTCTCTGTGAGCAGCAAGGCCAGAAAGAAAAAAATGACGAGACGAACCAGCGCAGAACCCTTATATGACATTAATCCCTGTGCCATCCCCGGAATTTATAACTGCTTACGTTGCACAGGACCTGCCAGTGGTCAACTGCCACCCGCTAAAAATCCAGCAACTCTGCGATATTAAGAGACTTGTAGCTGCTTGGCAACAGAAAAGTAATTTCGCGATGAAGTGAGCAGAAAACCTACAAGAGACTGATAACAGGTGATTTAGGCGTGGCGTGATCGTATCATTGTAAGCCTTTGGTAACGATGTGCCGTTACTCCCACGATACCCCTGAGGGCTGGGGCAAAGACTCTTTCCCGCGCTGCTTCACCGCCCGCTTTCTTGCGGCACAATAGACATTATGGACCGCGCTATTGCAATGCGCGCGCCGTTTTTCTTCGCGATGTTTTAGTACAATCCACTGTCCTCGTCTGGCGCAGTTCGCGACCATAGTCATCTGCCCAACGCTCATCCCTCTCGTGGCAAATGCCGTGGCCCAACTCGTGTGTCACCGCCAGGTCGAGCAAAGCGTTTCCAATCACGCCGAAGGTGAGCAGAAGGTCCTCGTTACGGCTGGGGGTCGCGGAAAACAGGCTGCTCTCTAGTGCGGTTGTACGCTGCTCGATGATCGAGAATGCAGGGCTTGTCGGATCGCCACGCAGGCTGTGAACAAGATTCTTCCAGTCGTCGGACGGCGCCAACACGAAGGACCAGGCCCCGAGTCGATCGAGCGGATAAGGCGCCAGCGCACGGCGCAACGTGATGGAGTCTTTTAGACAAGCCTTCCGGTCATAATCCATTGTGCAGAAGAACTCAATCGCCTTCGGAATA
>MNDG01000035.1 GCA_001914815.1 Acidobacteriales bacterium 13_2_20CM_55_8
TCCTCTCCGTCATAAGGCGAGAAGTGTCCGCCACGCCAGTGGCCGAAACCCGAATGGAAAAAGTAGTCCGTATGGGGGAATTGTCCCTTGCCGCCCGCGGAAGGATTCCTCGGTTTCATAATCTGTCACCCACAGCTAAGATCGAAACTGCGACTATGATACCATGTTCGAAAAAGGATTCAGCCTGAAAAATAGCTTCAGATCGCGAACGATTTGATGAAATCTTCGTGTGGCATGGGTTCAGAATACGCGACATGAACACAAGCAGTGACGAATGCCGTATGTCTAATGACGACGGAATGACGAAATCCGAATCGCGAAACGCCTCTGCTGGTCTTCGTCATCTGAACATTCGGATTTCATTCGTCATTCGTCATTCGTGCGTCGTCATTGCCTCAGCATTTCATTCTTGCGCCTATCATGTGGGATGGTTGTGGACGAGGCTGCTGTTCGGCTGCATCGCACGGATTCACGTGCTCGGACGCGAAAATGCAAATTGCTCCGGAGGCTTTCTACTCGCAGCAAATCACATCAGCCATTTCGATCCATTTCTCATATCGCTAGTCGTCCAACGAAAGATCGATTGGATGACAATGGCGGAGTTTTTCCGGCCGCGCGGGCTAGGGTTCTTATTGCGCGCGATCGACGCCTTCCCGGCAGAGCGCGATCGCGCCGACCGCAAGACAATTCGCACCGCAATCGACCGACTGAAAAATGGGCGCGTGGTCGGTCTCTTTCCGGAGGGCGGGATTCGCGATGGCGTGCGTTCAGTGCTGGAAGGGGCGCCGCTTCGACCGGGCGCGGCGACTCTCGCGCACATCGCTGGCGTTCCGATACTGCCATGCGTCATCCTTGGCAGCGATCGGCTCTATTCCGCAAAGCAGTGGCTTCCGCTTAGACGCACGCGGATCTGGATCGCGTTTGGCACTCCCATCTCACACTTCCCAGAGTTGCAAAGATCAGAGGCACGCGAGCGAATTGGATCCCAATTGGCGGCCGCGTTTAACAATCTTTACGCTGAACTACGTAGAGAGCTTCAGCTCACTCCTGATGATCTGCCCCATTCACCGCGAGAAAGGATGAAGCATTGTAGGGCAAGCAGTCGCCGCGGCGACCTTGCCGTGACTGGGATCAGCAACCGCAGGGGTTGGCATGCAAATTTGGAAAATGCGCTGCGGCGTTTTGCTTCAGGAACGGTCGATTCGCTTCTATGCGCATCCATTAATTTCCTACACAGGCGCCACCGCTTGAACGGGAGTAGTCGCGAGCAGATGGAGCGCTACGTGGTAATGTGCGAGGCGCTTTCGCCGCACCAGTATTACTCCGCCCCGAACGTGATTGCTCGCAACGGTGAATCAGATTCAGAGCCAACGGTCGATGGCATACGTGATTCACGTATGGCAACGCTGTCATGGCGTAGCCCCATCCAAACTGCATTTGCGGCAAACAATGTCGCGTGCGTGGAGCTTTTCCGAACCGATGCACGGAAGTGGGAGCGAACGCCAACGGTGTTTCTGCTGCATGCACTCATGTCCACGAGTCCCACCGGCCATCACCGTTGGGCAGAATCGTTCAACGAACTTGGCTGGAATGCTTGTTTCGTTCATCTGCCCTACCACTTTTCGCGTGTCCCGGCTGGTTACTGGAACGGGGAACTGGCGATCACACCGGATCTGATTCGCAACGCCGAAGCATTGCGTCAGGGTGTGGTCGAGCTGCGTCAGTTAATGAACGCGCTGCGCGAACACGGCTGCCGCGAGTTCGGTGTGCTTGCCACCAGTTACGGCGGATGGATCGGCGCGCTGCTGGCCACCGTGGAACCTGATCTTCGTTTCGTTGCTTTAATGGCGCCGATCGTGAACGTCGACCACGCCATTTGGCAAAGCCCCGCTGCGCGTCGCATTCGGCACGAACTGATCCGCGCAAACATCGAGCCCTCTCTCGTTGCCCGGCATTTTCCCCTGAGCTCACCGTTGCACTGTGTGCCACGATGCGATCCCGCTCGCGTTCTTTTCGTGACCGGCGAATTCGATTCGATCGCGCCTGCTGAGCAAATCGCGGCAATCCAGCGAAAATGGCATGGCTCGGAACTGTTGCGCGTCCGCCAGGGCCATTTCGGCCATCGCATGATGCGCGAAACGATCACTCGGCTGAAAGCGCGCGGCGATTTTTAAATCGCAATTTCCCGGGCGACTTCCGATTACGTGTTCTTTATTGACACCGCGCTTCAGCGCGGCGCACCGACGTCCAAAAATCAAGCCGTTTAAACGGCTTATCGGCGCGGTGTGCGGAAAATACCTGGCTAAAGCCAGGTGTTAATTAGATGGCCGGTTGATCCCAACAAATTCCAGGCTCCGGGCGACATGCGGGAGGCGGGCGATCAGCTCCGCGCACGTAATCTCACCCTTTCGGTAGGCGAGATAATCCAAATTAAACCGCGATCTTGGATCAGCGATTTGCTCTAAAAGCTTTGTGCTGAGGAACCGGGCAGATCTCATTTAGAACGATGAATGTAACTCAGGTATTTTGGCTGACTGCGTCAAACAGGCTTCTGGCCTGCAGGATTCGGTGCGGGCTGAGCAGCCGCACAACGAGACAGCCAAAATGGCTGTGTTACTCAGTCCAGCCAATCCATCGCGTCCAGCAAACGCCGAAACTGAAGGTCGTTTACGTCCAACGCCGGCAACCATTCGCCGATTCGTTCGCGTTTCCACCACGCTTTGTCGTCAATTGGCGCAAACTGATAGCGATACAACCGTGCTCGAATGTAATGCGGCGGCGCGTCGGGAAAGGGATTGTTCGCCAGGAGCGACAGTGTGTCGGCGGGTGAGGCCATTGCAGCGAACCAGATTTGCCAGTCAATCCGCGGTTGGTACGGCGCCACGAATGGCGGCCAGCGGTTCAGATCACCTGGTTTGGCTTTGAACTCGTATTCCTTCCATTTCGTGTCGTCGGTAATCAGCACGTCGTCGGTTCCCTCAAAAACGATTTCGTCGCGTTCCCGGCCCACTGTACCGAATGCGCCGTAAGTGTTCACAAGATCAAGAGGATCGAACGAGTAGTTCATCAGCTGGCGCCCGGATACGAGATTGAGCACGGTGGGTATGCTCAGCCAGATAACCATTATCGAGAGTACGACCGCGATAGCGTTGTTGATGCGCGACGGCTGCGATTGCTGCGCCGCTTGTTCGGCGCGCCTAACGATGGCTCGCGGTAAGAAGTGGCGAAGGAAACTATCATCAAAGCACGCCAGAAACGGAATGATGGTGAGGTAATTCAGGAACGAAAGATTGCCGCTGATAATGAGAAAAATCTGAAACGTCACGAGCAACACACCCGCGATGTGGCGCGCCAGTCGGGGCCCAAACGAGAACCACGGCACGACGAGTTCAACGAAATGGTTCCATGCCGTTTCAAATTTGAGCAACCAATACGGCGAAAAATGCAGATAACGGCTGATCGGGCTCGGAATCGGCTGCGTCTCGTAGTGATAATAGAGGCACGTAAGATCACGCCAGCACGGGTCGCCGCGCAGTTTGATCAGGCCGGCGCCAATCATGATGCGAAACCCGAGCCAGCGAAAAAGCCAGAAGACCAGGATGGGCGGCCTGCACTTTGGAAACGGCCGTCCATCGAGCAGTGGACAAAGAAAGATCGAGAGAAAGCCAGTCTCGAGCAGTTGAATCTCCCAGCCGTAACCGTACCAGATCTGCCCGATGTGAACGATCGACATGTACATCGCCCAAAGAATGCCGAGGATGATCGCATTTGCGTACCCGGCAAAAACAACAAGCGAAAGCGCGAACCCCGTCCAGGCGAAGATCACCATACCGTGATCGGAAATGCCGAACCAAAAGAGACTGGGCACTCGCAGCACGCCGGCAGTGCGTGAACCAAGTTGCGTTTGTACGCTGGCAAGAAAATGATTCGCCGGAGTTAATCCGTGCTCGCCGATCAATGGGACGAGTTGCTGTACGGCTACCAAAAACGCAACCGCATAAACAAAACCCAGCAGCCGCAGAATCACGAAACGTGTAAGCCAGTAGGAATTCCCGAGCGCGAAAAATTTTTTGAGAATCCCCTCGTCGTTTGTCATTCTGGAATTCTGCTTAGCAGCGCGCAGACAAACTTCAACGCTCAACGTTCCGGAACGCGAGCGTTGACACTGGATGTCATGAGATTCAATTTTGTTCCCCTCGCGCCAGGGTAGCTCAGTGGTAGAGCAGGGGACTCATAAGCCCTTGGTCGGGAGTTCGAATCTCCCCCCTGGCAGTCCCCTACTCCTTTTGGTTCGCCAAATAAGGCGCCAGATCAGTTTCCTTACCCCGAAGTGCGGCCATGAAGCACACGCCGCTTTGCTCTTTCACGGCGCCCACCCAGCCTTCCTGAGAAACGTAGCGCCATCCGGGAAACCGAAGCACCGCGCCGGTTTTCGTATTCCGCTCCGCCGGAAAAAGAAACAGCTGCATCCGTTTTTCGGCGAGCCAGATTTGGGCAATCCGACGCGACTCGTCATCCTCGAAAACGCGGCAACCGATGGTGCGAAAATCGGCGAACTCCTCCGGGACATCGTAATGTTCCAGGCCGTGCTTCATAAAAAACAAATCGCTCAACGTGCCCGCTTCAGTGCTGACCGGATCGAGCATGACCGGTCGTGTGGAGGCAGCTACAGTCAATAATTTACGAGCGGTTGCTGACCCCGGAAAATCATTCAGACGACTGAGCACTTGAAACACGGATACTCCAGCGATAACCACGACTGCGATGCTGATCGCCAGGACGGCGGGATTGCGCACTATTTTTTTCCACGTCCACTTCGACCCAACAACCAGATCTTTTTCGGCAAACCATTCCGCCGTCTCTGGCGGAACCGGAATGAGAGTTACCAGCGCGGCGACCGCACGATCAAGGTTCTGTTGATTGGCAAATTCAGGCGAGTCTGCTGCACGAGATACAGCCGCGCGCATCAAGCGATCAGTCAGCTTGCCTTGATTGATCGGCGCGCAATTCAAAAGTGCGCGTTGCCCGCGCGATAACCGTGGCGTTCTCATACGTTGGTGGCTTCAGGAAATTTTCCGTCGAGCCATGCCTGCAACTGCCGGCGCCCCTGCACCAAAAATCGAGAAAGCTCACTGAGCTTGAGATCGGCGAGATCAAGAATCTCCTTGTAATCGAATTCATCCAGATAAAAAAGTGCAAGGGCAGTCCTCTGAGGATCGGGTGCGGCGGAGATCCAGACTGCGAGCTGGGTGGGCTCCATCTGTTCAATTTGTGATGCAGCATGTGGAGCGAGGTCGTGTTCATCGAGCTTGAGCGACTCCGGTTGCAAGTCAGCTTCGGTTGCTTCCAAGCAACGCCAACGCGCATCACGGAACAGCCAGAAACGTTCCTTCGGCAGTTCCCCATGTGCGGCGCGCAGGGCCGCTTCGCGCAACGTGGTGTGAAAAACTTCCTGAGCCTTGTGCGAGTCACCCAGCATCAGGAAACAAAAACGATAAAGTTGCGGCAGATTTTGCTTTCGGTCCGGCACGCCTGATATACGAAAACTCTGCGGACTCTACGCTGCTCTACGGGATCGACAAGGATTTGTAGTCGGTTCGCGAGACGCCTGCACGGTGCCTGTAGAGTCCGCTGTCCTCAGCGGAGCACGTGCTGTGATCCGGAGAGTTACATGCGCTGAGACAGCGCACACTACAGCATCCCTCATCAGTGCAGTCAGTGCAGTCCTCTTAAACGGCGCGCGACTTCCTCGGCGTTCTCGCGGCTGTTAAAAGCCGAAATGCGGAAGTGGCCTTCCCCTTGCGCGCCAAACCCGGCACCCGGCGTGATAACCACATTTAGCTCGCGCAGCATTCGATCGAACATTTCCCAGCTCGTGAGGCCATCTGGTGTTTTCACCCAGATGTACGGCGCATTTACTCCGCCGAAAGGCTTTAGACCAGCAGCGACAACGGCGTCCCGGAGGAGTTTTGCGTTGCCCATGTAATGATCGATAAGCACCCGCACTTGCTTGCGACCTTCTTGTGAATACAACGCCTCTGCGCCGCGTTGCACCGGGTAAGCCACGCTGTTGGATTTGGTGCTCCAGCGCCGCTGCCAAAGCGGATGCAGTGGTAATCGCCGACCGTTCTCGGTCTGGGCGAGCACCGATTTCGGTACGACTGTAAACCCGCAGCGCACGCCGGTGAATCCGCCGTTCTTGGAAAAGCTGCGAAACTCAATCGCGCACTCTCGCGCCCCGGGCACTTCGAAAATTGAATGCGGAATTTCCGGGTCAGAAATGTACGCCTCGTAAGCAGCATCGAACAACAGAAGCGCGTCATGTTCGCGCGCGTAGGCGACCCAATGCGAGAGCTGCGCGCGCGATGCCACAGCCCCGGTCGGATTGTTAGGAAAACAAAGATAGACCAGATCGACATGTTCCTTTGGCGGCTCGGGAACAAAATTATTTTCAGCAGTGCATGGCAAATACCTGAGGCCTTCATAGCTGCCGTCCTTCCCGCCAGGCCCCGTGTGCCCAGCCATCACATTTGTGTCGACGTAGACCGGATAAACCGGATCGGGGACGGCGACCTTGTTTTGGTCGCCGAGAATGTCGAGGATGTAGCCGCAATCGCATTTCGAACCGTCCGAGATAAAAATTTCGTCGTCGGCGATCTCGATGTTGTGTTCCCGATAATCATGCTGTGCAATTTTGGATCTAAGAAATTCGTAACCCTGTTCCGGGCCATAGCCGCGAAATGTCTCGCGATGACCCAGCTCCTCGACTGCGCGCTTCATTGCTTCAATTGCCGCGCGCGGGAGCGGCTCCGTGACGTCACCAATCCCGCACCGAATTAACCGCTTCGCCGCTTCGGGATTTTTCTCGCAGAACTCGCGCACACGCCGCGCCACCTCTGGGAAAAGGTAGCCGGCTTGAAGCTTGAGATAATTTTCGTTCAGGTAGGCCATCGTTGTAGCGGCGTTTGTGTCAAACGCCGAACCTAAAAAGATAGGCGCCTGGCACAAGCGCCTCCACAACGTTTGCGCGCTGCTCAGTAATTGTTCGCGACGGCGTCCCAATT
>MNDG01000030.1 GCA_001914815.1 Acidobacteriales bacterium 13_2_20CM_55_8
TGTTTACCAGCGATAAGCAAAAAATGGGCGAGTTCGTGAACGCGCGATGGCTAAAACTTTTATCCTGGGTCACGGCGGCATTCATTGCAATTCTGAACGCCTGGCTACTGGTGCAAACGGTCCACACATGATGGAGAATTCGGCGATCCGTTCCGCTTCCCCGGTCAGCCCACTACGCAATTCCACTTTGAGAGGACTAGACTAGACTGTCCGGGCCTACGACGCTTACAGAGCGCGCGGTTCCTGACTCTGGCTTCATACGAAGAGGCAAACATGTATGGACAGTTTTGGCAGTCGTTCCACCCTACGCGTTGGCAATCACGATTACGAAATTTATCGTCTGGATGCGCTCGATAAAAAGGGAATCTCCACCCGTCATCTTCCTTTTTCATTACGGATCCTTCTGGAGAACTTGCTGCGCACCGAAGATGGCGGCAACGTGTCCAAGGCAGACATTCGCGCTCTGGCCTCGTGGAACAGTAAATCCAAGCCGGAAAAAGAAATCGCATTCACTCCCAGCCGCGTCTTGCTGCAGGATTTCACCGGTGTGCCAGCGGTCGTCGACCTGGCTGCAATGCGCGACGCTATGAAGCGTCTTTCCGGCGATCCAACCCTGATCAATCCCTTGCAGCCGGCCGAATTGGTGATCGATCATTCCGTACAGGTAGATGAATTCGGTACTCCGCAAGCCTTCCAACTCAACGCCGAAATGGAGTTCATCCGCAACAAAGAGCGCTACGCCTTTCTCCGTTGGGGACAAACTGCCTTCCGTAATCTCGCTATCGTGCCGCCGGACACCGGCATCGTGCACCAGGTGAACCTTGAATATCTGGCGCGCGTAGTCTTTGTGCAGGAATCGAACGGCAAGCGTGTGGCTTATCCGGACACGCTGGTCGGGACCGATTCCCATACCACGATGATCAATGGCCTGGGCGTACTGGGCTGGGGTGTGGGTGGTATCGAAGCTGAGGCTGCCATGTTGGGACAGCCTGTCTCTATGTTGATCCCGCAAGTTGTCGGCGTGAAACTGACTGGCAAACTGCGCGAGGGTGCGACTGCTACCGATTTGGTCCTGACCATCACCGAGATGTTGCGCAAACACGGAGTGGTGGGCAAGTTCGTCGAGTATTTCGGTCCCGGCCTCCACGAGTTGCCGTTAGCGGATCGCGCCACCATCGGCAACATGTCGCCGGAGTACGGCGCAACCTGCGGAATTTTCCCCATCGACAAAGAAACTCTCACCTACCTGCGCCTTACCGGACGCTCCGATGAGCAGGTCGCTTTAGTTGAGGCTTACTGCCGGGCTCAAGGCCTTTTTCACGATGAGAAAACGCCCGAAGCGCGATACTCCGAGTTGCTCAGCCTCGACCTCGACTCAGTCGAGTCCAGCCTGGCCGGCCCGAAGCGTCCGCAGGACCGTGTGCCACTCTCCAAAGCCCGCGAGTCTTTCGAACAAGCGCTGCCTTCGCTGCTTAAGCCTGGAAAAGGATCCTCAGCTCCCGCAGTCGCTGGCGGTAACGGTCATCTTCATCATGGCAGTGTGGTGATTGCGGCTATTACGAGCTGCACCAATACATCGAATCCATCCGTGATGATCGCTGCAGGGCTGTTGGCCAAAAGGGCAGTGGAACGTGGGCTGCAAGTTCCTTCTTATGTGAAAACTTCGCTTGCCCCCGGCTCCAAAGTCGTCCGTGATTATCTGGAGCGCGCCGGCCTGACTCCGTACCTGGAAAAACTGAAATTTCACATCGTGGGCTACGGTTGCACTACCTGTATCGGAAACTCCGGTCCCCTGCCTCCAGAGATTTCCCAGGCCATTGACGAAAATGATCTGGTAGTGGCCTCGGTGCTCTCGGGGAATCGCAACTTTGAAGGCCGTATCAATCCTGACGTCCGCGCCAACTACCTGATGTCGCCGCCGCTGGTGGTGGCGTTTGCCCTAGCTGGCCGAATCGACGTAGATATGCGCAAGGATCCGATTGGTAAGGATAGACAGGGGCAGCCTGTTTATCTCTCCGATTTATGGCCGTCGCGACGGGAAGTCGAGGAGACGATTCAGAAGTCCATTTCCTCAGACATGTTCCGTATGAGCTATGGCGAGGTCTATCACGGTGACGAGCGCTGGCGCTCACTGCCAGTACCCAAAGGCGAGACTTATGCTTGGGAAAAGGACTCGACCTACATCCGCCGCGCTCCCTACTTCGACGAGATGAAGCTCAAACCGGCGCCAATTGACGATATTAAAGGAGCGCGAGCTCTAGCTGTCCTTGGCGACAGCGTGACTACGGATCACATCTCTCCTGCCGGCTCGATCAAAAAAGATAGTCCTGCGGGAAAGTATTTGATCGAGCATGGCGTCAAGCCCGCCGATTTCAATTCCTACGGCTCGCGGCGCGGCAATCACGAAGTGATGGTTCGTGGAACCTTCGCCAATGTTCGCCTGCGCAACAAAATGGTTCCTAACTTAGAAGGTGGCTTCACCCGTCATCTGCCGGACGGAACGGAAATGTCGATCTTTGAGGCTTCGGAGAAATACATATCCGAAGGCGTACCGCTCATCATCATCGCGGGCAAAGAATACGGGTCCGGTTCCTCACGTGACTGGGCGGCGAAAGGCCCGCTCCTGCTGGGTGTACGCGCGGTGATTGCTGAGAGCTACGAGCGCATCCATCGCTCCAATCTGGTTGGCATGGGAATTATCCCTCTGCAATTCCTCGCCGGAGAAAATGCGCAATCTCATGGCTTGACCGGCGATGAGGTCTTCAAAATCGGCGGTATTCGTGAGCTTGTCGACAAATTTGCTCCGAGCCGCCAGGTGACAGTTCGCGCTACTAAGAAGGGTAAGACGGCCGAGTTCAACTGCCTGGTTCGTATCGATACTCCGCAGGAAGCGCAATACTATGCGAATGGCGGCATTTTGCAGTTCGTGCTGCGCCAATTGCTGACCGGGAAAACCAAGCCACAAGGTGTCCACGCTTAAAGCGAGCCCGCGGTTTGCCGCCGACTCCAGCCCCGACCGTTGCTCGCAGGGTATAATCAAAGATTATCCGAATGAACAAGAAGCGATTAGTTCGCTCGACCACAGTTCTTTGTGTCCGCCGAAACGGTAGCGTGGTGATGGCAGGAGACGGTCAGGTTACGTTGGGCGAATCCGTCATCAAGCATTCGGCTAAAAAGATTCGCCGCCTGTACCAGGACAAGATTCTCGCCGGTTTTGCCGGTTCCACGGCTGATGCATTTACTTTATTCAGCCGCTTCGAGTCGAAACTCGAGCAGTATCATGGCAATTTAGGACGCGGCGCGGTAGAGCTGGCGAAAGACTGGCGTACCGACAAGTTTCTGCGTCATCTGGAAGCTCTGCTGCTGGTTACTGACAAGGAGCAGACTTTTTTGCTCAGCGGTCAAGGCGACGTGATCGAACCGGATGGCGGCATCGCTGCCATTGGCAGTGGCGCCCCGTATGCGCAGGCTGCAGCCCAAGCCCTGGCGGAGCACAGCCAGCTTTCGGCTCGCCAAATCGCCGAGGAAGCCATGAAGATTGCCGGCAAAATGTGTATCTATACAAATGACAAAGTTACGATTGAAGAACTTTGAGAAAATGTGCAGGAATCTGTTGTTAAGGATCAAAAATACTAGAAACTGGCCACTAGCCACTAGCCACTAGTCACTGATTTTATGGCTATCTACCTTCCCGGAACTGCTGAAGAAGAACACATCGCGCTGGACGAACTTACGCCTCGCGAAATCGTGGCCGAACTCGACAAGCATGTCATCGGTCAGAACGCAGCCAAGCGCGCCGTCGCTATCGCGCTGCGCAATCGCATGCGGCGCCAGAAACTCGCGCCCGAGTTGGCCGAAGAAGTTATTCCCAAGAACATCATCATGATTGGACCCACGGGCGTGGGAAAGACGGAGATCGCCCGCCGCCTGGCCAAACTTGCCAACTCGCCATTCCTCAAGGTGGAAGCTTCGAAATTTACCGAAGTGGGCTATGTGGGACGCGATGTCGAGTCCATGATCCGCGATCTGGTTGATATCGCTATCGACATGGTGCGTGAGGAAAAGCTCGAGGACGTAGCCGACAAGGCGGAACTCAACGCTGAAGAACGTCTGCTGGACATTCTTCTGCCCCCGGTTGCATCGCGTTCCGGTGAATCCAACACTGGCGGTCTGGTGTTGGAAGGGACGTCATCATCTGAATCGCAGGGTCGAACCCGGGAGAAACTGCGCCAGCAGTTGCGCGAAGGCAAGCTGGATGACCGCATGGTGGAGATTGACGTCCGCGAACGCAATTTCCCATCTTTCGAAATCATCTCCAACCAGGGCGTGGAGGAGATGGACGTCAACATCAAAGATATGCTGCCCAACCTCTTCGGTCAGCGTACCAAGAAAAGAAAAATGAAGGTCAACGAGGCCTTCGAATATCTGATACAGGAAGAAGAGCAGCGCCTGATCGATATGGATCAGGTCACGCGAATCGCCATTGATCGCGTGGAAGACTCGGGCATCATCTTTCTGGACGAGATCGACAAGATAGCCGGCCGCGAGAGTGGCCACGGGCCAGACGTTTCCCGCGAGGGGGTGCAGCGCGACATCCTGCCCATCGTCGAAGGCACTACCGTCAACAGCCGCTATGGCATGGTGCGCACTGACCATATCCTGTTTATTGCTGCCGGAGCTTTTCACGTTTCGAAACCCAGCGATCTGATTCCTGAACTTCAGGGCCGCTTTCCAATTCGTGTGGAGCTGCAGTCACTGACCATGCAGGACTTCATCCGCATTCTGACCGAGCCCAAATCGTCGCTGGTGAAGCAGTACACGGCTTTGCTGGAAACCGAAGGGGTGCAGCTGGAATTCACTCGCGAGGCGCTTGAGGAAATCGCCCGCTTTGCCTTCCGCGTGAATGAAGGAACGGAAAATATTGGCGCCCGCCGCCTGCACACCATCATGGAGCGCGTCCTGGATGAGATAAGCTTCGATGCACCTGACAAAAAAGGCGAGCACATCACCGTGGACGCTCAGTATGTGGGCAAAATGCTGGCCGACATTGTGAAAGATCAGGACTTATCGCGATATATCCTGTAACCGGTACACGCATTATAGCCCTGAGCTAATATAAGAATGCAAAGGCGCCCTCAGCCCGCTGACTTTCCGCCCAGCACCCCTTTACTCTGCCCGAGCTGCGGATCGAGCCTATAAGTCAACCTGGCGCGTTCTAGGGGTATCCTGTGCGATGTTCTGATCATGCGCTCTTTCTTCAGTACGCCGCCGCGCTCCACGAAGATTCAATAACTTAGAGATAAGTCATTGATAAGATAAGGTTAAAGTTTCCGACTCGTTGCGACCGGCGAGTTGGTTCCCCCCTTCTGTTACCCTGTTGCTTCCGCGATGAAGCAATTTCATCCTCATGTTCTGATATTTGTGTTGGCGACTGCCTTTCTTGCCAGCTGCGGAACTCCCGGCGTGCCGCTGCCGCCGTCGTTGGAGTTACCCAAGCCGGTCACTGATCTTCGCGCTGTCCGCAAGGCTGACAAGGTTTACGTTTCCTGGAGTGTGCCCACGCAAACCACCGATGGCCAGAGGGTACGCCATTTGGGCCCAGTCCAGGTCTGCCGCGCCATCGACACCGTAATGAAAGAATGTGGGACAGCGGTTGGAACAGTTCCTCCGTCTGCTGTCCCGCCATCCAGTTCTTCTCAGGGAAAGGGTGCCCCGCGAAAGAACCCCTCCTCAAAGATTCAAGCCAGCTATGTGGATACGATTTCACTGGAACTCCAGAAGCAAAACCCCACAGGAAAAATCATCTATGCAATCTCCGTGCAAAATGAAGACACTCGTAGCGCGGGACTGTCCAATCAGGTGCAGGTGCCGGCAGCGCCCACGCTGCCGCCGCCCGCGGGCTTCCAGACACAAGTCACCGTCGATGGCATCGTGCTGAGCTGGATGGAATCTCCCGAGGGACACGAATTACCGACATTGCGGTACGTCTATCGTGTTTACCGTCGGGAAGGAGGCAGCGACAATCCAACCGCTATCGGAGAGATTCCGCTGTATGCCTCCGCAAAAGCGCAGATGGTCGATCACGGCTTCGATTGGGAGAAGACTTACAACTACCGCCTGACCGTCGTGACCCTGATCCCGACAGCGGGCAAGGCTCAAGCTGAAGTGGAGGGCGATGACACCGCTGAAGTGAAGGTCTTCGCGCACGACAGCTTTCCGCCGGCTGTTCCGTCAGGCCTCGAGGCTGTTGCTTCCGGAGTCGGACAAACGCCGTTCCTCGACCTGATCTGGGCTCCGAATACCGATGCCGATCTCGCCGGATACAACATCTACCGTCATGAAGAGGGCGCCGAGCCGGTGAAGATCAATTCCGAACTGGTCAAGACTCCAGCGTTTCGTGACCTCACTGTGGCCGGGGATAAGAAGTATTTCTATTCCGTATCGGCGGTGGATTTGCGGGGAAACGAAAGCGCTCGCTCCGAAGAGGCCAGCGAGACTGTGCCTATCTGATCCACACCACGACAAGCCCGATGGCCGCGGCAAAGATTGCTGCGGTCGTGATCCATCCCAAAATATTTATGGCCCGCCCGTTCACCCACTTACCCATGATGGCGCGGTTATTGGTAATGAGCATGATCATCAGCATGAGAAACGGTGTGGAGAACCCCTGCACGATTCCTGCAAACACCAGAGCCTTGATGGGGTTGATTCCGAGGAAATTCATGCCCATGGCCAGCGCCGTGAACACGGTGATCGCGATATAGAATTTCTTCGCCTCGGCTGGTTTTGCGTGCAGACCATGTTTCCAGCCAAAGGTTTGACAGAGATCATACGCAGCCCCAATGGTCATGACCGGCACAGCCAGAAAACCAACTCCTACCACCCCGATGGCAAACAGAAGGCCCGCAGCTTTGCCCGCCAGGGGCTGAAGCGCTTGTGCAGCCTGGGCCGCGGTGCTGATGTCGCTCCTGCCGGCTTTGAACAGCGTCGCCGCAGTGGAAAGAATGATGAAGTACATCACCAGGTTGGAGAACATCATGCCAACTGCAATGTCTCTGGCGGAATGGTGCAAGTCCTCCTTGGTCGTGCCCAGCCGGTCGCTCAGGCGGCGGCGTCCCATCGAAATATCTTCTTCCACGTCCTGATTGGATTGCCAGGTATAGAGATAAGCAGAAAGCGTGGTTCCGATCACGGCCACCAGCATGGACAGGAATTCACGATTGAATTGGATATGGGGGATGAGTGTGCCTTTGATGACAGATAAGAGTTCGGGTTTTGCCAGAATCGCGGATCCGACGTAGGCCAACAGGGCCAACGCGAGCCATCGGAAGATATCCCTGATGAGCGTGTACGAGCCCCACACTTGAAGGGCAAGGACGGTGACCGTGATTGCGACCACGATCCATCCCATAGGAATGGGCACAAGCAGGTTGAGAGCAGCCGCCATTCCGCCGAGGTCAGCCCCGGCTTCGATTGTGTTCCCAATCAGCACCCCTACCAAGGCAGAGTAAAGCAGCCATCGGGGATAATGCTTGCGGATTACCGCAAATAATCCCTGACCGGCCACCTGTCCCAGCTTTGAGGAGAGATAGACAACCGCAAACATCATGGGGAAGGTAACGGGAGCGGTCCACAAGAAGGATGGCCCGAGAGTGGCCCCAGCGGTGGCGTAGGTTCCAATCGCGGAGGGATCGTCATCGGCCGCCCCCGTGATCAGACCAAGCCCAACCGAGCGGAGGGTTCCGTGTGGAACCGGCTTGGGCGCGCCGGTTTTGCTACGCTCCTCCACCCCGGGATCGTGTTTTCGACGCTCGCCCGGCAATCGGAACTGGGTGGCCATGTATTCTGTCCCACGATTCTTCACTAAGACTCACGCTCACAACAATCAGCAAAAACTGCCCTCAGAAACAAGACATCGCCTGGGTTGGATCGTTCCGACCGCAGCAGCGAATAGCACGCCCAACCGATATCTGGCGGGGGAGGGTCGGCCCAAAAGCAATACCACCGAGCCGTTGCCACTTCGTTCGTCAGCCGTTTACCGTCCGTTGTATCCGGTGAGGGGATTCAGAGACAGGTAATCCCCCGGAAACATCGCCAAATCAGCCAAGTTGTAGATGCTGGCTTTGAGCTTTGGTTTGTGTGCTGCTGCTGCTGAAGTACGGTTTCCGCCGTAATCTGGTCCGGGTAGGTCTTGACCCAATCGAATTTTCTAATTCCAACACCTGCACTGGCGACGCTGTTGTGATTAGATATCTGTCCTATGAAATATTGCCGCTTTCAGTTGAGTAGCCGGCCTCAGTACGGCCTGGTCGAAACCGTGGCGGGCCGGGAAGAAATCACACGTTTGCTGGTCAACCCTCCGGAGGATTCGGACGGAGATATGGAAGATGTACCCACCAAGCGGATGGAGCCGGTTTCCTTGGCGGAGGCCACGCTGCTAGCCCCGATTCGATCCTCCAAGATCGTTTGCGTGGGCCGCAACTATCGTGAGCATGCCGCTGAACTCGGCCACGACGTCCCGATTGAGCCATTGATCTTCCTGAAACCGCCATCTGCTTTGCTGGCGCCCGGCGGCCAAATTCGACGCCCGAAAATCTCTGAGCGCGTCGACCATGAAGGGGAGCTCGGGGTCGTGGTGGCCAAGACTTGCAATAAAATCCGCCCTGACGAGGATGTTCGTCCCTACATACTCGGCTACACTTGCGTCAACGATGTCACGGCCCGTGACCTGCAGGAAAAAGACGGCCAGTGGACCCGAGCCAAGGGTTTTGATACGTTCTGCCCGGTTGGCCCCGTGGTTTCCGATGAAGTTAACCCATGGGCCGGCGCCCTGGTGGAGACCCGCGTGAATGTTGAAGTCCGGCAGCAAGGCAGCACGCGAGATTTCATTTTTGCCCTCGACGTCGTAATCCGTCATATCTCTCAGTGCATGACCCTCTTGCCTGGGGATCTGATTTCGACAGGTACGCCTGCAGGCGTCGGTCCGCTGGTGGCTGGTGATGTGGTTGAGGTGAGTGTCGAGGGAGTAGGGACGCTCAGAAATCCGGTTGTGAATGAATAACGCGGTTTTTTAACGAACCAGTTCTCAACGACTTGTTCTCGGTTCCCAGTTTGTCTCTTCCACGATTGTCAATCTGGCCTTATTCTGATAAATCCTCATGACTCCAATTCAGCTTTATAGCTCGATTCTGGGCGTATCCGGCGCACTGCTGGCCGCTTATCTCCTTTTACGTCGCAAACCGAAGACTGCAGAAGCGCTGGAGCGGGAGCGCCGCGAAATGCTCGATAAAATCGGACGCATTACCGACGGCACCGTGATTGACGTACATGAGATGCAGTCTTCGGAGCAGAAGCCCTTAACCCTGCTCATCTACCATTACGATGTCGCGGGCGTTTCTTACGAAGCTTCCCAGGACGTGACCTACCTCCGCCA
>MNDG01000023.1 GCA_001914815.1 Acidobacteriales bacterium 13_2_20CM_55_8
AGCGGGCAAGACAACCGTGGGAAGGTTGCTAGCCGGGCAACTGGGTTGGGAGTTCGTAGATGCGGACAGCTTCCATTCGGCGGCGAACGTCGAAAAAATCAGACTGGGAATTCCGCTCGATGATGCTGACCGGGCGCCGTGGCTTAAGGCGATCCGCGAAGCAATCAACCGGTGGATCGCGAAAAAGCAAAATGTAGTTTTGGCTTGTTCGGCCTTGAAAAGGATCTATCGTGAAGCCCTGGATGTCGGGGTGGATGTGAAGCTGGTTTATCTGAAGGGGACATACGAAATCATCTATCAGCGGTTGGGTTTGCGGCAGGGGCATTTTGCCACGAAAAAATTGCTGGTGAGTCAATTCGCAATTCTCGAGGAGCCGGAGGACGGCGTGGTGGTGGATGTCCGGCAAACTCCGGAAGATATAGTGGAAGAAATTCGGCGACTGCTGGGGCTAAAGCCCGATTAATTCGAAGGCTTACGCGGCCCTGAAGGGCCGGTTCCACGTTAGCTCCAGCTGGTAGTGCGATCTCGGTGTTCGTTCCAGATGATAATTGTGATAAGGGTTCTCCTGCGCTCGCTTGCAAACAGTGGAAAAACACAGGTCCCTCGACTTTGCTCGGGATGGCATGCGATGAAGTATCGTGTAGGGCAAAGGGAGGATCAGACTTTGAGGTTCGCGGGCGGGGGCGCCCGCGCCACATGAGGCTCGATATTTGGTGACTTCGCCCTTTGGCTCCAATTGTTTACAATAGATAGCTTCACCCTCCAATACGGAGGAACCATCAGGCCCTGAGTCTCAGGACAAGAATTTGGAAATGCTAAATCACAAATCTATCCCTGCCAGCACCGGTGTGTATTGGCGCGTAGAAGGAAGTCTGCTGGATCTGACTACGGTCCGGCCGGTAGCCTTTTTCACCTGGAACGCGCAGACATTTCTGGAGCGTTGGGTGCGGCGGGGATTGGTCTTTCTGATGGCGGTGCTGCGTCCCTTCCTGTACGCGGCGAACCGGGTGTTTGCTACCCGTGTGGTGCACACAGTGCTGCGTGGAGTGAGTCGTGACCGGCTGGATTTGCTGGGTGAAGAATACTTCAAGTACAAGTTGCAGCCAAACCTAAAGCCGGATGGAGTTCGGCAGCTCCAGACATTAATCAATTCGGGCGTTGACTTGCTATTGGTAAGCCAGGGTCTGGATCACGTTATGCGGCCTCTGGCGCGGCATCTGGGGGTAAAGTGGCTGGTCGTGAACCGGATGGAATTTCGAGATGGCATGGCCACAGGACGTTTGCTTGAACCGATTATTCGTCCGCGAGGATTGTTTGCACGTATTACTGGAGCTGGTCCGGATGGAAGGCGGTCGGGGGAGCAACTGACGAACGATCTGGATTTGCCCAGTGTGGAAACCCTGACATCGGCAGTAAGTTCTGCTGAGCGTGAGGCACCGAAACGGTCTTTCCCCATTGTTCATTTCGATGGCGTCGGGGCAACCAGTCCGTTCTCCCTTCGTGCCGCTTTGGCGGGCAAGCATGTGATGCTCATCGGAGTGACTGGTTTCATCGGCAAGGTGTGGCTGGTGAATACGGTAACGGATCTGCCGGAGATCGGGCGCATCTACCTGCTGATCCGGCGCCAGAAATCGAATCCAGCAGCAGAGAGATTTGAGAAGTTGGTGGAGGGCTCGCCGGTTTTCGATCTTCTATTCAAGCGTTACGGCATGGATCTGCCCCGGTTTCTGGGCGAACGCGTGGAAATAATCGAGGGTGATGTGACTGAACCGGGACTGGGATTGGCTCCGGAGGCGTCCGAATTTCTGCGAAAGAAACTGGATTTGATCATTAACAGCTCCGGCCTTACCGATTTCAATCCCGATCTGCGAGATGCCCTGGCGACCAACGTGAGCGCGGTGTCGAACATTCTGGATTTTGTCCGCCAGTCCGACCACGCGGGGCTGCTGCATCTTTCTACCTGTTACGTTGCTGGCGCGCGCGATGGCAGGGTGAGCGAGACGCTGCGTCCCAATTACGCTCCGGCAGGTGTGCCAAACTTCGATGCGGAGAACGAATGCCGATCGCTGCACGAATTCGTGCAACACGCGCAGCGGCTGGCAGTAAGCCCGGAGGTGACCAAAGAACTCTGCCAACAGGCCTTGCAGAAAGAACACGCGGCCAAAGACTTGAGTGGCGTGGCGCTGGACAATCAAATACGAAAGAATCGGATTCGCTGGCTGCGCAATTATTTGACCGAGGCTGGAACCAAGCGGGCCAATGAACTGGGATGGCCCAATACCTATACATTTACGAAGAGTCTGGCGGAGTCATTGATTTGCAAGAACGGGGATGGACTGCCGATTGCGGTGGTGCGGCCGAGCATCGTGGAAACCTCCCTGAAGAAGCCATTTCTGGGGTGGAATGAAGGTATCAACACGTCGGCTTCGCTTTCGTATCTTTTAGGGACTTATTTCCGGCAACTGCCAACCAATGAGCGCAAGCGTCTGGACATCATTCCCGTGGATTCGGTGTGCTGCGGCATGACTTTGATCGCAGCGGCCATCGTGGAACGGCGAAACCGGCGGGTGTATCAACTGGCAACTTCAGTTACGAACCCTTGCGACATGCGGCGATCGATCGAGCTGACTTCTTTGGCGCACCGGAAATACTATCGGGCGCAGGAAGGATTGGAATACTGGTTGCGGCTGCGGTTCGACGCGATTCCAGTGTCCAAGGAGCGGTATGACCGGATGTCGGCGCCGGCGCAAAAAGCAATTATCCAATCCATCCAGCGGATCATGGCGCCATTGCAATTACGAAAGCCGCCGCTGGCGCGGGCGGAGCGCAGCCTGGAAAAGGTGGAAAAACTGATTGGTCTGTTCGAACCGTTCATACTTCAGAACGAGCACGACTTTGTTGCCGACAACGTGGAAAAATTGTCCTACGCTTTGTTGCTGGAGGAGAAGGACGATTTCGGTTATGACACGCGCTCCATTGACTGGTGGGAATATTGGATTTACGTGCACATTCCCGCGCTGCGAAAATGGACTTATCCGCTGATTGAAGGACGTCCGCTGGAAGCGCGGCCGGCGCGCAGTTTCCAATTGACCCCGGCCTTCCCCGGCAACGGCGAAACTGTAAAAACGGGGACAAACGGAGCAACGTGGCGATATTCCTGACCGGGTCCACCGGATACATTGGCGCACACGTCGCTGCCACCCTGCTGCAAGACCACAGTGCTTCACTGAACCTGCTAGTGCGCGCGCGCGATCCGCATGAGGCTGAACTGCGCTTGTGGCAGGCACTGCAATTGCATCTTGGCTTCCCGCAGTTTTACGAGCACTTGCAAGCCCGGGTACGGATTTTTTGTGGTGACATCACTCAGCCGCGTTTCGGATTGGCGGATGATGATTACGACCGATTGATACATACGACGGATTCCGTGCTGCATTGTGCGGCGTCGTTGAACCGGAAGTCCGAGAAAAGCTGTCTGAATGTGAATCTTCGGGGCACACTGGAGGTTGTGCAGCTTGCCATGCGCTCGAATCATTACCACGGATTGCGGCGGTTCAGCCAGGTCAGCACAGTGGCGGTGGCGGGGAAACGTCATGATGAAATCGTCAGCGAAGATGAGGCTATCGATTGGGATCGGTCCGATTACGATCCTTATGCGCGAACTAAGAAATTTTGCGAGCACATGATCCGGCAACTTCTGCCGGAAGTTCCCATTACTATTTTTCGTCCCAGCATCGTACTGGGTGACAGCCGTTACGCGGAAACTACGCAGTTCGAGATGGTGAAGGCGTTTGTATTTCTGGCAGGATTGCCGGTGCTTCCGTTTCGCGCGTCCGACAAAATAGACATCGTGAATGTGGACTTTGTCGCCGGTGCCATTGCCAAGCTGCATCAGAAAGAAAATCCGCAATACGATACTTATCATCTTTCATCGGGCCGGGATTCGCAGACTTTCCGCGAAGTTACCAACGCCTTGGCGGCGGAGCAGAACAAGCGAGGACCAGTGTTTATGCCCCTTCTGGAGCGGCCGTTCACAGCGGCGGTAAATGCGTCGGCGAATTGGAAAGGTTCACTGGCATACGGGGCGTCATTGATGAAAGTTTTTCTGCCATATCTGGTGTGGAATACGGTATTTGACAATACGCGAGTGACTACTGAATTGGCTCGCAAGCCGGTGCCGTTTTCGAGATACAGCTATCCTCTTTTGAAGTTCAGCCGCGACACAGATTTCAGTTACAAGTACCAGGATTGGCCCGTGAAGGCGGGAGGATCCGCCGCATGATGGACTTCGTCCTGGAGGCCTGGGTCAGCAGCCTGATTGAAATCTCGAAGGTGGGGTGGATGCTGGGGAAGGGCACCGCCTGGCGGCCGGGAGAAAAGTTGAAGCTGTTGTTTGCCGGCTACAACGGCACTCGGAACATGGGTTCAGATACCCGTGTGGAAGAAATGTTGCGACAGATTCGGCACATTCTGGGGTCGGAGAATGTTGCGTTCACAGTAATGTCGCAGAACTTCAAGTTCTCGCAGGAATATTTTGAAAGGAGTGCGCAGGTACACCTGCCGGATATTTTTCCGCCATTTCTTTTTGATGAAGTGCCTAAACATCATGGAGTGGTCGCCTGCGAAGGCTCGATGTTCAAGAGCAAATTCGCCAATGCGCTGACCACGATGATGATTGGCTCGTTAGGGATTGCGGCGGCGCAGAATAAGCTTTCTGTGGGATATGGGGCGGAAGCCGGGGCTATGGATCCGCTGGTGGCCAAGATGTGTGCCGGTTATTGCCGGAACTCCCTGGTCATTACCCGGAATGAAGAATCACGAACCGTGTTGCGCGAACTTGGAGTACCCACGGAGTTGGGCACGGATACGGCTTGGACATTTGAACCGCATCCTGCGGAGTACGGAAAGAAGGCTTTGCGCGAGGCGGGGTGGGACGGCAGCAAGCCGGTGCTGGTGGTGTGTCCAATTAATCCGTTTGAGTGGCCGGTGAAGGCTTCGATCGCAAAGTTTGCGCTGCATGGGCTTACGGGAGCGTACAGAGACAGCCACTATCGTTCAGTGTATTTTCATAATTCCGGGGCGGCTGCGGAAAGGGCTTATCAGCAATATTTGACGGCAATCGCGAATGCAGTGGACGCATTTCGTAGGCGGCGGAACGTGTTTGTGGTTCTGGTGGCGACGGAGCGGTTGGATGCGCGTCCGGGGCAGCGGATTTCGGAGAAGTTGGGAGGCGTGCCTGTGCTCACCTCCGATGATTACAACATTTATGAGTTGGTGAGTATTCTGCGGGCTTGTCACATGATGGTTTCCTCGCGCTATCACGGAATTGTGACTTCGATGCCGGGCCTGGTGCCCTCGGCGGGGATCACTATGGATGAGCGTATCCGCAATTTGATGAAGGAACGCGGCCACGAAGATTTGCTGATGAACGTGGATGATCCGGACCTGGAAGCGAAGTTACTGGTCGCGATGGACACCCTGTGCAAGGAGCGAGAGGCGATCGCTGCCGGAATCGGCCGGACCGTGGTACGCAATCTTAGAGTCATGGCGCGAATGGGGGTGTACTTCGAAGAGGAAGTACAGCGGCGATATCCGGAGTTTCCGATTCGTAAGGGGGAATGGAGTTGGGAAGACCGACGATGAATTTTCTGCAAGAGATCTTTACCCAGCTGGAAGCGGCACCAGACACAACCATCCTTCAGGAACTTCGGGACGGCCGAATCGTTTTGATCACCGGAAGCGAATTGCTGGAACAGGTTCGCAAGGCTCAGTCATTCCTCGCGGCTCAGCGTCTGAAGAAGGGAGATCGTTGCGCGCTGCTGGCGCACAATGGCATTCGTTGGGTGGCGATGGACCTGGCCATCATGGCAGAAGGATTGATTGTGGTTCCGCTGTACGCGCGCCAGGCTCCGGAAGAGATCGTGGTGATGATGAAAGATTGCGCGCCGGCGCTGATCTGCTGCGGGGACGCCGAGCTTCGCGATGGCATTGTCGAAAACTGGGGTGAGGCTCCTCCTCAATTTGTTTTTGATGAGATTTTTGTTGGGGCTGGCGGCCCTACCGCGACGGTGGAACTGGCTGATTCTGATGCTGTGACCATCATTTACACCTCGGGCACATCCGGCGAAGCCAAGGGAGTGGTGCTCAATGCGGGCAATGTCGCACACATGCTGGGTTGCACCTCGGGGCGGCTCGACCTTCTGATGGAAAACAGAGCTGGGCAGGATCGTGTGTTTCACTATCTTCCATTCTGTTTCGCGGGCTCCTGGATCATGTTGCTGACATGCCTGCTTCGTAGCAGCCTGCTCACTCTGAATACGGATTTAGGCAGACTAGCCAAAGACATGCGCGCCGCCGCTCCGGATTATTTCTTGAATGTTCCTGCTTTACTGGAACGTATGCGCAAGGCGGTGGACGAGCAGCTGGGGAAAACAGGCGGGGTGGCACTGACAATCTATAGTCATGCGAAGAGGGCGTCGCTGCGCAAGCAGGCAGGGCAAGGCGGCTCGATTAGGCTGGGGATCTGGGTAGGTCTGGCTCGGACGCTGGTCTTTCCGACCATTCGTAAGAAGATGATCGGTTCGAATTTGAAAGCTCTGATTTGCGGCTCAGCTCCGCTGAATGTGGAGACGCAGCTTTACTTCATGATGCTAGGAATACCTGTGTTGCAGTGTTACGGGTTGACTGAGACTACTGCGATTTGCACCATGGATGACCCCCAACAAATCGAACCTGGACGGGTCGGTCCGGCGATCAGCGGAATTGAAATGAAGCTGGGCGAAAATGACGAGATTGTTGTTCGCGGTCCAAATATTTTTCCCGGTTATTGGAAGCGTCCGGAGGAAACCGCCAAGGCACTGCGAGAGGGCTGGTTTCATACCGGCGACCAGGGGGAAGTCAATGAGGCTGGGAATTGGAGTATTGTGGGACGCATCAAGAGTCTGATCATTTTGGGTTCGGGCCACAATATTGCGCCGGAGCCGATTGAAGATGAATTGCTTCGCAATCTTGCGGGGGCGCAGCAGGTGGTCCTGACCGGCAATGGGCGGGGATACCTTTCGGCGATTGTGACTGGAGATGTGTCACGCGAAGAAGTACAGGTGGCGGTGGACTCGGTCAACTCGCACTTGCCGCACTACAAGCAGGTTCGAGCGTTTCATATTCATGCGGAGCCCTTTTCGATCGACAACGGGTTATTAACTGCGAATGGCAAGCTCAAGCGAGATCTGATTGCGGCACGGTTGCAGGCGCAGATTGAAGAGATGTATGGGGTGAAACAGGCTTCTTGAGTGTTTATCTTGTCGGGTGCCGGCGGGACGCCGGCGCTACTTTTAGCGTAATGGCTGGACTCCAGGCGGTTATCGTCAAGATCCATTATGAAGAAATTTGAAGGACAGGCTCTTTCCTGGGGATTGACCGACGGCGTTGTGGAGCTGGCGTTGCATCGTGAGCCTTGCAATGAGATCGGCTTGCTCACACTCGAAGAACTGGAAAGATTCGCTGCCGCCCTGGAGAAAGTAAAAAGTGAAGCGCATGCTCTTATTATTTATAGCTCTCTGAAATGCGGATTCTCGGCGGGAGCGGACTTGAAAGAATTGTTTCGGATTTCTCAAGAGATGGATCGTGATGAGGCTGTCAAGGGAGTTCGCAATTATCTGGAGCGCATTCACCGGGTGATGAATGCGATTGATGCATCGCCTTTGACGACCATTGCGGCTGTGCATGGAGTGACCTTCGGTGGTGGGTTCGAGCTGGCCCTGGTTTGTGATCTTATTATCGCGGATAAAATGGCGCGGTTTTGTTTTCCCGAACTACGTTTGGGATTGATTCCGGGATTCGGCGGCATTCCGCGTCTGAAACGTGATCTGGGTAACGCTATTGTGCGGGATCTATTGCTTACGGGCCGAAGCTTCAACGCGACGAAGGCGCAGCAAGTTGGCTTGGTCAGTCAGATGGTGGCGGAAGGAGAATTGTTGAAAGTGGCGCGGGCCACGGCGCTTCAGTTAAAGAAATTCGACCAGCGCACCGCGATGGCGGCGAAGGAGTTCATCAAACCGATTCCATATGAAGAGTTGCGGCGCGAGATTGAAATCTTTTGCGAACTGTTTGCGCAACCAGCGGTGGAAGCTGGCCTGCGAAAATTCTCCGAAAGCTCGGAGGCTCAACCCTATTTACCGTGAATAATATTATGCTAACTATTAATCAAACACTTGAAGAGATCCTGACCCTGGCTGCGGCTCACTTTAAAGTGGCCCGAGAGAAGCTGGCTCCGGATGACGATTTCTTTCGAACGCTGGGCATCAACAGTCTACAAACCCTCGAGCTGCTCACCCGGCTGGAGAATCATTTCCAGATCGAGTTGCCCGATTACGAATTACAGGGAGTGTCGGATTTCAGGATGCTGGCGGAACGAATCCAAGCACGACTTTAGATTCCCAATTTCCGATTGAAGATCGACTGCTTACCGTCCGTTAACAAATCGGCAATCGAAAATCGGAAATTGAAAATCCCATCGAATGCTCAATCTTGACCAATACAGTTCACTTGGTGCGGCGTTGCGAGATGCGCTGGACCGTTGGGGCGACGAAACCTGTCTGATCGAGTCCGATCGCGACCGGGAACGCACACGGCTCACTTATTCCGACTTCAAGGAATTGGCGTTGCCCCTGGCACGCGCGCTGGAAGATGCCGAGTTACACGCGAGCGAACGGGCTGCAATCATCATGACCAACCAGTCGAAGTGGCTGATTTCGGCATACGCCATTTTTTATTGCGGCGGAGTGCCAGTGCCCCTTGACTACAAATTGACGGCGGCCGAGCACCTGCAACTGCTGGCGCACTGTAAAGCCAAGATTGCGATCGTGGAGTATTACCTGTGGCGCGCGATGATGCAGTCACCGGAATTCAAGAATCTCAAAGCGTTGGTCTTGGTTACCGAAGCGCCTTTGAGCGCTGATCTGGCGGGCGCATTTCGCTGGGAAGATTTTCGGCGCAAAGGAAATCCGATATTTGTTCCGCGGAAGCGTGAAGATGTGGCCTGCATCGTTTATTCCTCGGGCACTGGCGGGAGGCCAAAGGGATGCGTCCTAACTCATGAAAATTATCTGGAGCAATGCAAGTCGCTGACGGCATGGTACCCGTTCTGGCCGGGAGTGCGATATCTCAGCGTCCTGCCGACGAATCACGCCATAGATTTTATGGTGGGTTTTATTGGGCCGTTCGTTTGTGGCGCCTGTGTGGTGCATTTGCGCACGCTGCGACCGGAGTTTGTGCGCGATGCTTTTGTGCGCTACAAAATCACGCACGTTAGCCTGGTTCCGATGGTGCTTAAGAATCTGGAGCGGGGAGTGCGGGCAAAGTTCGAAGGACTGTCAGCGCTTAAACGTTTGTTTCTGGATTATTTTGTTGCCCTCAACAAGAGTTTCACGCGTGGAAGCCCGAATGTGAAGCTCAGCCGCTGGCTGCTCCCGCAGGTGCATAAGGCGTTCGGCGGAGAACTGGTTGCCATCTTCACCGGAGGAGCTTTCATGGAGCCTTCCACATTGGAATTCTTCTATGAACTGGGCATTCCGGTCGCCAACGGTTATGGCCTAACCGAGGCTGGCACTGTGCTGACTGTCAATGATCTCAAACCTTTTCGAGCGGATACGGTGGGCAAGCCGCTGCCGGGGGTGGAATTACGCATCCTTAATCCCGACTCGGAAGGCATCGGAGAAGTGGCGGCGCACAGCAAGACTGTGATGTCACATTACCTCGACGATCCCGAGTTGACGGCGGAAACAATCGTGGATGGCTGGTTGCTTACCGGCGACCTCGGCCGGTTCGATGGCAAGGGCCATCTGCAACTATTTGGCCGCAAGAAGAACATGATTGTCACCGAAGGCGGAAAGAATATTTATCCGGAGGATATCGAGAGCACATTCGAGGGCACGCCAGTCAAGGAATATTGCATCTTCGCAGCCAACTACTTGTGGCCGGAGAAAACCCTGGGGCGCGAAATACTGGTAATGGTGTTGCGACTTGAAGAGGGGCAGGAATTTACCACCACGCTCAAGGACGAGATCATCTCCCGCAACCGTCGCCTCCCGGATTTCAAGCGCGTCGGGGGATCCCTGGTCTGGGAAAAGGACTTCCCGCGAACCGCCTCCATGAAAATCAAACGCGCCATGTTGGCTGAGGAGATAGGAAAAAGTCGTGAGCGCACGGCGGTGATCGAGCTTTGAGTGACAAGTTTTTCGCTGTGGTAAATCCCGCAGCAGGTGGGGGACATTGCCGCAAGCTGGTGGCGCCGGTGCTGGATCGGCTGCGGGCAAGCGGGATCAAGCTGGAAGCGGTCGAAACCGACGCGCCGGGGCAGGGCTCAGGACTTACACGTGACGCTTACGCCAGAGGCTACCGCAAGTTCATCGCGGTGGGTGGCGATGGGACCGCTTATGAAATCGTAAATGGACTTTTCCCGGGCGCGGAGCGTGGTGAGCGTCCAACGTTGGGATTTCTTCCACTGGGCACCGGCAATTCATTCTTGCGTGACTTCACGGATCGCGGAGTGGAATACGCCATAGAAGCACTGCTGGGTGGGCGTTCGCGTGAGTGCGATGTTTTGCGTCTCAGGCATACTTCGGGAGTTCTTCACTACATCAATCTATTGAGCATGGGATTCTCCGCCAATGTGGCGGCCTTGCGCGCGCGGCGGTTTAAGGGTTGGGGAGAATTGGGATACCAGGCATCCATTTTTATAAGCCTGGCCCGGATGCAGCGCCGTCCGTTTCCTTTGCGGGTCGACGGAGAACAACACATCGATCGACGTCCCTGCCTCTTTCTTACTTTTAATAACAGCAAATTTACCGGCGGCACCATGATGATCGCCCCCAAAGCTGAGGTCAGCGATGGGTTGATCGAATATGTCCGCTGGGGGCCGATCGGACGGCTGGGGATCATTCGCAATCTGCCGACACTTTATGACGGAACGCATATTCAACATCCGCTGGCTGAGAGACGGCCAGCAAAACAAATCGAGTTTCATTTGGAAGGGCCGGTAGATGTCATGGTGGATGGGGAGGTGCTCAGCTTGCACTGTCAGACACTGGACATTCTGCCTTCCGCTTTGAATGTCGTGGTATAAAAACATTTCTATGTCCGAACTGCGCAGGAAGCGACAAGAAGCAAATGCTACGGGCGAGGGCGCCCGCACCACACGAATTGGGCGCAAGATTCTGATTGCAGTGTTGATCGTCGCGGCGTTGGCGCTGACGATGTATCTGGTGAAACGGCCGCGAGTTAGCAGGCTCGATGCATTTGCGAAATGCCTGGCTGCACGGCAAGTCAAAATGTACGGATTGTACTGGTGCACCCACTGTGAGGAGCAAAAGGAAATGTTCGGCTCAGCGTTTCAGTACGTACCTTATATCGAATGCGGCGCCAAGGGCTCGCATACCGAGCAACCAAACTGCGTGCAGGCTGGAGTAAAAAACTTTCCCACATGGCAATTCGCCACTGAGCGCCATGAAGGCGTACTGCGCCTGGAATCCCTGAGTGAAAAGAGCGGATGCAGCCTGCCATGAGCTCCCGGGGCGTGCGAGTCCTGCGGGCGATCGCACTGCTGTCAATTGCGGGAGCGGTAGTGTCTTCTGTTTCGCTCTATCATCACTACGACTCCTCTCCGTCGTCGTTATGCGATTTCGGCGCGAATTTTAATTGCGACATAGTCAACCGCAGCATATACTCCGCCGTTTTCGGCATCCCGGTGGCGTTGATCGGCATCCTTGGATACGGAGCTCTGCTGATCTTGGCCACGTTTTATCGCGCTAGAGCCGAAGCTCCCGTGATGCTTCTGATTGCTTCACTGGCAGGATTGGGGTTCGCTCTCTACTTCACTTATGTGGAAGCGTTTGTGCTGGCAGTTTGGTGCATCTTGTGTCTGTCATCGCTGACGTTGATTACGGCAATTACGGTGCTGTCGTCGGTGCTGGTGGCGCAAAGAATGCACAAGATTTGAGGCAAGCGCTGTTGCGCGCACTTTCATGGCAGAAATAATTCAAGAACAAGCGATCATCGGGGAACAGCCGGCTGGAGGGTCGAACCCATCGGTGCGGGGTGACCTGCGTCTGCACGAATTTCAAAGCCGCATTTTCGGCAATACACGAATGCTGCGAATCTGGCTGCCGCCAGGGTATGACGACCCGGTGAACCTGCTTCGGTATTATCCCGTCTTTTATTTGAATGATGGGCAAAATTTGTTCGACCGTGCCACTGCTTACAGCGGAGTGGAATGGCACGTGGACGAAACTGCCGACCGGCTTATTCGTGGAAGAATAGTTCCGCCAATGATCATGGTGGGAATAGACAACGCGCAGAAAGACCGTCCCAAGGAGTATTTGTCCTATCGTTCATTGAATCCGCCACAGTTGCGGCCGCAGGGGAAGCGATATCCGGATTTCTTGATTAATGAAGTGATGCCATTCTTGTATGAGAGATATCGGATTGGGCGAGGTACGGAAAATACCGGGCTGGGGGGATCGTCGCTGGGAGCCATCATTTCGCTGTATACGGTCATGGACCGGCCAGGAGTGTTCGGACGATTGTTGCTGGAGAGTCCGTCGTTGTTCATTTCTAACCGACAACTTTTGAAACATAGTCTCGAGGTTCGACAATGGCCGGAAAGGATTTTCCTGGCGATTGGGACCAGGGAGAGTGGCCGCGAGGAACGCGACAAAGAAATTGTTGACGAGGTACGAGGACTGGGAGGCATCCTGCGACGCGCGGGATTGGGAGAAGATCGTCTGCTGATGAAGATCGATGAGGGAGCGACTCACAGTGAAGGTGACTGGGCGAGGCGGTTTCCAGAAGCGCTGAAGTTTTTGTTCGAGGCGAAAAAGAATTAGGCGATGTAGGCGTTCGAGGACAGGTTTTTATTGCGGTCGATTAAGAGCAGCAATCCGGCCAATGCAATCACTGATAGTTGCAGGTGTGTGAATCGAGCCAGCGGGCCGAGCAAAAACAAGGGATAGCAGAGATAGAGGAAGGCTGGCATGATTGTCACAGAACTCGCGGAGCTGGTGCGCATCGCCCAGTCCGCCATCAATAAGAAAGCCGGCGCCAAAATCAACAAGTCATATACGGTGAGATGAGGCGCAACCAGTACAGTGGCGAGCATAACGGCGGAATAGCGTAACCCGAGGGATGCCCTGCTTCGCCAGCAGTGCACTGCCACCGCAAGTACAGCAACCACCGTTATTGCATACAAGAGAAAAGCTAGTGGCGTCCACGGAATCAGCAGAGACCAGAAGGCGCGGAGCGAGTGCATTTGATAAGGGCGAGGCTCGAGCATGGGGAGAACCTCGCGGACATGAAGCAGTGCGCGCAGATATTCCCTCATAACCGGCGTGCCGTAGTAGAGCCAACCAATGCTGAGTTGTGCTAGAGCTGCCAGAATTGCAGCGGTGATCACCTTCCATTCGCGGGCGAACAAGAAAATGACTGTGGCCGCCACGCCAAGTTGCGGTTTGAAGATTAGAGATCCGATCGCGAGACCGGCGAGGTAGGGCCGATTCTTGCTGAGCGCGACAAACGCGAGAGTGAAGCAGAGGAGAGCAAGACCGGACGTCTGGCCCCATGCAATCAGGTGAAAGAATCCGGGGAAGGCGAGGGCTGCGATGAGCACGGTCCATGGCTCGGCGCGCAGATTCGCGCAGTGTTTCCACACCAGATAACAACACGTTCCGTAGATTACGGCATTGAGCAAGAGCCAGATTGTTAGCGCCGCTGGATAGGACATCCGGGCAAGGGGGACGAAGAGCAGCGAGATTTGGGGGCCGTAGAGTGGGACATATGAGTTGCCGGCGGCTTCGGGCACAAGTTTTTGCAGGAGTGAAGCCTGCGTTCGCACGTCGTAGAGTAGGTCTCCGCGTTTTTGTAGGGCGATGTTTCCGAGTGTGTAGAAGTGAAGGAAGTCCGTGCCTTTGAGCAGTCCGTTGCGATCGCGGAGACCTGGGGTGGACATGTCGACGGCGTAGACCGTCCACAAACACAGCGCAAGCAAAAGCCCGTGGACGCGGATTCGCCTCGCGGTGAGCCAGGATGCGGTCAATGGGCTGTCTCGTCGGAAGGATAAGGAGACAGGGTGGGTGGAGAGTCGTCTCCATTGAGGAGCCATACTTTTCGACCTGCGAAATAGCGCAGTAATTCCTGATTTTGATCGCCCTTATCGCGCGCCCACACGACTTTGGCATGGTCAATATCTGCCGCGTTGTAAACCCATTCCCAGTCCACATCGTGACGGGGGCCATAGTGCACGATGACCAGGTGCTCACCTGGAGACCGCTGTAATTCATGCACTATGGCCGCACGATCCAAGTTTCCTCTTGGCCACGCAGGCTCGATTTGCGCGTGTGCAGCCGCGGCAGAGACGCGCAACACCACCATGGCGATTGCGATCAGCGGAATTACGCGTAGCAAGGAGAGGCCGATTGGCCGGCCACGCCATCGCAAAAACCGAA
>MNDG01000057.1 GCA_001914815.1 Acidobacteriales bacterium 13_2_20CM_55_8
CTCTACCGCGGTATTTCCAAGTACGTGAGCGGATTGAGCGGGGTAAAGGTCGCCAGTCGCCTTGAAGGCCAGTAAGCGAGCGTAATTTCCTGCTCCGAAACTCTTCAGAAGACGCCGAGTAAGTCTCCCCCTGTGCTGGAAACTTTCGCATTGGGTCTGTAGTCTAATCACATAGGAGCTGTACCTGGTGTGTGTCTTCATGACGGTAATTAGGCCATCACTCGGCTCAATTCTGCTGTTCGGCGCCAGCCTTATTTTCGCGGTGGACTCGGCCACCGATCCGCTACTTCCCAAAGAGTTCGGCGGATGGCAGATAGCGGGTTCGGTCCAGACCAGCAAGGAGCCTTCGCAGGCCGATTCCGTAAACTCCGCCCTGCTCAAGGAATACGGCTTCACCGACTTTGCAGCTGCCAGCTACACTCGCGATGACGGCCGCAAGGTTCGTTTAAAGGCAGCGCGATTCGGCGATTCCAGCGGGGCATACGGAGCGTTTACCTTCTACAAAACGCCGCAGATGCTGGTCGAAAAGATTGGCGATCAAGGGGCAGCCCTGAATGAACGCGTGCTCTTTTATCGGGGCAACATTCTGGTGGACGCAGATTTTGGAAAGTTGACTGCGATGTCGGCTGCCGAACTACGCGAGCTGGCTAGTCTTCTGCCTCTGCCTGCAGGCAATACCCGGAACCTTCCCGGTCTGCCGGCTTATCTGCCGGCCCAGTCTTATGTGAAGAACTCGGCAAAATACGTTGTGGGTGGAATTGGCCTGGAGAAGATCAACGCGCCACTTCCGGCGCAACTGGTTAACTTCAGTGCGGGCGCGGAAGTTGTCTTTGCTAATTACAACAGCTCCGGCGGTCCGGCGGCGTTGATGCTGATTTCCTATCCGACACCGCAGATCGCCGCTGAACATCTGCGGCAGATTGATGCTGCCACCCAAGCGGGAACTCAACCTAAGGCAGACGGCTCGTTTCCTCTGGACGCTGGTCGCGTCTTTACCAAGCGAACTGGACCCATCGTGGTTGTGGCGTCGGGTCCGCTCTCGGCCAGCGAGGCGATATCGCTATTAGCCTCGGTGAATTACGATGCAGATGTCACCTGGAATGAGAACACGTCGTTCAGCAAGAAGGACAATCTCGCCAACTTGCTGGTGAATATCATTCTGCTCTGCGGGATTCTGATGGGGCTGGCGCTGGTTGCCGGAATTGCATTTGGCGGAATTCGAATCATGGTCAAGCGCATCATGCCGGAGCGAGTATTCGATCGTCCGGAAGGAATGGAATTCATCTCATTGCATCTGTCCGATCATGGGGTACGGCCCCAGGATTCGAAGGTAAGCTCTACAATCAAGGCCAGTTAATGCCACTGGGGTGGTTTTTAGTCTCAAAATGAGGCACTTACCCAAGCTGTTAACCCACTTCGTAAGTAACTGAAAATAAACATATTTATTTCCCAAAAATTTCTTGACACCCCCCTTTTTCGACTCATAAGATTTTGCCAGAAAGTTTTGACGGTCTTAACTCCGTTGGAACTATTCTCCCTTGAGAAAAGGCCGCCCGGTGCCGGGTGGCCTTTTCGTTTTCGCGAGGTGTTGATGCTTGCGCACGTGCCTAATGAGTTGTCGGTTGTCAGTTGTCAGTTTCAAGACTTCAGCAAAAACTACTGACGATAGAGCTGGAGGAAACAGTGCGCGATTAGGCGGATGTTTAAACTCGCGATCTTTACGCTTCCAGCGGTCGCATTTAGAATCGAGGTCAAGCCGACGTAGCTCAGTTGGTAGAGCAGCCGATTCGTAATCGGCAGGTCAGCGGTTCAAGTCCGCTCGTCGGCTCCAGGATTTCTGACGCACCTATCACACTATCCCATCAAAAGTGCGCTGAGCTTCTGACCAATTTCTGACAGTTCAGGAACAGGGGAAACCTACCAAAGCGAGCGCATTCAGCAGATTGAGCCGGTGGAAAGGTTTGGTTAGCAGAAGTTTGAGATCAAGACCAAGCCGTTCGTATTCTTTGCGAATTACCGAATTTGTGGGCATTGCTCGTGGCAAAGATAAATTTGCAGTTCGGCTGGAACCGCAGAATCGTGGCTGCTTCCTGAAGCCCATCCATTCTTGGCATCATGAATCCGGTTACAACGCAGTCGGGATGGAACTCCATTGCAATTGAAACTGCCTCCTCGCCGTCACCCGCGGTTCTGATGTCATATGCGCAAGTACAGAGCAATTGCGTGACGATCTCCACGATCACGGGTTCGTCATCGACGATTAGGAGTTTGGTTTTGCGCGCAATATCCGCCTCCACCATGACTTCTCTTCAAAGTTGCTGCAAGTCGAATCGCATGCCCTCGGCGATAATCTTCATAATCGGTCGCGAGCAATGATCTGATTCTCGCAACACTCGACTAGCGGGTCAACGGACCTCTGCTGCATTCCGAATCACACCTGCCGGAGTCGCTCGTATCACGCCTTTCGTGTTCCCGTTCCGGGAAAGTGCTCAAGTTTGCATGGTTTGTCGCAGAGCGACAAGTCACAATGACTGTGCGTTCGTAGTCGAAGGTCGACACAGATCACAGATCAAGGAGAACTGTTGGACACTCCCGTCAAGGATCCGATTCCAGTTGCCGCCATCCCCAGTTCGGCTCATTCCGCAACGGCCTTGCTATTAGCCATGCTCCAGGTATCAAAGCATGTGAGCGACCTTATTTTTTCGCCGGCGAGTTTGCCGCACGTCGAGGTGAGTGGTCAGCTCGTCCCAGTAAAATGTCCTGAATCGTGGGTGTTGACCGCTGAGGACACTCGCCGCATCGCGGAGGAATTCATTGGAGGCAACAAAGAGACTGCTGCTGCACTCAAACAGCAAGGATCTTGCGACATTTCTTATAGCTTGCCTGGCGCGGCCCGATTTCGTGTGAATATTTTCATGCAGCGGGGCAGTCACGCCATCGTGATGCGGGCCATCCCCAGAGGTATTCCCAGTTTTGACGAACTCAAGCTGCCGCCGCAACTTGCCGAGATCGCCGACTTGAAGAGTGGAATGGTGCTGGTCACGGGCCCGACCGGCTCCGGGAAATCATCGACCATGGCCGCGATTTTGAATCGTATTAATGAGACCCATGCCTATCACATCATTACCATCGAAGATCCAGTCGAATTTATGCACCGCCACAAACGCTCCATCATTCACCAGAGAGAACTGCACAGTGATACTCCCAGTTTCGCTCTCGCGTTGCGCGCAGCCTTGCGGCAGGCGCCCAAAGTGATCCTGGTGGGTGAAATGCGGGACAAGGAGACCATCGAGATCGCTTTGGAAGCAGCCGAAACTGGACATCTGGTGATGAGCACACTACACACCATCGATGCTTCGAAGACGGTCGAGCGCATCGTTGGAGTATTTCCGCTCGCGGAGCAGTTCATCATTCGCAACCGCGTGGCAAAGAGTTTCCGCTACATCGTTTCGCAGCGTCTGATTCCACGTAAGGAAGGAACTGGCCGGATAGCAGTAGTAGAAATTCTGAAGTCGACTCTACGCACGCGCGAGTATCTGGACAAAGGCGAAAACGAAGGGAAAACTTTATTGGATGCAATGCGGGATGCTGACACCGAGGGCATGCAGCACTTCGACGGCGAAATAGACAAGCTGGTTCGCGCCGACACCATCGATTTCGAGACCGGAATGGCGTATGCGACCAATCCGGGAAATTTGCGTCTGCAAATGTCTGACTTCCTCGAGGAAAATGCGGCCAACGTAGAAAAAAAAGCCCCTGCCAGGGAAGTTAATCACGACCCCGAAATCGTCATCGAAGCCTAATCGCGATTTAGATGTGACCGGCGATCCAACGCCGCTTCCAGTTTTCCTCACCTTGTGCACCGCTTATGCACTGACGGCGTGGCAAGTTGTCATCAAAGATTCCCTTAGAGACTAGTTTCTCCTTGCCAACTGCAAGCAAGCTTCCTGATAATACGGGCAGAGAGCCCCATCATTACCGTGTACCGATACAGTCGAACCGATCTGCTTCGCATACTTCGGCTCACGGCGCGCCAGTTGGCCAGTTGGGAAAAGGCCGAACTGGTTGCCGCCGCCGAAAGCTATTCTTTTTTTGATCTCCTCCAAGTTAAGAAGGTGCGTGATCTCTGCGCCCGCAAGGTGCGGCCCGCGGTCATACGGGAATCATTGCAGGCCATGCAGAAGCAGGTGGCTGGAATGGAGAATCCGCTGGTTGAGGCGGGATCCTTCATTGCCGGGCATCGCGTCGCCTTTCGCCATCAGGGCAGGCTGGTCGAGCCAATCGCAGGACAGTTCATGTTCGACTTCTCTCCCTTGGAGAAAGTAGTCATGAGCACCCCGATATCAACCCCGAGGCCTGAACCTCCATCCTCGGATGTCAATGAGCTCTTTGCTAGCGGCATTGCGTTGGAAGAGGACCCCAACAGTCAGGCTCAGGCGATCGCGATCTATCAGAAAGTACTGGAACTGGACCCCGCTCATGCCGCCGCGCATATCAACCTGGGAACGCTTTATTACAACCGCCAGGAGTATCCTCTGGCGGAAAGGCATTACCGCCACGCCATCGAGGTGGATCAGCGCTACGCCCTGGCTTACTTTGATCTGGGCAATGTGCTCGATGAAACCGGGCGCGTGACCGAAGCAATTCAGACCTACATCACGGCGCTGCAACTGGCCCCCACATACGCCGATGCGCATTACAATCTGGCGCTGGCCTATGAAAAGATCAAAGAGCCGCGCAAGGCGTTAAGGCATTGGCGAGCCTATGTGAAGCTGGATACCACTGGGCCTTGGGCGGTACACGCACGGAATCAGATCCAACGCATTCTTCAGGCCGATGGGCTGAAGATGGTGTACTCCGCCGGGCGCAGCTGATGGTGTGAAGACATCTCTTACGAATTAATCTTTCTAAACCACTATTTTTAGAACCGAACTGCCGCGGCTAAAACGCCAATTTGTTTTGGACACGTTGCGCCATAAGGTTACACCCAATCTCTCACTTTCAGCAGTTGGCCACTGAAGCGGCAGCAAGCTAATCATCAATGGGCACTCCGCTGGCCGTGAATCTTTCGCCGTGCTTCCCGCATCCAATAGTTATCTGACTCAGTTCGATTCCACGCCCTGAAAGCTGGTTCCGCCATTCAGCGTCACCCCCTCTCTAGCAACGATCCTGCTCAGCAGAAATTCAAATAGAAATAGGTAGAACAATGGAACAAGGAACAGTGAAATGGTTTAACGACGCCAAAGGCTACGGCTTTATCAGCCGTCAAAATGGCGAAGACGTTTTCGTGCATTTCTCGGCTATCCAGAGCGGCGGTTTTCGTAGCTTGCAGGAAGGCCAGGCGGTACAGTTTGATGTCACCAAAGGCCCGAAAGGCTTTCAGGCAGAGAACGTGCAGAACGTCTAATAGACTTTAACCCTTACAATTCGGGAGTGGCTTTGGCCGCTCCCGCTTTCCACCCTTTCAACACTGCTGCTTGAGGCTTCTCTTCCGCAATCTTCAATTGGAACCTATCTCACGAAACTCAGGAACAGGGAAAGCCTGCCAGAGCGAGTGCATTCAGCAGATCGACCAATTTGAAAGGTTTGGGTAACAGAAGCTTGAGATCCAAGCCAAGCCGCTCATACTCTTGGCGAATTGTGGGATCGTGCGCATTGCTCGTGACGAATACAAACTTGCAGCTCGGCTGAAATTGCAGAATTGCGGCTGCTTCCCGAAGCCCGTCCATTCTTGGCATCATGAATCCGGTTACAACACAGTCCGGATGGAATTCCTTTGCGATTGAAACTGCCTCCTCGCCGTCATAGGCGTTTCGGATGTCATATCCGTGGCAGAGCCATTTGGTGATGATCTCCACGATCACAGGCTCGTCGTCAACAATAAGGAGTTTAGCTTTGCTGCTCGGCATCCTGGCCAAATTCACATCTCCCCCCTGAAATCATAACGCCGCCGCGCGGTAACAAGTTACTCTGAAATACATGATGCACTGTATGGGCGTTTCGCCGTGCGTATGGAATCGTAGAGGTGTGGTTAGGCCATAATCTATGTTTTTCAAAAAATCAGCTCCGCCGCTCAAGCCAACTTTTAACCTTACATTCCCTGCCAGGCTCAACTGGTTCGTGGATGACGGCAATGATGAACTTGATCGCTGGCTCGCATTCGCTCATTTCATGATGAGCCGAACTGCGTCATCTGAACTGGATATCTCCTATCAAGGTCCCGATCACGCCGCACTCCAGTAGTTTCACCCAAGCCGGAGATTGCCCTAACTTTCCCCGGATAGAACTTGGAAGGGGTTTTTCTGCGCGGCCCCCCGTGATTAGCACACCTTGAGGCAGCTAGAAAGGCTCCACGTCTCCCACATCAGTCACGCAGAGCCTCTCAACGAAATGCAGCGACTTCAGCATGACACGAAAAGTGCCGGATGCGTAACCTGTCTGTTGTTGTTCCGGATTCCGGAACAAGAGCAACCACGCGGGATAGGAAAAATCAGATTGCCTGCTGCGAAGCGTGGTCGACCTCAAATTTTTAACTGTCAGGTTTTTCCGCTCTTGGTCTGGGGATAGTCGGCGCAAACATGCGAGGTAAATTCCTTTTCGCGCTGTAATTCGAAGTTCCGTATCATTTCCACTAGAGACTTGCCACCGAGGTTATCCGAAGCCGTGAATCGCCAGCCGCATTCGGAGCAGCCCCAGCCCTGGAATCGCCGCTCTTCGATCCAAACCAGCATGCGACTCAAAACTGGAGAATCGTTTTCAGTCTCGTCTGCCGATCGATGCTCCCCCGGTCTAAGGGCTTGCGCTGCTCGAAAAGCACCTTCCTGAGTTCAGGGTTGTGAGTATTCAGTGGATTCCGAGCCAGCAGGCTTCCTGACAGCAGACCGGCAAATGAAAACAGAAGAGTGACCTGCAAAGGGCCCATGGTTCCTCTTTCAATTTTCGGGGAGTTTAGGGAGCGGTTGTGCTCCCTATTGTATATAGATGCCATCGACGTTCAATTGGATGTGGTTAATGGGAGTTTTGCCGCGAATAAATGTACCGCCAGCACTCGCCCCCAAAAAACTGAGAACCGAGAACTGACTACTAGGAACTGGCAAGTGAGTTCTGACCACGACCGCCGGCAACTGGGTGCTACCGGTCCAGTCGCGTCAATATCGGCCCGAGAGCATAAGCCACGAAGAAGCCGAGAGCGTAAATCCCAGCCGAGACCCACAGCAGAACGTTCGACACCCGGCTTGTGTCGCGACACGCTGATCCGTCGTCGACGCACACATCGCCGCCTTTTAAACGCGGAACAAAGTAGTACAGGTTTACGAAGCTCAAACCGATCAAAGCGCCGGATATTGAAAACGTCCAAACCTTGTGGCGTGAGAGCGCGACCAGCCAGGGCGTGAAGGCGAGCATCGATGCAACCGACGCACCTAAGCCGAATAACACAAGCAGGGATGGAAGCGCACAGCACACCAGCGTGCTGAGAGACGTAAACAAGGAGAAGTAGCTCAGCATCGCCGAACGACGTTGTGGGTTTTGAGTTGTTGCTGGGTTCATTTGTTTGGTTCTTCCATTAGAGAGTGATAGTGGAGCGAATCTGGCGACTTGCCCTTCGCAGCTGCGAGAATGATGCCAGCTACTACGACTGACTTGCCCTGCATCGAAGTCGCATCCGGCCCACTCTGTGATTCAGGGACAAGCTGAAGAACATCGTTCGAGCCTGCAACCTTCAACTGCGTTTTGCCATCCGCAACCAGAATTGTGCCGGCTACGATTGCCTTCGATTGTTTCATCGTGAATCCGTTTTTCGTGATGGCATCCTGTAATTGCTTCAGCGTCGTTGTATTGCCTGGCTTCATTTTGACTGCCGCAAGCCCTTTTTCAAGGCTGACGTCAACCGATTCGATCCCGGCAACGGATTTCAATGACACGCGCACGGCGTGTGCACAGACTTCTCAATCCATCCCGAAGATGGTGATGTCGATAGATCTGATCTCTGCCGAAGCCGATGCCGCGAGCAGTAGCAATGTGCAGACGATGACTGCGATTCTCGTCATTGGAGTCTCCTAGTGCGAGTGTTGGAACAGCAGGTAACTAAAGTTGACCGCAAACCGCACTCGTTCCTTTGGGAACTGGGCCCCGACATTTTGATAAACCGGGAACTGCGCGCCAAAGCTGACCGTGTAGTTGCGAAAGATTCCCAGCGCTGAAGGGCCAATAAAAACCTGGTGAGCTTGCGTTTCCGGCACTGTCACGTTTGCTTGCAGGAAGCGATTAGAACGCTCTCCGACTAGCTCCCCAAAAATGCGCCAATCCCATTTATCTGGCGGTTTGCGCCATGCAGGTGGACGGTAACCGTAGACCAAACTATAGTCGAGCACGTCGGGACGACGGTCACAGCCGTGTTCGTAAAACTTTGTGAACGTGCTGCCAAGCCACAAGTAATGACTACGCGAAGCCATACCACTCACAACCCCGACCATGCTCCCCGGCGCGTTTGTAGTGCGCGCGACTCCTTTGAATCCCGACTCCGCACCCGGCACGATCAGGCCGGCGAACGCCGTGCTCTCGAATCGGGTACCGACCTTGGTAGCGTTGTGATGGAAGCGCCAAGCGAGAGTGGACTCAAAATCGTCTCCCGGCTGGATTCGTGTGGGTGGCAGGCGCGTATCGCCGATAACCGCAGGCAGAGTCAAAGAGAGTGTTAGGTGTGGTGTAACCCCGTACCCGACGAGTCCGCGCAATGACGCCTGAGAACCAAGCGTACTGCTCCGACCAAAGATGCCAAAGTCGAAGCTGAATTCTCCTTTCGAGTTCGTAGGTGTTGCCAGCCCGAATACTGGGCCGTGGCCCGCGGCAGTGCCATACAAAGGCATAGCCAGGATTGCGAGCAGAACCAATGCTCGTCTCATATTTTCTTCTCCGTTTGAACAGACTTGCGCCTATGTCGTGCTCGTGAGTAGGCGATACGGAGATTAGATTCTTAGGATTGAGGTAAGACCGGGTGGTGCTGGCGGTGGCAGACCAAGTTTCTCACTGTTAGGTGCGCGACTGAGAGCCGGTTCGAACGAGAATGCGGTCTCAAGCAACACCGCAGGAACGTCAGGTTGAATCTGCGAAACATTGCGTTCGACCTTCGCTCTTGCAACACGCCATCTCCTCCTGCGTCATACCTTGAGACGGCAGGCAAGCAAGCGCAGGAATGGCACTCCACACAACGAGCAAAACGAACCCGACCAGTGAGCGGTACTTAGCCACAATTAGATGGTACATCTTGAGCGCAAGCTGGTAAAGCGGCTGTCCTGCGCTTTCCTATGCGGCTTGATATGCTTCCGTTGTGACAGCATTGGAGACGACCCGCCAAGCCGCTGCTCAACGCGGAAAGCGACTGGAATATTTCACCATTGCGTGGAACAGCCTGGAAGGTTTAGTGGCAGTCGTCGCTGGCACGATCGCCGGCAGCATCTCCCTCGTTGGCTTTGGCATCGACAGCTTCATCGAAGTCACATCCGGTGCCACGCTGCTGTGGAGAATGTCGGTCGATGCTAACCAGCAAACTCGAGAACGGAACGAACGGCTGAGCATTAGAGTTGTTGGAATTTGCTTCATCGCACTTGCCGTGTACGTCGCCTACGAATCAGTTTTTGATCTTATTGGCAGGAAGGCTCCTGAACATAGTCTGACGGGAATAGTGCTGGCTTGCGTGTCGCTGGTGGTTATGTCAATTCTCTCTCGCGCCAAGAACAGAGTAGCGAGCGAACTCGGCAGCGCGGCGATGAAAGCAGACGCAAAACAGACTGACTTCTGTGTGTACTTATCAGCGATTCTGCTTGCTGGTCTTCTGCTGAATGCCGTTCTGGGATGGTGGTGGGCTGACCCGGTGGCGGGGCTAGTCATGACTCCCATCATTGCGAACGAAGGAGTGCAGGCAGTCAAAGGCAAAGCCTGTTACTGCGCCGGAGCGTAGTACCCGCGCCTGCTGCGCACGCGCAGATTCTTATGATTCTGTGCCAGGATTTCGATGGAATGGTACCGGCCGTCCGCTTTTAAGTCTGCCGGTTTGTAGGACAACGCATACTGGCTGCGCAGTTCGTCTTGTATCTCCGCGAACGCGTTGGCTACGTCCGTGATCTGGAACGGAAAGAACGGACGCCCGCCGCTTGCGTTGGCAATCCGCTCCAAAATCTTGTCGCCTTTATTTCTGGATCCAATAATGTTCGTGCTGATGGTGTAGACGATCACCTCGGCGCGCTGCGCCATGTCGATAGCTTCCTCGCGCGAGACATGGCTTTGGTTATCGTCGCCATCGCTCAGCAGAATAATTGCTCGCCGCACTGGCCCGCTTTGTTGTGCCTTCAACAGTTTGTCCCGACAGGCATAGTAAATCGCGTCGTACAGGGCGGTGCCGCCGCCGGGACGCAAGGCGCGAACTCCCCGCGAGAGTAATTCGGTATTGTCGGTAAAGTCCTGTGTGACTTCTGGAGTGGCGTCGAAGCCGACCACGAAGGCTTTATCGTATCGCGGACGTATCGTTTGATTGAGAAACTCGATTGCGGATTCCTGCTCAAACTTGAACCGGTCACGTACCGAGTTGCTTGCGTCCACCAGCAGCCCGACCTCTAAAGGTAGATCGGTTTCATTATGAAAACTGCGAATCTCATCTGCCGGCCTGGTATCGTCGAGAACTTTGAAGTCGTTTTTCTTGAGGTCCTTCACATACCGTCCATGCTTGTCGGTGACCGTGAAAACTACATTCACCTCGTTCACCGTGCGGAAAATCGTGGGCGCGGTTTCCTCTGACGTGCCGGGGCTGGAAGTCTTGTCATTCGCTTTCGGCGACTCATTTTTTGGGGATTCTGTCGCTGGCTGCTCGGCGGGCGGCGTCGTCTGCGGCTGGGTAGATTCTGGCGAAGCCTTTTCTTGAGTTGCGGGCTGCTCAGGCGCGGGAGCATTTTGCGGCGGCGGAGCCGGCGCCTGCGGCTTGCTTTGCTGCTGGACCGCGGATGGAGCCGATGGCAGCTCGTTTTGCTCTGTACTCTGCGCAAAAACAGCTGCCGCCAGCAGAGCCACTCCGCCAAGAAAGAATGCGTTACGAGCCCTCATGGTTTCCCTTGATTATAACT
>MNDG01000011.1 GCA_001914815.1 Acidobacteriales bacterium 13_2_20CM_55_8
ATCGGATATCGGGCTTCGACGAACTCCTCAGCACGTTGGTGCAGCAGGATGTAATCGCGGTAAGCGAGATTATCCTCGAAGGAGAACCCGTAGGGAGGATTGACGAACAGTCCAATGACAAATGCCAGCAGTACCATTGCCACTACGGGCCGCCACCTCCGCACTCGCCGCCATAGCGTAGAAACCCAAATAATAATCACCAGCGGAGCCACGGGGAGCATGTAACGAGCCAACACGGCGCCCCCCACCACGGCCATCGCCACCACATACGCCAGGATCACAGCAAGAAAAGCCAACTGTACGTTCAGTGCGATCCTTGGACGTTCACCATTTCCGTCCCGCACCGGACGGCGATACAGCGCCAGTAGTCCTGCAAGAGTCAGCAAGTACAGATTCAGATAGCCAACCGCCTGCCAGAAGCGCAGTAGCAGTGCCAACAGCATGCGTAGCGGATGTAACGTCGTTTCCACGTTGTAACGAAAAAATTCCGGATTGCCGAATACAAATCCGGTGCTTACGTAGTGGTAGGCATACCAGATCCCGAGCGGAATCATGGGAACTAGAAGCAGAGGAGAGCTCCAGCTACTCCGCGGATATAGGCAAAGCGATTCAGGGTTCTTGCTCCGGAGCCATGGACAAAGCACTTCCCAGGCAAGCAAAGCCAGAGGCGTAAGGATGGCTGTTTCCTTTGCCAGCGCTGCCAGCGAAAACCAAAATGCTGTCTGTGTCCCGCGGTTTTCTAAGTACGATCGCAAGCCCCAAAACGTCAGTCCCGCGGCTGCCATATCGAGGTGGGCCAGAGAGCTCTGTACAAAGAAAACAGGGTAGAGAGCCGTGCATAGGGTAGCGGCGAGCGCCACTTGAGTGTTCGAGATTCGTTCTGCCAGCCGGAAGACACCTAATAGACAAAGTGCAGCGATTGCCAGCATCGCGGTACGCGTCACGATGGGGGCGAAGCCGGCCAATTTCCAGCAGGCCGCTAGAAAAGCCATCACCAGCGGAGGATGCGCGTTGGAAGGAGCGGAACGCGGGATCAAACTTCCGGTGAGTAACAGATCGCGAGCAGCAGGGACGTAGTATCCGGCCTCGTCCCAAAAATATGGCAGCCGGAGTAGAGGCGCGTGCAGCACAAATAGCACGAAAGAGAGCAACACGAAGACCAGTGCTGGATGAAATCGGCGTGGCTGGAGGTGGTCGCGCGGCACGGGCGCGGTCTAGTGTACTGGGCCGGTAGCGGTCATGCGTGGATCCAGTTTGATCTCGCCAAAAGTGCTTTCATAACTGGCCACGTTCTGCTGCAAGATGGAAGTCAACGCTTTGGCCTGCTGCGGACTTAGATAGATGCCATGGAAATTAAGCACTTCGACGTGGTTCTCCGTCTGCTGCTGGAGAGTGCCGAACACCAGGAAGAAATCCCAGACGTTTACTCTTACCTGAACGCTGTTTGCGTAGCTCTCCCGGTACTCCGGACTGTTGACCAGCTTGATGTTGGGTTGCGTTGGAATCGCCATAGGGTCCACAGTGTAATGGGTATGGGATGAGGAAACAAAGAAGAAGTTCACCGTCGAGGCTGGTAAGGGTCCGTGTGATCAAGCCGTTTCCCCCCGTCGCGAACACAAATAGATGCATCTAAAGTGGGCCTGCTGGAGGGGCGGCGGACATGGCCGGAATACTGTTTGCCGAAGTTACGGTTTCAACCAGCTTCATTGTCATCGCTTACCTTTCAATCATTGCGATGGCGGTCCTCATCATTGTGGCCCTGTTCGATCCCGGGCTTCGTTATAAAGTTGCAGCTTCCCCTTCCCACTCGAACGACTCGGAAGATTTCCTTCACATGCTGCAAGCGCTGGTGGATGCCAAGGCGAATCAGGCCACCCAGCTCACCGTTCTCACCAACGGTCCCGCCTTTTATGAAGCAGAACTCGAAGCAATTCGGGGGGCCGAGCGGAGCGTGAATCTGGAAGCCTATATATTCCAGAAAGGTGAGATTGCACAGCGCTTTGTGACCGCGCTGACCGATCGTGCCCGAGCGGGCGTAACTGTCAACGTGGTCCTGGATGGAGTGGGCAGTGCCGGGACAAGGAAGAGTTTTTTTTCTGACCTAAAAAACGCTGGCGGAAATGTCGTCTGGTACAACGGCATGAAGTGGAACAAGCTTCCCCACTACAATAATCGGACCCATCGCGAACTGCTGATTATCGATGGCCGCACCGCATTCATCGGCGGAGCTGGGGTGGCAGATCATTGGTTCAAGGGTAAGGAGAAACATCCTCGCTGGCGAGACACCATGGTCAAAGTGGAAGGGGACGCGGTTCCACATCTTCAAGCCACCTTCGCCGAGAATTGGCTGGAATCTTGTGGAGAAGTGCTCTTCGGCCCAGACTATTTCGTACGGCAGCAGGAAGCCGAGAGTGAAGGCGATGTTTTGATAGTGAACAGCACCCCTTCTGGCGGTGGAGCCACCCGGGCGCGCATGCTATTTCAGGTGCTGCTTGCATCGGCTACGAAGACGATTCACATCACCACTCCGTATTTTTTGCCGGACAGGAGTGTCATTGACGAGCTGGTGCGGGCCGTGCGGGAACGCAATGTCGAGGTGGTGGTATTGGTGCCCGGCAAACGCAGTGACCATATACTCACTCGGAGTTCCAGCCGCCACGCATATGGAAAATTGTTGAAGGCTGGAGCTTCCATTCACGAGTATGAACCTTCGATGATCCATGCCAAGATCTTGCTGATCGATGGCATATGGGGCGTCGTGGGATCGACGAACTTCGACAATCGCTCTTTTGGCATAAATGATGAGGTCAATCTAGCAGCGCGGGATCCAGATTTCACTCAGCGCTTGCAGCAGGATTTCGCAAAAGACATTGCCCAGAGCAGGAAAGTGACCTACCAGGAATGGAAGCGAAGGCCAGTCTGGGCACGCGCACCAGAACTGCTGGGTTGGGTGCTCGAACGTCAGCAGTGATGAGTTCAGCTTCGCGAATTCGAGTTGCCACCTACAACATTCACAAATGCCGTGGCCTGGACCGGCGCACCAAGCTGGAGCGTATTGCAGCAGTCATTCGTGAGTTGGACGCTGATGTTCTTGCACTGCAGGAAGTCCTGAACGTACCCCGCAAACCGCACCTTGATCAGGCACGGTACATCGCCCACGCACTCGAAGGTTATTCCTGGCGTTTTGGAGAAACTCGCCCTCTTCACGGCGGGCAATACGGCAACATGACGCTCAGCCGCTTCCCGGTACGGTTCTGCCGTAACTACGATGTAACTTCACGCGGGCGGGAACGGCGAGGCTGTCTGCGGGTCGATGTGGACGTCGCTGGGCACGCTCTGCTGCACGTCTTCAACGTACATCTTGGGACGGGATTCATGGAGCGGCGTCATCAGGCGCGATTATTGCTGAGCCCTGACCTGCTTCAGCACATGGCGTTAACTGGACCACGAGTGATTGTCGGAGATTTCAACGAATGGACTCGCGGGCTTACGTCACGGATGATGACCGACAACTTCGAGAGCATCGATCCCCGGCTCTTCCTTCGACATGCCCGGACTTATCCGGGCCTAATCCCATTTCTTCACCTGGATCACTTCTACTTCGACAAACTGCTAAGTCTGAAAGATTTCAAGCTGCACCGTAGCCGGAAAGCGCTGATCGCTTCTGACCACCTGCCCCTGGTAGCGGATTTCACATTGCCAGGTTCGTGATGTAATCACTCTCGTTTTATACTGGGATCAGGCCGGGATGGTGGAATTGGCAGACACGCAGGTCTTAGGAGCCTGTGCCTAATAAGCGTGCGGGTTCAAGTCCCGCTCCCGGCACCAGCCTCATGCCAGGATTGTTGGACTTCAGCTTCGGTTGGCGACGCTCGATTTCACAAAGCGCAGGATTTTCCTGCGCCTGCTTAGCATTCGGTTCGTGAGCAGAAACCAAGGGTCAGAAGTTATTGCACCTGGTTCAGTCCCTGATAAATAGCCAGGCCCGCTATGACCAGGATAAGCAGTCCTGAAGCGGCTCCTAACCAGCGCACGAAGGGATTGATCTTGTTTACCTTGTGCATCAGTTGAATCTGCTCCTGCTCCATATGCGACTCGGAATCGCCCAGGAACAGTTGATCATCCTCTTGCATGGTGAGAGTGCTGCGGTAGATCAGGAGGACTATCAGAATAGCGGTCAGAACTCCCCACACAATCAGCATCCAGACCATAGGAGACATACGCCACCTCGGTACTGATCTCGAGCCGGTCCCTTGGGTTAGTGGGTTGTGTCCCACAACCGGCTTCGGGTAAAGGCCCCACCCTGGATTATAGCTCCGGTTGGCAAGGGCCGGAGCGTTTGTTTCCAGGCGAGTCCAAAGGCAGGTACGGCTCATCTAAAGGAGCAGTTAAGGTGGTGTCCGAGCGGGGCAGTCTAAGCTTTTCTAGGGCTTCTGCGGGACGGGTTTGTTATAATAGCCTTGACTAGTAGTTTCAAGGAGATACGAATGGCCACTACGACCACGCCGGAAGTGAAAACAGCGCCGATCAGTCTGACCGCGAATGCGATCGCCAAGGTCAAAGAGATTATGGGGCAACAGAATCCCACTCCTGCCGGCTTGCGGGTTAGCGTCGTCGGCGGCGGGTGCTCCGGCTTCTCCTACTCAATGTCGTTTGAGAATGGGTCCGGTCTTATGGACAAGGTTTTCGACATGGGTGGCTTGAAAGTTTACGTTGACGCGACTTCGCTCATGTATCTCAATGGCTGCATCGTGGATTACATCGAGACGCTCGAAGGAGCGGGGTTTAAGTTCGAGAATCCTAATGTGAAGAGTACCTGCGGCTGCGGATCTTCGTTCAACGTGTAACGCACCCGGGAGTAAAGAGTTCAGAAAGCCTCATCGATTGGCGATGAGGTTTTTTTTATTGGGGCGGTTGTGCGTCTGGTTGTGTTGGCGGGCCGGGTTGAACTGGAGCATTGATGGGAGTACTTCCCGAAGCACCCGGTTGCATGTTGGGAGCTCCGCCTTGTAAGGGCGGCTGCGCTGGCGTGTTGAGTAGTCCTCCCCGATCGCTAGACGGGTCGTAGATGAACTGCCACTGGTCGTAGTGTTTCTTCTTATTAAATTCGCGGACGCTTTGGTCTTTACTCGTGCTGACCACTCCTACGATTGGACCCCCACCAAAGACCCGGCTAGAAAGGTTTACTTCCGTCGTACCGCTCTCACGCTGTGCAGCTGCGGCGTCCTTTGGGCCAACCGTATCTTCCCCTGATGTCGGAGGAACGTCCGTGCTCACGGATTGACCACTCGGCATTCTGGTGACGTCCATCGCTGCCCCACCCAGCGTCGGAACGCCGGGGTGGGTGCCTTGGGCATTGGCTCCGGCAATGCCCGCCCCAAAATTGACCTGTACTTCTCCCAAATGAAGTAATTTGAAATCCTTCCCAGTGATCGGATCCTTGTACCGCCGGCGCAGAAAGCGGAGATTGTTGGTGTTCTCCAGTTCTTCCAGACGTGTGGGATAACGTCCGAACTTCTTGACGTAACGCCGAACCGCACGCGAGTACTGCACTCCGCGGTGGATGAGTTCTTCCTCGCGGTCTCGACGAATCTGGAAAGCCAGGGTCGGTGCAATGGCCGCCCCCGCAATGGCCAACAACGTTACGCCCAGCATCAGCATAAGCAGAATGTAACCGCTCTGGGACTGCCGGGCCGAACGGACAGGGCGCGAGAATCGAGGGTTAATTAGCATCAAATTTGCCAGACCCATTCGGTAAGCACGTTTTCGTTCGGGCAAACCCAAACCCAACGGCCAGCACGAACTCTTGTAATCTTTATCCCTATCCCTGCGTCAGCGGAATACTCTGATGGTTGTTGTTGAGCACGTCTTCCACTTCGACCGACATGGGAGAAATGCGCAGAATCCGATAACGCCGATCAACAATTTCTCCTTCCCCCGCAATAAATACATCTTCTCCCTGCGAAAGGAAGATTTTCTTGGGCTCTCCCGGCTTGCTGGCGAATCCGAAAAACTTCAGATTGATGGGCGGAGGAGGCGGAGGGCCGGTTGGTTGGGGCGGTAGTGTCACATGATCGGTCGTGCCATTTTTGTCCGGACGCGGCATATCTATCTGGGCGCGAAAAATATTTCGTCCTCTGCCCTCGTACTTGGTGTCTTCGCTGGCCTTCAACCAGTCATACCGCAGCGAGGGATCCAGTGAGCGGGATGCATTATTTATTTTTCTGCCGCGGATCCGAGATTTCGACGCCGGTGACAACGTTGTTGGTGGTGATACCGTTGCTGGCTGATTTGCGGCTGCTGGAGATGGCCCCGCGGAACTGAACATCCATCGTCCTACAAGAATGACTGCCAGGGCCATCAGCGCGACGGCTGCGATCAGCTTGGTCCGGTTCTCGGCTCCAATCTTCACTTAAGCATTCGCCTTCAGAAAAGTTTGCATCTTCATCTGCAGCTTGACTACTCCACCCTGCTCGCCGCCAAGTTGCACGCTATCGATAATAAAAAACAACTGGTCCCGCTCCAACGCGTTAATGAAGCGTACCAGTTGCAAATAATCCCCGGAGAGATTGGCTTCGATTTCCATAGGCCGCAAACCTATAGGCTCCGGATCCTTCACTTTGTACTTGATCTCCGAGATTTTGACTCCGCTCTGAGCCGCCACCTTGCCCAACTCCGTAGAAATAGTAGAGTCCTGGCTGGTAAGCCGCTGTTGGTAGAATTCATCAATTTGTTTCTGGGCAAGCACAACTTTCTTATCTAGGCCGCGCAAGGGCTCCACTTGCCGGGTCTTGGCCTGCAACTCTTTCCAGAGCCGGTCCATTTCACTCAGACGTGATTTTTCTGAGCCGATGATCGGAGACAACAACATCGCTGCGGTAGCCAAATCCACCAATAGCAAGGAGGCAATTGTTACCGTCAGCTTTCGTCGGGTATTTCCGAGGTCCGGCATTACGGTGCACCACCCTTGCCTATGCCTTGCCCTTCCGGAACGTACACCGCACTGATGTCGAATTGCACATTGTCGCCTGCGGCCTGCCCGGGGTCAGTTCGCTCTTGATCGATCCGGGTTTGTTGGAAGCGCTGCGAAGCTTCCATCTTGCGCACCAAATCCAAAGCACGTTCGCGTGATTCTCCCGCAACCACCAACTTGATATTCAGCTGCGCCTCCGATCCCATCTCCGGACGAATTGAGACCACATGCAGCCGTGGGGGCATGACTCGCTCCAGGTCTTCAAAAACCTTTGTCCAGGAGAAAGCTTTGCGCTGGAAAAGATCATTCAGAAACTGCGAGCGGTCGCGTGTATTGCGGTGTTCCGGCCGGCTCAGCAGCGCTTCGGCCTGGGCCTTTTCCTGGTCACGGGCCGCAATCTGTGCCCGGCGCTGCCGGATCAAGTCTCGATCTTTACGCGCGCTGACCCAACCCGTGAGCGTGCTGTAAACCAATATTAAAGTCAACAGACCGAGCGCGAGCAGCGCTCCGCCCCAGCGAAACCAGAAGCGTCTCGCATCCTGGTAAGGCTGAGTCGCGAGATTGATGTCTACGTGCATACGTTACGAAAGCAAAGCTCCGACCACGCCGGCCATCCTCCACTTGGGAATGGGACCGACGCTTCTTCCCAATTGCGACGAGCCCACCAATTCCTTGACTTCGGCTCCGGTTTGAGCACGCAAAGCCGGTGCCGCGCCTCCCGATTCCGGCAGACCCGCCACGAAAATTTTGTCGATGTTCAGATGGTACGTGTCCTGAAAGAAAACCACAGAGGGATAGACTTCTTCCGCGAGTTGATCGCCGGTGATCGTAACTCCGCGAGTATTTTCCAGCGTGCGAAAAAGCAATAACTGCTGCTTGTCGAGAATGGCAATACTAGTGGTTCGAGCGTCTACTTTGATGACCAGGGTGGGACCGGTGGCGTCCGCGGCGCCCAGTGCAGCCAACATCGAAGGCAGCACGATGCCAGGGCTGTATCCAGCCTCACGAAACGCAGCTTCGTAATCCTCAATGACGCTGGAAAGGGCCACGGCTGCGATCACTCGAACATTCCCGCCGGAAATCTGAGCATGATAGGAGACTTTGGCTTTATCCACATCGAAGGGCAGGGACTTCTTCAGCCGGAAACGGACCACGCCTTCGGCCTCCTCGTGATTTGTGGGAAGCGCGTCAAAATCGAGCAGGACCACGCGCACCGCGGCGTCAGGAAGCACTGCGATCACATCGCGCGAGCGGCCGCCTACCCTGCTCAAGGTGTCTGCAATGGTTTTATAGACCGCGCTGCGCTGCCGCAGGTTGGCCTCAATCAAGTCCGGCACCACGCTACCCGGCGCCAACTCATGGGACGCGCACTCGGCTACTACGTTGCCACCATCGGAAATCCGGCCGGCGAGCACACGGTCCGCCGCAACCTCGCAGGCCAGCTTGGGCTTGGAACCGGAATTCAGCTTAGGACTCATGTTAGGAGAGGTCGTTCAAATCAAACTCTGTCACGCAAAGAAATGCAATAGCTGGAAGGGCACGCCTGTTAAGGACTATTTCGCGTCCTACCGTGTACTTTCGATGAAAGTAACTTTATTGATCTCCTTCAGCGTGGTTGTGCCCGCTCTGACTTTGTCCAGAGCAGACTCGCGCAGGAACCGCATTCCTTCTTCGCGAGCGGCACGCCGGATTTCCGAGGTCGGCTTCTTAGCCAGAATCATCTCCCGAATGCGGTCGCTCAAGTCGAGCAGTTCGTGAATGGCGGTACGTCCGCGAAATCCTGTACCCGCACACTCAATGCAGCCCTGGCCCTCGTAAAATGACACCTGCGACCACTGGGCCGGATCAAGGCCGCTGGCCTCAAGCATCTCCGGCGGATAGTGCACCACGGTGCGGCAGGATTCGCAGATAATGCGCACCAGCCGCTGCGCCAGAATACAGTTCAACGCTGAA
>MNDG01000122.1 GCA_001914815.1 Acidobacteriales bacterium 13_2_20CM_55_8
GAAGGACGGTTTACCGAAGGGGATAATAGGGACGGACGGATCAAGGCTTTACCTTTACCGAACTGCCTCGGATTACCAGGGCATGGAGGAGCTGTCGGTCACGGGAGGCGAGCCCAGAAAGTCAACGATCCTTCCTTCCGCAAACATGAGGCCGCTCGCGTTGTCGCCAGATGGATCGGAGCTTCTTGCGGCGGAGGCACATGGCGTGCCTCCAAAGGGTCCGCTATGGAGCTTCCCCGTTCTCGGCGGTTCTCCCCATCGCATCGGCGACCTGGAGGTGCTGGATGCTAGGTGGTCGCCGGATGGCAAAATGCTCGCCTACTCCACTGGCAGTGACTTGTTCGTGGCGAAAACCGATGGCACGGAGTCCCGTAAAGTTGCTTCCTTGAAAGTCACAGACACCATTATCAATCCGGTTTTCTCGCCCGACGTAACTTTCTTGCGATTCGATAACACAAACTTCACAGTGTCCTCGCTTTGGGAAACGTCCGTCGATCATATGGACGCGCATCCTTTGCTTCCCGGTTGGACCAAGCCTCCGGATTCGGAGTGTTGCAGCGTTTGGAGCACCGACGGCAAATACTTTCTGTACCAGTCTAAAGGGCAAATTTGGTCCATCCCGCGGAAACGTGACTTCGTGCGTTCCACACACAAGCCGGTTCAGCTCACTTCGAGCCCTCTGTTCCTACAATCGTTTCTTCCCAGCAAAGACGGCAAAAAACTGTTCGTCGTCGGTCAGACTTTCCGTGGTCAGTTGACGCGGTACGACTTGAAGTCCCGACATTTCGAGCCTTTCCTTGGGGGCATTTCGGCAGAGTTCGCGGCTTTCTCGAAAGACAAACAGTGGGTCGCCTACGTCGCTTATCCTGAAGGCAATCTGTGGCGCAGCAAAGTGGATGGCAGCGAGAGGCTACAACTTACATCGGACGCGAACCCCGTTTTCCTGCCGCGATGGTCTCCTGACGGCAAGAAGATCGTCTTCTTCGAGATTTTTCCGGACGGGCGTTCCGCTATTAATGAGGTCTCGCCCGACGGGGGAAGCCCTCGACCACTTACGATCGATGACCCACACTCGCAGGATCCGACCTGGTCATCCGATGGAAGCAAAATTATGTTTGGTGGCAGCTCTGGTGATCCAGCCTCGACGGTGCGAACGTTTGATTTCACGACACACCAGATCCAGACTCTTCCGGGTTCGACAGGCCTGTACTCGCCGCGGTGGTCTCCCAATGGACGCTATGTAGCAGCTATGTCCGCTGACTCGACAAGACTTGTTCTCTTTGATTTCAAGACTCAAAAATGGAGTGAACTAACCAAGAGCACCCTAGGTTGGATGTGTTGGTCGAACAGTGGGCAGTACCTTTTTGTTGTCGACTCCACCGGGACCGGAGCGGTGTTGAAAATTCGCCTAAGTGATCGCACGATACAACGTGTGTTTGATCTTAAGGACGTCTCACCGACTGGTTATTGGGGGTTTTCCTTGACGCTTTCACCGGACGATTCGCCATTGATGCTGCGCAATTCCGGCACGCAAGATGTGTACGCCCTCGACTGGGAAGCCCCATGACGCGGAGGGCTAGTCAGTTAATCACCGCTGTCCGGAAGCTGACGGCGCAGCGGCGGGAAGCGCGTTCCTATTCGTGATCCCTTGTCCCTCCACCATCGTATAGATGAAATCTGCGGGAAGGTCGGGCAAGGTTTCGATCTTTCCGTTCGGCCACCGGATTTCTACCTGGCTCATCTTCGAATCGGGGCCAAGACCAAAATGCAATCGCGGATCATTCTGTGAGAGATAGCTGCCGCCACCTCGCACTTCGTTGAACTGCGTCGAGGTCGCTGTCGTCACGGTAACTCGTGCCCCAATTGCTGACTTATTGCTTTTAACACCCACCAACTTAAACAGCACGCGATGATTGTTGTTGCCGCCCTGGTTGAGCAGGAGCGACGGAGGTTCGCCCACATTCACGATGACGATGTCCACATTTCCATCATTGTTGATGTCGCCGAACGCGGCTCCGCGCCGGCTTGCAGCAGGAATCGCCGACAGGACCGTGGAGACGTCCTCGAACGTGCCATCCCGATTGTTGCGAAACAGTAGCATTGATTCTTTGTAGCGAGCGCCGCCGGGGATCGAATCCACCTGGGGATAGACGTGGCCATTGGCGACAAAGATGTCCGGCCAGGTGTCGTTGTCCATGTCGAAAAAAGACGTTCCCCAACCCACCAGGGGGAAGCTGGGCTGGGCCAGTTTGCTGGGCCAGCTTACGTCGGAGAACAATCCCTGGTCACCTAGGTTGCGGTAGAGAGTGTTGCCCTGCTCCACAAAATTGGTGACAAACATTCCCATGCGGCCTTCATGCCGGTAGTCTCCCCAGTCCACGCCCATTGATCCCTGCTCCGAGCCGTCGCCGCTCAGCGCTACGCCGGAGAGCATGCCCAATTCTTCGAAGGTTCCATCATGTTTGTTGCGATAGAGATAGTTGGGGCCGGCGTCGTTGGCGACATATAGATCGGGCCAGCCATCGTTGTCATAGTCTCCCCACTCGACTCCCAAACCGTAATGATGGTCTGGATCGTCTACGCCAGCTTTCTTGGAAACTTCCTCGAAGGTTCCATCGCCACGATTGTGAAAAAGCAGGTCGGATTCGCCCTGCATCCCCCACGGGCCGCACTGCACCAGGATTCCCTTGAAGCGGCAGTTTTTCTCATCGCTGCCGAAGGTGGGCAATTTATTCATGTCAACGTGGACGTAGCGGGAAACGAATAGATCGACGAATCCGTCACGGTCATAGTCGGCCCAGGCTGCGCCAGTACTGAATCCGCCGGCGGCGACTCCCGCTTTGTCAGTCACATCTTGAAACTTGCAGTTGCCCATATTGCGATAGAGCGCGTTGCCGCCGTAGCCGGTGACGTAGATATCGGGAAGTCCGTCGTTATCGTAGTCGGCTACGGCGACGCCCATGCCCCAGCCTTTGCGCGCCAGGCCGGCAGATTGGGTGATGTCATGGAATTTGAAGCCGGCGTCCTGATGGTAGAGCGTGATCATGGGATCGCCTCCATCGCGGAAACGATCGATGGTGGATCCATTCACGGTGATGATGTCGAGTTTCCCGTCGTTGTCGCAATCGATCAGGCCAGCGCCTCCGCTCATGGATTCCACGATGTAGCGTTTTTCTGGGGAAGAAATGTGGGAAACCGTCAAACCAACCTGCTTCGCAACTTCCGTAAATCGCGGGACCGGAGCCTTCGGAAGGGGAGTCTGAGCCAATGCGGAGAACGAAAGGAATAGAACCAGGCCCAGGGAAGTTATACGCATGGTGATGAGGGTTTCGATTAGGGTTCCGATTATAGATCAGAGCAATCGTCGGCTGGTTATGAGACACATAGTATGATTATTTAAATGGGCAAGCATCTATTACGCGGGTCCGCGATCGCGGTTTTTCTGGCCACATGCACGTTCGTGTCTGCATCCGACGTCGCCCATCCCGCCCCTCCTGCAGCAGTATTGGTAGAGCTGTTTACTTCTGAGGGCTGTTCGAGTTGTCCTCCGGCGGATGCGTTGCTGCAACAATTGGAACGCTGGCAGCCAGTCGCTGGCGCGCAATTGATTGTGCTCAGCGAGCATGTTGACTATTGGAACCAGGATGGCTGGACCGATCCTTACTCCTCCCATTTGTTTACCGAACGCCAGAATGCCTACTCCGATCATTTCCGGCTGGCCACGATTTACACTCCGCAAATGGTGGTGGATGGAAATCGAGAATTCCTGGGCAGCGATGGGCGACTGGCGCTTCAGGCTTGCCAGAAGGCAGTAGGTCTTCGAAAGATTCCCGTTCGGATTTCATCGGTTTCTCATGAGAATCCGGTTACATTGACAGCTCATGTTGAGGCCGATGCTCTCGATGAATCCTACAAGTTCAAGCAAGCGGATATTTATATTGTGGTGGCGTTGAATTCCGCAGAGTCACAGGTTGCAGGAGGAGAAAATAAGGGTCGCCATTTGAGTCACGTTGCGGTGGTTCAGAGTCTCACAAAAATTGGAAGCGTAAAGAAAGGGAAGAGCTTCGCCCGAGATGTCTCCCTGAAGCTTGAACCGCGAACTGATCCCGGACGTGTGAGGGTAATTGCGTTCGTGCAGGAATCCGGTCAAGGCCAGGTGTCGGGAGCGGCTCTGCAGCGGGTGGCAAAGTAATCCGGGTTGTTTTATTCGGCGACGACCTTACCCCCTCGTCCTTCTCTCCAGCCTTCGATAATCAGGTAAAGCACTGGGATAAAGAAAAGATTCAGCAGCGTGGACATGATCATTCCGCCGAATACTGTCGTACCCACAGAGTGACGTCCCTCCTGCCCCGCGCCACTAGCCACCATCAGCGGCATGATCCCCAGGATGAAGGCCAACGAGGTCATCAAAATCGGCCGCAGCCGGATTCGTGCGGCTTCCACCGCTGCTTCTATCAGAGGCATGCCGCGACCGCGCAATTGCTCGGCGAATTCCACGATCAAGATCGCGTTCTTGCTGGATAGTCCGACCAGCATCACGAGTCCGATCTGGCAGTACACGTCGTTTTCTAAACCCCGCAACGATTGCGCGGAGAGCGCCCCCAGAAGCGCCATGGGAACGGCCAGCAGCACAATGAAGGGCAGAACGAAACTTTCGTACTGTGCCGACAGCGTGAGGTAAACCACCAGAGTGCCCAGGCCGAACAGGATCAGAGCCGTTCCTCCTGATTGCAATTCTTCGAGAGACAATCCGGTCCACTCATAAGTGAATCCCTGGGGCAGCGCTTTGCTTATTTCTTCCATGGCGGAAATTGCCTGTCCGGAACTGAAGCCGGGCTTGGAGGCGCCGTCAATTTCTGTCGAACGGAACAGGTTGTAATGGCTGATCACCTGCGGCGTTATGGTCTGCGTCACCCGCATCAGGTTGTCGAGTGGAACCATGGCGCCGGTGTCGGAGCGAACATAGAACTGGCGCATGTCTTTGGGCTCGCCTCGGAATTGTTTGTCAGCCTGGACATATACCCGATAGGAACGGTTATTGAAGTCGAAATCATTCACATACGCTGAACCCATGTAGACGCCTAATGTGTCGGTGATCTGACTGAGAGGAACGTGCAGGCTCTTCGCCTTTTCACGATCAATAGTCACCAGAAACTGGGGATCGTTGGCGGTATAGCTGCTGAAAACGCCTGCCAGTTCCTTACGTGAATTGCCCTGGCGGGAAAGATCCTGGGTAACGGTGGCCAGTTCCTGGAGTGAATGTCCGCCCTGGTCCTGCAACTCGTATTGGAAACCGCCGAACTGGCCCAGTCCCTGCACGGCCGGCGGCAGGAATGGGATCACAAGCGCTCCGGAAATCCCGGAGAGTGGGCCGCGAATCTTGTTCAGCACCGCTTGCGCCCCGTGTTCGTTGCCTTTGCGCTGCGAATATGGCCTTAGCGTGGCAAAGGTGAGTCCGCGGTTTGAGGCGTTACCGGCAAAGCTGAAGCCGCTGACAGCAAACACATGCTCGATTTCCGGAACCTTGTTCAGAATCTGAGTAAGTTGTATGCCGATGTTTCGGGTGTACTCCAGCGAAGCACCCGAGGGTGACTGCACCAGAATTATGAAATATCCCTGGTCTTCATTAGGAACGAAACCTCTTGGAACGCGTTGGAAAATTAAGTATGTGAGCCCCAGCCCCGTGAGAAACAGTATGGCCGCAACCAGGCGGAAGCGAAGAAATGCGCGCAACGATCTCCGGTATCCTTCTGTGAGTCCGCCGATGATCCGGTCGACGCGGGTGAAGAACCATCCTTTTTCTACGTGCTTTCGTCCCAGGAGAATGGCTGAGAGTGCTGGAGTCAGGGTCAAGGCATTGAATGCGGAAATAGAGATCGAAAAAGCAATAGTCAAAGCGAACTGGCGGAAAAGGATTCCGGTGGTGCCAGGGAAGAAAGCCACCGGCACGAACACTGCAACCAGCACCAGGGAGGTCGCAATGACCGCTCCGGCCACTTCTTTCATGGCGGCCGACGCGGCCTTATGGGAATCTGTCTCACCTTCCTGAATGTGGCGCTCGATGTTTTCAATGACCACGATGGCATCGTCCACCACCAGCCCGGTTGCCAGCGTGATACCGAACATAGTCAGCGTATTGATGGAAAAGCCCAGCAGTTTGACGAAGGCAAAAGTCCCGATGAGCGAGACGGGAATCGTAACTGCCGGAATAATTGTGCTGCGCCAGTCTTGCAGGAAGACGAAGATGACCAGAATGACCAGGATGATGGCCTCAATCAACGTGGTCAGCACGTCCTTGATCGATTCGCCGACTACGTCGGTAGTATCGAATGCAACCTCCGCTTTCATCCCGGGCGGGAAACGCTTGGCAAGCCGCTCCAACTCGGCAATGGCGCGGCTGTCCACTTGAAGCGCATTGGCGTTGGAGAGCTGAGTGATTCCTATGCCGACGGCATCGTGGCCGTCGTACTGAAGGTCGGAACCGTAATCTTCGGCGCCGAGTTCGGAGTGTCCTACGTCTTTTACGCGCACCAGAGTGCCATCGGTATTGGTCTTGAGAATGATGTTGTCGAACTCCGAGGCCTCGGTAAGACGGCCGACGGCACGCACGCTGATCTGGTAGTCCTGTCCTGGCTTGATCGGCGGCTGTCCCACCTGTCCCGCTGCCACCTCGACGTTCTGCTCCTGCAGGGCACTCACCACATCTGGAGCAGTCAGGCTGCGGCTGGCCATGCGTACCGGATCCAGCCACATGCGCATGGAGTATTTGCGCTCTCCAAAGATGAAGACGTCGGCCACGCCGGGCACGCGTTTCAGCGCGTCCTTGACGTACACATCCAGATAGTTGCTCATGAAGAGCGGATCGTAACGGCCGTCCTGGGAATAAACCGCAGCGCCGAATACGAAATTATTCGAGGCCTTGGTGATGCTGACGCCGGTGGCTTTGACGGCGCTGGGAAGACGTCCTTGCGCCGTGTTGACGCGGTTCTGGATATCCACCGCGGCCAAATCGGGATCGCGATTCAGATCGAATGTGGCGACGATCGAACTCACGCCGTCGTTGCTGCTGGTGGAGGTGAGGTACTTCATTCCCTCGGCGCCATTGATTTGTTGTTCCAGTGGAGTGGTGACTGCGGTCTCGACGGTCTGCGCGCTGGCGCCGACATAGGCGCTGACGACCGATACTTGCGGTGGCGCCAGGCTGGGAAATTGCGCAATAGGCAAAGTGGGAACTACCACGGCGCCGGCCAGGATGATCAGCAGGGCGCAGACGGTGGCAAATACCGGGCGTCGTATAAAGAAGTCAACAAACATGAATGACCTTAGCCGTCGGCTTTAGACAGGCTTACGGTTTCGATTCGAGCATCCAGTTTCATGATTAACAGAAAAACGAAATCGACTTGAAGTTTTGCGTGCAGAGTTCAGGCCTAGAGTAATCGAGGTCAGGGACCACATCCAGCTAACCCTGCGGCACTACTGGCGCTCCATCCACCAGGAATTGCGTGCCAGAGACAATCACTTTGTCGCCGGGCTTAATTCCATCCAGAACGATGTAATCGTTGCCGACCATGTCGCCGACGCGAAGTGCTTTTTGATGCGCCACTAATTTGCCGTTCTGGTCTTCAGCTACGAACGCGAAATACTGTGCACCGATGCGCGATACGGCCAAAACCGGAACGGACGGCGCTTCATGCGTCCCCCATATCACGCGAGCGCGAATGAACTGGGAATTGCGCAGCTTGTCTTTGTTGTTGTTGGAGATTTTGGCCTTGACCAATACAGTCTGCGTCGTATTGTCCACCTGAGGCGAAATAAAGCTGACGCGGCTATCTGCAATGAGTTCTCCGGCGCTATCTACAATTTGCACCGGCATATTCAGTTTGAGTTGCGGAGCGCGCTCCACGGGAACGTAGACATAAACTTCCAGGGTGCCCGGCTTGTCTACAGTGGTCAAGGCAGTAGTGTTGGTGACTCGATCCCCCACGCGCACCGGGATATCGCCTACAACGCCGGCTCTCGGCGCCACCACCCTGTAGTAGTGCAACTGAACCCTTTGCTCACGGACCTGCGCTTCGAGTGACCTCAACTGAGCTTCCGCGGCGTCCAACGCGGAACGCGCCTGGTCCAACTCTTGTTTGCTCACCACTCCTGCGGCAGCCAGCGTGGAGATACGCCGATACTGCTGTTTGGCATATTCGACGTCCGCGCGCTTGGATGCCTCCGTGTCCTCCTGACTTTTTACCGTCGCCTGCTGTTTGGCGGGATCGATCTGCATCAGCGGAGTCCCGGGCGCGACATGCTCACCGGAGTGAACATAAATCTGCGTAACCAGCCCTTCCACCTGCGGCATGATAACCGCCGAATCTCGCGACTTCAGCGTAGCCACATAATCTGTAGTGTCGTTAAAGGTGGTTGAATGCGCCACCTGAAGTTTGACTGGGACGCCGGCCGGCCCCTGCGCTGGCTTGGCCGAACTGTCACCACAA
>MNDG01000071.1 GCA_001914815.1 Acidobacteriales bacterium 13_2_20CM_55_8
ACTACAGGTTGGGTTTTTAAACCAGGTTCTCTGGCCAGGATCTCTGGTTTTTGGCGTGACGGCACGGGCGGCGCATTGAACCAGTTGTGGAAATCGGGGTCTTTTATTACTTCGAGGGCTCGACTACGACGGCTGTCCCATAGGCCAGGACCTCGGTGACGCCCTGCATGACCTCGGTTGCGTCGTAACGGGCGCCGACCACCGCATTCCCTCCCAGTTCGGCGGCGTGCTGCAGCATCAAGTCGAAAGCCTCAGATCGGGTCTTCTCGCAGAGATTGGTCAGCAGGGTTATGTTTCCGCCCAGGATAGTCTGCAGGCCGGCTCCAATCGTGCCGAAAATGGAACGCGAGCGCACCACGATGCCGCGCACCACTCCCAAGGTCCGGAGCACGCGGAATCCATCGATTTCGAATTGGGTGGTGACCATGTTATGCGCCACCATTCTTCCTGATGCGCTCGTGTAGCCCGTGCCCATGAGTGTTTCCTTTCTTCGATCCCTTCAGCCTCGCGAAGCTGCATCGGCACTTTATTCCAACTCCGCAGTAATAACAAATTCTTCCCCTTGCGGATCGTAGCGAAGGTGAAGAAGATTGGGTTTGCAACAGACCTGGCAGTCTTCCACATAGGTCTGAGTGCGCCCAGCGGATTCGTCCACGGTCGTATGATTCCACTCACCGCAGCCGCCACATTGGAATGCCGATTCCATGGCGCAATTGTATTTTCAATTTGCAATTCCCGATGGCCAATTCCGTGAACAATTGGAAATCGGCAATTGGACCTCGCCTCGCCTCTATAATGCTAGCTCGCCTGGAGGATCCATGCTTTCTCGACGCCGCATTCTGAAGTTAGGCTCGGCCGCCGCCGGAGCTGCTTTAGCGTCTCCAGTTAAGGTGGCTAGTTCGGAAAACAATTGCCCGGCGCTGCCACCGTCCATCGCCAGCCTGAAATCCATGAAGGACCAGGCCAAGCCAATTACAACCGAGGAACGGCGTGAGCGGCAGGAGAAGGCGCGTCGATTAATGGCTGATAACAAATTGGGCGCCATCCTGTTGACGGAGGGCACTTCGCTCACTTATTTCAGCGGCATCCATTGGGGCGGTGGCGAGCGACTGTTCGCAATGGTGCTGCCCGCGAAAGGCAACGCTTTCTATGTATGCCCGGCGTTTGAGGAGGGCCGAGCCCGCGAGCAGATTGCCAAGGGTCCAGGCGCCGAACAAGCGGATGTTCGCATATGGCAGGAGGATGAAAGTCCATACCAGAAGGTGGCCCAAGGATTCACTGATCGCGGTCTCAGCACCGGTACCCTCGGTATGGAAGAGACCGTGCGCTTCGTTTTCAGCCAAGGTATTGGAAAGGCTTCGCCACAGGTGAAAATCGCGACCGCCACTCCAGTCACAGCTGGTTGCCGAATGATAAAGATTGATCACGAAGTGGAGTTGATGCGGCTGGCGGCCAAGGTCACGTTGACGGCGTATGACGCCGCATATCGAGCATTGAATCCAGGAATGACCAAGCCGCAACTGGAGGAGATGGTCGAAACCGCGCATACCCGGTTGGGATTTTCCGGCGGAGCGGACGTGCAAGTCGGGGAATATTCCGCGTTCCCGCACGGCTCCGTCACACCGCAGGTGATTCGGGAAGGCGCTATCGTACTAATGGACGGCGGAGGCAACGTTGAGGGCTACTCTTCCGACATAACGCGTACATTCGTGTTGGGCAAGCCATCCGACAAGATGAAAACAGTGTTCGACATCGTGCATCGCGCTCAAACCTCCGCGCTGAAAACCGCCCGTCCCGGATTAGAGTGCCAGGCCGTGGACGCCGCGGCACGATCCGTAATTACCGACGCAGGCTACGGCCCCGACTACAAGTTCTTCACTCATCGCGTAGGCCATGGCATGGGAATGGATGGTCATGAGTGGCCTTACCTGGTCCGCGGAAATACGACACCAATGTCTGCCAATATGACTTTCAGCGATGAGCCTGGAATCTACATTCGTGGCGAATTCGGAATTCGTCTCGAGGACGACATGCACATCACGGAAAACGGTGCGGAGTTATTTACACCACAAAGTCCATCACTGGAGCACCCGTTCGGGAAGTAGATCGAGGACTTGCCTATCAGTGTGACATTTCATCCGGTCCGCTCGGCTGTCGTCCTACTCTTGGGACTTCCATTTGTGATGTTGTTGGCTGCAGGAGTCGCCGCGATCACAGCTCATCACGACGTCAGCCGGAGCATCTTTCGCGCTCTGCGGTATGTGTTCGGCGCAGAAGTCGTATTCGTCGTCGTGATGGCCGCGGTGGGCGCGCTTTATCAAGCGATCAGCATTACCCGGGAGCAGCGTCTTTATCCTCCTCCCGGCAAGTTGGTGGATATCGATGGCTATCGTCTACACCTCTACTGTTCTGGCGAAGGCGGGCCCACTGTCATTCTTGATTACGGACGCGTGGGCTCTTACTTGGACTGGTATTACGTCCAGCCGCAAATCGCGCGCTTTGCTCGAGTATGTTCCTATGACCGCGGCGGTTATGGATGGAGTGATCCTAGTCCAAAGCCGCGTCTTCCCAGTGTCATGGCCGAAGAGTTGCATACGCTGCTCGCAAGAGCGGGAGAGAAACCGCCGTATGTGCTGGTGGGTCATTCCTTCGGCAGCTTCGATGTACTGATGTACGCGCACAAGTATCGGGAAGAGGTCGCAGGGATCGTATTAGTGGACGGAGCCCACCCCGACCAGCGCTTCCCCTTTCACTGGAGGGATAAACTTTGGCTTCGCGCGATGCAGTTCACCGCTCCGTTCGGCTTGCCGCGTTGGCGTCATTGGTGTGGAGGAGGTTCACCGGAGATTGCGCCTATCAAGACCGCGATTTTTTGCCGCGCTCATATTTACCGGACAGATTACGACCAGTGGGCAGCATTTTCCGAGGGCGCGGATGAAGTGCGCAAGTTGGGTTCGCTTGGGAGTCTTCCACTCCACGTAGTTTCGCGCGATCCGGATCGCGCGCCGAGTTCTAGTGATCCTGCGTTTTCCACCCGGGAACAACACTGGCTCAAGCTGCAACAGCAATTCCTGCAACTTTCCAGCAACGCGACGCATACGATTGCGACAGGCAGCGGGCATGACGTAATGAAGGCCAGGCCGGATGTGGTTGTGGAGGCGATTCGGAAGATAGTGGTGAATAAGTCGGGGTTGTGACGTCCCCGGCCGACTACACGTCCGGCACTGGCGGGCATCCCGGAAAATCCGCCATATATTTGTTGCCAACGTAGCCTAGATATTTGATCCCAATTTCGCTGGTAAAAAATCCGTCCGCGGTCAGATTGCGCAGAAATGCGAAGAACGCTACGCCCTGGGCGAGGCTAGGATCTTTCACAGCGTTGGCCCGATATGCAATCGCGTCGAGAATTTCTTTCTGCTGCGGCGCGGCACAATCGAGATAGGGCTTTCCGTACCGATCTGTGCAAGTAGCATCCAGCCACATCAATCCGCCGCCAAGTTTTAGCTGGTAATCCGTGTTCTCGCTGGTCAGAAGATCAATGAATTCGGGAGCGCCGGCTTGAATCGCACCGCCGGTGTCTCCTTCCGGCGGAATGATCGCCTGACACAGAGCTTGTAACGTCTTGTATTGCTGTGGCCGAAAGAATTTTGGAGTGTAACTTCCGCCGGGAGCTGCGGCTTTTTCAGCGTCCACCAGGTGGTGGGCGTATTCGGCCGCTTGCGCGGGAATCACGCGCAGCACGGAGCCTGCCATAGCTCCCATCGTCAATGACTTCAGAATGTCGCGCCGTGATACGGATTTCGAGCCCATGTTTGCCGTCCTATAAATTGCCCTTCTTCGCCTCGCTCAACAGATATTCCGAAGCTCGCCACGAAAGGGCCAGAATAGTCAATGTGGGATTTTTGTCTGCATTGGTCACGAAGGCTGCACCATCGGTGACAAAAAGATTTTTTACGTCGTGAGCCTGGCAATTCTTGTTCAGCACCGATGTCTTGGGATTGCTTCCCATACGTGCGGTTCCGATCTCGTGAATAATGACTCCGCCATCGGCAATCCCGTAGGGGCGCGGTCCGTCCGCGGTAGCCGAGCTAAGAAACGTCCCGCCGCCGGCTTCGACGATCGAGCGAAAAGTTTCCTGCATATCCTTCGCCATCCTGATTTCGTTATCGCTCCATTGCCAGTGGAAGCGCAGGACCGGAATGCCCCACTGATCGACCGTGTCGGGATCGATATCGCAGTAACAGTGCTCGTTGGGAATCATCTCGCCACGGCCTTCGAAGCCGATAAAAGTTCCGTACATGCTGCGGCACTTCTGCTTCAGACTCGCGCCGTAACCCTCGAACTCATCGCATACGCCGTCAAACTCGCCGACACCCGGCATTGACCGGCCGCCATAGACTTCTATGTGATATCCGCGCAGAAAATCATTTTTGCGATCGAATTTCCACCATGGAACGTAAACATGCATCCCCCCGACTCCGTCATGATTGTGCGGCGGAATCTTCTCCAGTTGCGGAAAATATCCTGTGCCGGAACTTCCGACGGTATCGGTAAGATATCTGCCGACCACTCCAGAGGAGTTTGCCAAACCATCTGGAAAAGACGCAGAGCGTGAATTCAGCAACAAGCGGGCGGACTCGCATGCGCTGGCCGCAAGCACGAAAGCTTTTGCGTTCACACGCTTTTCTTCGCGCGAGTTCTTGTCAACGTAGTCGACAGCCTCAGCCTTGCCGTTCTTGCCCATCACAATTTCGCGCGCCATTGCATTGGTGATAAGCGTCAGTTTGCCGGTAGCTTGCGCCGGTGGAATCATGACTTGGCTCGAGCTGAAATTTGAGGCGGTAACGCATCCTCGGCCACACTGGGCGCAATAATGGCAGGCCGCGCGCCCGTTCAGTGGCTTGGTAATGATTGCCATGCGCGACGGGATGCAAAGAACCTTTGTCTTGGCACAAGCTTTCTGAACCAGAGTCTCGGTACAGCGCGGTTTCGGAGGGGGCATGAACACGCCATCCGGTGCGCTGGGAATGTTTTCCTTCGAACCGAAAACTCCAATATAGGATTCGACCTTGTCGTAATAAGGAGCGATCTCCTCGTAAGTGATCGGCCAGTCGTCTCCCATTCCATCCGTGGAACGAGATTTGAAATCGACGGGCGCGAAGCGGAGAGCGATTCGTCCCCAATGATTGGTGCGGCCACCGACAATGCGTGAGCGGAACCAGCGAAAGCGCGATCTAGGGGCAGATGTGTAAGGTTCACCTTCGATTTCCCAAGCGCCATTGGGCGCCATGAATTCGCTATTTAACTCGCCTCTGAGCTTGCCTCCGACCCCGACCCCACGATGCGGAAGTTGGTAGGGCCAGGCGAACATCTTGAAGTCTTTCTCGGGATGCACCGGCGGGCCGGCTTCCAGCATGACCACGTTCAGCCCGCCTTCAGTGAGAACTTTCGCGGCTGCGCCTCCTGCAGCGCCAGATCCGATAATGCAAACGTCATATACCTTCGCTGAGCGGCTCACTTGCGCCATCTATGGTCTCCCAGAAATTAGCGGGTAAAGAAGTTTTAAGGCGACTGCTTGTGCCTGAACAACATTTCTAGAAACGTAGCCGTGCCAGATAGTCGTAGCTTTTTTTTACGCTCTCCAGCGGCTTTTTAGGATTGTCATGTTCGACAAAGTAATGCTTGATGCCAGCTTTGTCCGACTGTGCGAAGATTTTCTTCCAGTCGATAATCCCGCTGCCGACCTCTGTCATATCCTTCATCGAGCTGCCGAAATCCTGTGCGCCACCGGCGGTCACTGGCGGAACTCTCTTCACGTCCTTGACGTGGACCAGCGGGAAGCGGCCCGGATAGCGCTCGAAATATCGTAGCGGATCCTGGCCCCCGACTGTGATCCAGCACAAATCGAGCTCCATCTTGACCAGGTTGGGATCACACTCGGTGAGCAGGAGGTCATAGGGCAATTTTCCATTCACGGGCAGAAACTCGAACCAATGATTGTGATACGCGAACTGGATGCCAGCCTTCTTGCAGGCTTCACCTGCACGATTAAAGGTTCCTGCCGCGTGTTTCCATCCATCGGGCTGCTTACGAATCTCTTCATCAATCCACGGATTCACCAGGTATTCATGGCCAACTACTTTGGCTGCCTCGATAACTTCCGGAAATTTCTCGCCCAGGCTCTTGTAATCGATGTGAGCGGAAGGGGCCGTCAGGCCATGGCGATCCACAGCAGCGCGCACGTCTTTGGGTGAGTGATCAAAATATCCGGCGAATTCGACTTCTTTGTATCCGATGGCTGCAACTTTCGACAGTGTGCCATCGAAGTCTTGCTTCATCAGATCGCGCACGGTATAGAGTTGCAGCCCAATCTTCTCAATCTTGTGATCGTCGGCCGCGAATCCCAGGCGGCGCGTGAGCAAGGTAGCGGCAGTCATCGTACCCAGAAAAGTTCGTCGGTCCATTTAGAGTTCTCCTCGCTTCATCTGGTTGACAGCGTAATCGCAAGCGCGGGCGGTTAGGGCCATATAGGTCAACGAAGGGTTGACGCACGACGAAGAAGCCATGCAGGCGCCATCCGTAACGAACAAGTTCTTCGCGTCATGCGCCTGGTTATGCGCATTCAGCACGGAGATTTTAGGATCTCGTCCCATGCGGGCCGTCCCCATTTCGTGAATGGTGAGGCCGGGTGCGTTGTCTTCGACGAAGGGTTCAATCTCGTGTGCGCCGGCGGCCGACAGCATTTCCGCGGCCGTAATCGACATGTCCTTCAGCAGCGCACGCTCGTTGTCCCGCCACTGAGCATGAATTTTGAGCACGGGGACGCCCCACGCGTCCACTTTGGTTTTATCCAGTTCAATAAAATTCTCATGATTCGGCAGGCATTCGCCGAAACCGTAAAAGGTAAAATTCCACGGGCCGGGACTCTTCAACTTCTGTTTGAACTCAGCTCCGAAACCGGGCATGTCCATGCCGCGCGCCCAGGTTTGTCGCCACCCCCCGCCCTGGAAACCGTATCCCCGAACGAAGGAGGGATGTTTTTGCTTTACGTTGCGAAAGCGGGGGACGTAAATACCATTGGGACGATTTCCCAGAGTGGTGCGATCTTCACTGCCTGGGATGCGTCCTCCTGCTCCGCCGCCCATGCAATGATCCATCAGGTTGTGTCCCAGTTCTCCACTCGAATTCCCCAGGCCATTGGGAAACTCAGTTGAAGTCGAGTTCAACAGGATCCGTGCCGATTCGAGGGCGGAAGCGCACAGGAATAGAACGCGTCCACGGAATTCGATTGCCTGATGAGTCTGCCCGTCAATCACGCGCACGCCAGAAACTTTCCTGCTTTTGGGATCAAAAATAAGGCTGTGCACCACGCTGTAAGGCCGCAACGTCAATTTCCCAGTCGCTTGGGCAGCCGGCAGAGTGGAATTGAGACTGCTGAAATAGGAACGTGTGATGCAACCGCGCGCGCAAGGGCCGCAGTAATGACATGCCGCACGGCCCTTATGGGCCTGAGTCAGAATCGCGCAGCGTCCGATGGTCAGCACACGTTCCCCGGGAAAATATTTGGCGACGGCATCCTTTACCACCAATTCCGCGCAGCTCATTTCCATGGGCGGCAAAAACTTGCTGTCGGGTAACTGCGGAAGCCCTTCGGCTTGGCCGCTGATGCCGACGAAATCCTCGACATAGTCGTACCACGGCGCAATATCCTGATAGCGAATCGGCCAGTCAACGCCCACGTTTTCCCGCAGGTTCGCTTCGAAGTCCAAATCACTCCAGCGATAAGTCTGGCGTCCCCATATGATCGACCGGCCGCCTACCTGCCGCCCGCGAATCCACAAGAACGGTTTGTCGGGATCCATCGTGTACGGGTTTTCTTTATCGTTTACAAAAAATTTGCTGTTCCACTCATCCATTCCCGTGCACTTTTCCTGGACTGACTGCTCGATCCCTACTTGCTTGCGCTCGCCCATGCCACGAAAACGTTTTTCCCACGGCGGAACGTGCTCCACATAATCCTTCTCCGGGCTGACAGGTCTTCCAGCTTCCAGAACCAATGCGTCCAATCCCTTTTCGGTGAGTTCCTTGGCAGCCCAACCGCCGGTGATACCGGAGCCCACAACTATGGCGTCATATGTTTTCGTTGGCATGATTTATTTCGAGGCCTCGGCTGACAAAGGGGCGCATCCAGCGTGGCGAGCAGGAATAATTTCTTCGTGCAGTTCCTGAACGAATCCAATTTCGGAAGTGTAGTAACCGATCAATGTCAGTTGTTTGATCATGGAGAAAAACGGCTTCTCTTCAGACGCTGTGTTCCTCGCGCGATGTCTCACCGTCGGCTCCGATTCCACGCGTGACTGTTCATCCAGATCGTTCAAAATCTGAATCTGCTGTTTTTCGGAACAGTCTACAAAGTCTTTGCTGAACGAACTCTGGCTGCGACGATCGACATCCGCCAAGCCCGTCAAGAACGTGGATTTTTCTTCCTGGTCATACCATTCGGCGACAATCAGATCGATGAATTCATTCACCCGCGCAGCCTTGGCTCCAGGCGTATCGGTTTCCGGAATAATCAAGTCGCCGATGGTGACCACCGTAGCGTTTTGATGGGGATCTAGTGCCTTGAGCGCGATAGTCTGAGGAAGTTGCTGGTGCACTTCCTGGAATAGCGAAAATGCGTCGTGGGAAAGGAGCGGAAGAGTGGCAGCGGCAGCAAGCAGTCTCAGGGCATCACGTCGTTGCTTGCGTTACTCCTAAAAAGGGTCGGGTGGGCAGATTATCCCGGCGTTAGGCAGTGGTCAATATCACAGTTTTTCACTAAGATGCGCCCACCGAGCGCAACGCCAACTCTCGCGCACCGCGAAGACTCGTGCCGACATCTCCGGTCGGTTCAAATTCCATGGCTGCGTAGCGGTCATACTTCAGTTCTGCCAGTTTGCGAAAAATGTTCGTGTAATTGATCTCGCCAGTCCCAGGCTCATGACGTCCCGGCACGTCGGCGATATGCACTAACCCCACTTGATCGATGTTCTTTTCCAGTTTCTTAATTAAATTGCCTTCGGAAATTTGTTCGTGAAAGAAGTCGTACAAAAACTTTCCGTGCGGATTGTCTACTTTTCGGATGATTTCGAATCCTTCCGCCACCGATGTCAGGTAGTACTTCGGATTTTCTTCCTGATCGATATTTTCCAGCAGCAGCGTTACATTCTGCTTCGCGGCCAGGTCCGCAGCTCGTTTCAGCGCCTCGATGCAAGCGCTGTGGTGCACCTCGGGGGAAACGCCTTCGACCCTATTGCCAGAAAGAACAATCACTCCCGGACACTCCAACTTGTGGGCGACCGGGAAGAAATTCTGCAAATCTGTCAGGAATGTGTCGCGCCCTGCAGGATCAGCAATTCCCTTCCAAACTCCGGCGGTGGCATCGAAAGTGATTCCAAGGGCCCGTTTTTTGCTGTTCATTCGGCGAAAATCTTCGTCCGACCATTTTTCGAATTCGTTGACTAGTTCTACCGCGCCGTAGCCTGCCTCGGCGACGTTCTCTAGCCGTTGCTCGAACGGAAGTTGCTTGTTAACCGTCCATAGCATGACCGAGAGCTTGAAAGGCACGGTTGGCTTGGCATCCGCGGCGGTGTCGAAAACAGAATTTGGCGGAAGCGCCACCGCGAAAGCAGCGCCGGCAGCAGTCTTGGTGAATTCGCGACGGTTCATTAATTCAAGCTCGCGGTTTTCAGCCGTCAACTCTGCAGTTCACTGATACCTAAGCTGAGCCCAGCAATTCGCTGCGCACATTCTTCAGCACGTACATCGCCCGCTCCACGCCTACTTCGCCGGGCAGAATCGGGTCTTCGTTCTCGATGCTGAGAATCCCCTGGTAGCCAACCTCCATGTAAGTGCGCACGATCTCCTTCCACGTATTCGCACTGTGCCCGTAGCCAACGGCACGGAAAGCTGCCGAGGCCTGCGGCAGGTCCTTGGGATCAAAAACGAAATTTAGGACACCGTACTTGGCAACGTTTTCCTTGAACATCACCGTGTCTTTCATGTGCGCATGGAAGAGGGCATTGTTCTTGGCAAATAGTCGAATGACTTCCAGCGGATCACAGCCTTGCCAGAATAGATGGCTGAGATCACAGTTGGCGCCGATCTCCTCGCCTACCGCCTCGCGGAGCTTGAGCAGCGTCATGGGGTTGTACACCACGAAACCGGGATGCATCTCGAGCGCCAGTTTGTGCACTCCGTGATCGCGCGCGAACTTAGCGGCTTGCTTCCAGTACGGAACCACTCTTTCCTTCCACTGCCAGTCGAGAATCTGCGCATACTCGGGAGGCCAGCGATAGGTCGCCCAATTGGGCATGGTGTCGGTTGCATTGCCTCCCGGGCATCCCGAGAATCCGACGATGACACCAACTCCCAAACGTTCCGCCAATTGCACGGTGCGCCGGAATATCTCCGCGTCGCGCTCCGCAGTCTTGGCGTCAGGATGAACCGGGTTACCGTGGCAACTGAGCACAGCCACTTGAATGCTCCGGTCTTCAAATTTCTTTTTCCAGGCCCGGAGCTTGGCGTTGTCGGTGAGTAATTCCTGGACCGGGCAATGAGGAGTGCCGGGGTAGCCTCCAGTGCCGATCTCCACCGCTTCGATGCCCAAGGCGGAGATTTTTTCCATCATCTGATCGAGAGACAGATGGTTGAAGACCGGATCAAAAATGCCGATGGGAATCTTCCGGGCGGCAGACAGGGAATTGGAGTTTGAATCACGTTCGGCCGGGCTGAGTAATGCGGATGTGTTTCGCGGCGCCGCCACCGCCGCGGCTAGCAAACCTCCTGTAGTGGTCATAAAAGTTCTACGACTGGGGGAGTGTGGCGACGCGGAATGTGGGTCCATGTATGTCCCTCAGCAGAACAACCTGGCCCCGGCCGACGCTGCCGAAACCGCTTTCCGGTTGCCGCAGCATTATACGCATGTAAGCGTGAACATGGCTGGAAAACCCTTAATCTGCAGCTGAGGCGGCCTGTCCGAGTCCGGCCTTCAGATCGGCCGCGAGTAAGCGATGAAATAAATGTTCTCCAGCCTCGCGCCGCACCGAAAGCCGTCCCGCTTGGTAGGCACGTGATTTCAGTCCCTGCTGTACCGCCTCGCAGATACCGAGATCTTCCTCCTGCACTCGAGCTCCTACAGCAACGCTTTGCTGGTTGTATTCGCTGTGCACCTCGTCGACCTCGGCAAAATAGAAATCAAAAATCACCCGGCAATGATCCACGTCCAAAGGCAACACCAAGTTGGTATCCATGTAACCTTGATAGTGATTGATCATCAGATTGGGATATTGCCAGAAGTACCAGGCCCGGTCACCCTTCCTCGTGGTGGCGATGGCGGCGTCTTCCGTTCCCGACACCATCGGACTCGATTGCAGGCAATAACGGTCCTCGTTCTCAATGGTGTATTGCTTGTAATCCAAAACGCTGTTTAGGCTTTTATGCAGATGAGGAACGTGGTAGCCGCCATCGAGATAATTGTCGACGAAAACTTTCCAGTTGCACTGAATGTCGTACACCCGCCGATCGAAGTAATGCAGCTTGCTCAATCCCAAAGGCGCAACCCGCTTCACCAGTCCGCCGAGGAAAGTTTTTAGAGGCGTAGCCTGCGGATCCAAATTGACAAACACAAAACTTTCCCAGATGTCTGCCTTCACCGGCACCAGACCATTCTTCTGACGGTCGAAATTCTTCACACCCTCGAATTCCGGCATGCCTTTCAACGTGCCGTCGAGACCGTAGTTCCAGCCGTGATATGGGCAGTGCAGGATTGACGCCTGGCCACAAGGTTCAGTCACGACCGCGGCGGCATGGTGCCGACAGACGTTGAAAAATCCACGCAGCACGCCATCATTCCCACGCACAACGACAATTGGCTCCCCGGCAACGTTGGCCGTGACGAACTGGCCTGGCCTTTCGACCTGGTCCGCCCGTCCGACCATCAACCAGCTCTTACTGAAGACGGTCTTGGATTCCAGTTTCGCGATGCGCGCGTCAACATACCACGGCGCGGGAATAGTGGAAGCTTCCGCCAGCGATGCCCTCTCGTTGTAACTCGCGAGAATTTGCTCCAAAGACTCTGGCATGATCAAACCTTGATAGGACAATCAAAGACGGGACAGTCAAATATACCCAAAGATGGGGCGGATTTCATGTGGCGGTTGTCGGAAACGGCTTGTAAAAAAAGGGTCGGCAGGGAGCCGACCCCGAGCTATACGTGGGAGAGGGAAATTTTTGCTGCCTAATCGCTAAGTCCCCGCGAGAGCATATCCGAATCTTGTTGAGGAGCCGGATCCCTGCCAGTCGAAATCATCTCGACTGGCAGAGCGGCAAAACTACCGGCCCGCCCGAAGCACTCATACGTAAACCGAGGTCCCGGGACCGATCATTTCGAACGGGCCAGCAGCGGCTACCCGTTCAGGTTGTCTAAAAAATAGGACAGGCTGCGAATTCAGTTGTCACATAAATGTCAATTTTTTGTTAAGTCAGTGAACGCTCAGCAACGGCCTTCCGCGGCAGGTTGAGCGTCAAGGGTGCTGGTAGGCAGGACTGTCTGGTGCCGGCGGGTCATACTCGCGACCGTATTTGTTTTTGTGGGACTGCGCCACCTTGACGCTGACCAGGCGCAATACTCCCAGGGCGACATTATCTTCTGAAACCGTTACTTCCCTGGTCATGGAGTTCAAAGTTTCGGCCAACGCTGCTTCGTACCAAACCCGAAGCGTGTAACGTCCCGCAGGAACGTCACGAATTGTGATCTCTCCTCGCGGGTCTGAAGTCGCATAGTAGGCAGTCTCCACAGCAATCACAACCGCGCTCATTTCAGGATGGATATTGCAGAAAATGTATGAGACTCCCGGCTTGTCAAAGTGCACATCCCTGGTAGTTCCGGCTTCGTAAAGGCCAAGGTCGAAACGCTTGCCCTCGAAGAGCGAGAAGACATTGTGAAAGAAAGGGTCGCGATTGGGAAACTCCACCAGTGAGCCCACTGGCACCACCAGTACGTGCGGCTCAAAACTCTTGTTTTTCTGCACCAACCGTGTGCGCGGCGAAGTTTGCGCCGGCGGCAACATCGGCATGCTCGGACTGTCGATCGGGGTCAGCCAGAGCACAACATTTCCAGTCTCATGTGCGCGAGTTCCGTTCCCTCCGCCCTCGTCCCACGCCACGCGAGCGGTGACAGTGGCACCTTGGGCGCAGGAGAAGGCACCAAAGACAAGTACGGTGCCGACAAGCCATCGCAGACACATACTTCCTTTTTTCGTCCTCAAAATAGAATCCCCATCATTAGATTGACCTGCTCCGCCGTATGGCTGTCTCGGTCGATTTCAAATGTACGAAGATGCCGGAATTCGCTGGAGAAAAGCAGGTTCGAGCGCGGCCGATAGATAAAATTGACCAGCGTGCTGCGGTTCTGCACCAGTGTGGGATCGAGATAGCTTTGGCTCGCAGAAAAAGCCCGTACGTCTTCTGCGAACGGGCTATCCATACCAAAGGCTCCATTGAACTCCAGCTTGCCGGTAGCTTTGAATTTCAACTGGGACCATCCTCCCATGGAATCGAGCGGGCGAATCCGGGTGGTCGAATAATAAGGGTTGCCGTCGAACAAAACGCTCCGTCCGATACCGCCGCCCAAGCCTCCCACCGCTACGCCGCGATAAAACTCTCCCGTTAGACTGAGCCGCGCAGCCAGCGGAATCTCCCAGTCGGCCATGCCAGCCCACCCATCGACGTGGCGGTTCAACCACCAATCCTGGCGGCTGTAGTAGGCGCCTGTCCCCAACCGTAGCGGCTGACCAAAGATGTTTCGCGACCAACCCACGCGGAAAGCGTAAGCCGGCTGTCCGGATCTTTCTCCAGCTTGAGGTACTCGGTCAACTGACGAATAAGGCGGCTCGCCCGTGACGTTATCAAGGATTCCACCTTGCAGCAGGATGTTCTGTCCATTG
>MNDG01000017.1 GCA_001914815.1 Acidobacteriales bacterium 13_2_20CM_55_8
GTGAACCTCCCAGCAGCTTCCACAACGGCTGCTGCCTCTGCTGGGCCTCGGCGTCCCAAATTGCATTCTCAACCGCGGCCTTGGCCATTTGGTGTCCACGAACTCTGGCCATCCAAGGGACACTCTCGCGAGCCGACTCTAACGCGCGTCCCAGCACGGCTGGTGCGAGATGGTGCTGGATGACGGGCCATGCGGTCTCAATCCATTCAGAGCTGTAAAAAGGATCTTCCCCTGCGACACACTCGCTCCACCCGTCGATGCCGTCACAATGTGCCGTGAGCAACAGGATGCGTCGGCTGTACACGCGGCCAAAGCTCGTCTCAAAGAAATGGACGAGAGGCATTTGGATTTCGCGCAACGTGATGGCTTCGAGTTTCATGGAAAATCAGTGGCTAGTGGTCAGTGGCTAGTGAGCGCGTTTAATTGAGAGCTGAGAACTCGCAACCGATCGCTAAGCGGCGCCCTCCAACCCCAACCTCTTCTCATCTTTCTTCCCACTCTCCTAAGAGAAACTTTCCGCTCCCTTTTTCATCGCGTTCATATCCCAGCACCGCCAGTTCATCCGCGAAGGCTTTCAAAAACTCATCTCGAGTGCGATCTTGTACTTCTTTGGCACGCTCGCGGGTTGACGGGGTAGCTTTCCATTCGTAAATCTGGGATGGGATGGAGATTGCTTTCACTGGCTTGAATGGCGACTTGTTAGCCTTCAGGATGTTTTCGACCCGTTTCGATTTCAACCACCACTCCGCCACCAGCCGATCCGTCGGCAGCCCTCCCTGCAACGGTGAAGACGTAATCCCGTACTGATTGATGTTGTACCGGCGAGCGATCGCACCCAATCTTTCAATATTGAGATAGCCGTTTTTGATCTCCAGCGGATCGAACGTCCACTCAATCAATTCGAAGCCGCGGGCAAGCGCATCGTCACGCTGCAAGAGCTTAATACGGCGGCCCAGACCAGCATTGCGATAGTTCTGACGTACGGCAAGCATGTGAGAGTGCAAGTAGGAACGGCCATCTCGGTAGCCGGGGATTGAGAGGCCGAAGCCCACCACTTCCCCGTTGTCGAAGGCGGCGATGATTTGTCCACCGATTTTGTCAGCGACTACGAACATACGAAGCGGCACCAGATCCGCATCGCTGAAGTTCCAGACTTCCTTCTGCAGTGCCACGCATGCACGCATTTCGTCCAGGTCGTGACAAAGGCGGATCACGATCGAATCTGGCGTCACTGTTTCTCTCGCTCCTGTTGCTTCGCCTGTTGCCATAATGATTCGAGCTCTTCCATTGTGGACTGCTCTGGGCCGCGTCCGGAGGCGCGCAACTGTTCCTCGATCCATTGAAAGCGCCGTTTGAACTTGCGGTTGGTTTTCCTGAGCGCCGATTCCGGATCGAGAGAAAGATATCGGGCAACGTTGACGAGAACGAACAACAAGTCGCCCACTTCGTCCTCGAGCCGAGCTCTAAGATCTTGGGGGATTTGCTGGCCGCGGGAGCCGGCTACAGCAGACGCATGCGGGTGCGGGCCGGGAGCGGGAACATGCGCGAGTTGTTCCTGAAGTTCCTGAGTTTCTTCGTGCAACTTCTCGAACAATCCTTCTACGTTAGGCCAGTCAAATCCGACATGGGCGGCGCGGGAACTTAGCTTGTGGGCTTCCAACAATGCCGGAATTGCTGTGGAGACGCCGGCCAGCACTGACTGCGAATGATTCTTGTCTTCTCCGCCCTTTCGTTCCGCGTCTTTTCCACCACCCGCTTCCAGGCGCTTCTTTTTTTCTTCCGCTTTAAGCGCCTCCCAATTGCGCAAGACGTCGGAGGAAGTTTCGGCCTTCACATCGCCGAAAACATGGGGGTGACGGTCCACCAATTTTTGGGAAAGCCGATCGAGTACTTGGTCAATGGAAAACGTATCTTCCTCGTGGGCCATCTGGGCATAGAACAAAACCTGCAACAGTAAATCGCCGAGCTCACTGCTCAGTTCGTCCCAATCGCGATTGTCGATGGCTTCGAGAACCTCGTAAGTCTCTTCCAGCGTGTATGGTTTGATGGAATCAAAAGTCTGTTCGCGATCCCAGGGACACCCTCCCGGGCCACGCAGCCGGGCCATGATCGAAACGGCGCGTTCGAAACGCTCTCCTGTGGTTGGCATTAGAGGAATCACTCTAAATTACGGGTGCCGAAACCGGCAATCGCGCAGCTAATGGTCAGTGTCCGGCACATTTTCCCACTCACAAGGTACTGACAACTTAGAACTTGGCCACTGATTACCGAGCTTGTATTTTCATTGATTTGCAATGTGGTTTTAATGTATTCCACGAAGGTTTCGATAGACTAACGTGACCTTCCCTAAAAACATCGAATGTAGCAGACTAACCTCGGGGCGGAGAGTGTGTGTCCGATGTTCTAGCCCCATAGCATCTAATCTGAAACATGATTTCTCCAATTGCAACCCGGCCCTCGTTGGAAAGTGAGCGCTTCCACGTAGTCATCATTGGTGGTGGGATTAACGGCGTCGCCATTGCCCGGGAGTGCGCTCGCGCCGGGAAACGCACGCTTCTGATTGAGCAGCACGATTTCGCTGCCGGCACCACCAGCCGCTCCACCCGAATTATCCACGGGGGCTTGCGTTACCTCGAGCACGGAGAGATCGGGATGGTACGCGAGTCTTTGCGCGAACGGCAGCGCTTGCTGCGGGAGCGTCCGCACCTGGTGCATCCAGTCCATTTTCTGCTCGCACTGAACCAGGGGAGCCGGCGAAGCGCGCTCAGCATACGTATCGGTCTTTGGTTGTACCGCCAGCTTGGAGGCCGTCGCCTGGGAGCGGATCTAAACAAAATGGATCAGCACAAGCTCGAACGCCTGCTCGATGCCGGACGCCGGTGGTCGGTTTTCAGTTTCGAAGACGCACAGTGTGAGTTTCCCGAACGCTTGGTCGCAGAATGGCTGGTGGAGGCGATCGAAGCCGGGGCAACGGCGCGCAACCACACACAAGTTCTTGCGGTGGACGTCCGCCATGGCCGCGCCAGCGCAATCCTTATGCGCGATCGCCTGAGCGGGAAAGAAGAGCGCGTGGAAGCCAACTGGGTCGTCAACGCCACCGGTCCCTGGGCGGACCGCGTGTGCCAGCGTTCACGTATCGACACTAGGGGTTCTATGGTGGGTGGAGTTCGCGGATCGCACATCGTGCTGCCACGCTTCGCAGGAGCACCCGACGCGGCTGTCTACACCGAGGCAGTCGACACGCGGCCAATCTTTGTCATCCCCTGGAACGAACAGGTACTGGTAGGGACCACGGAAGTTCCGGACAGTGGAGATCCAAGTAAGGCCCATCCTTCACCCGATGAGATTGAGTATTTGTTGCGCTCACTGCTCCAGCTCTTTCCGCGGGCGAAATTATCGTCCCGTGACATACGTTACACTTTTTCCGGCATACGTCCGCTGCCCTTCTCGCCCAAGGCGAAACCCGCCGCGGTCACCCGCAAACACTACCTTCACGACCACAGCGACGACGGCGCCGCGCAGATGATTTCTGTAATTGGCGGCAAGCTGACTACGGCTGCACAACTGGCGCGAGAATGTGCGGACAAGATCGGTGCCAGGTCCGATAGACGGCGTGAACTGGCTGTCATTTCTGGGGACAATCTGGATCCCGCGCTCGATCAGTGGGTGCTTGACATTGCCAATGCTGGTGGCATCAGCGAAGACTCGGCCCGCGGCATTGTCGAATGGCATGGCAAGCGCTCGTTGACCGTTGCGCGTATGGCGATCAGCAGCGCGGAGCTGCGCGCGCCGCTATGTCAGCATACCGAACATATCGTGGCGGAAGCCGTGGATGCTTTCTCCAACGAATGCGCCGTCACCATGGCAGACGTTTTGCTGAGACGGGTGCCGGTGGCGTTTGGCGGCTGCTGGTCAGAAATATGCAGCCGGGATGCTGCCGCTCGTATCGGCGCCGTGATGGGATGGAACGAGCATCAAGCTGCTACGGAATTGGAAGCCTTCGAAACCGAGCGCGCCGCCTTCCTTCGCAAGCCCTCCGCACTGAATGCAGTTCTCGAGGCGGCAGCCGACTGAGGGGATTGAGCTCGGCCTAGGCTGCTGCGGTCACCAACGTTTTGGGAGCGCTGCTCTTCATGATCAGTGCTGCCAGTATACCGACAACCAGGTAGCCGACAACCTCGATAGTCAGATAAGCCGCCGTGTAGCTGCCCGGAAAACCGTACCAATTCCAATAAGAAATATTGGTGGTGATGGCCGCGAGAACGCCGGCCAAGGTCACGAATCCCACACGAGAGCCGAAGCTCGTCAGCCTCGTCTGCGCCAGCAGAAAGACCACGATCAGGGCTTCGACGAGTTCAGTAAGAAACTCAGTGACCAACTGTCCCGTCGTGAGAGCCTTGGCACCCGGAGGATGGTAAACCAGCAACCCGGATGGACTGGTCGCCAGCTTCTCGCCGTAGTGCTGCATGGCGGCGTGCTGCTGCTCGCGGGTGGCGTTGGCGCCAAGCTCCATTCCAGGAAACATATAGAGACCCGACTTCTCGCCCAGGTTGGAGTGCATAGCGCTCAGAACCGAAGCTTCGTTCGGGATCTCTTTGATTCCGGTTTGTCCCAGTGGCAAGACCATGTGGGCCAGCGATGCCCAAATAAACATTGCGATGCCGCCGAGTATGCCGGCCAGCAGAATGCGCTTAGTCATAAGTCCTCCCGTCGGGCCGGTATTATCCCGCAGGACGAGCTAATTCCAAATCAAAATCTGATTTTGGTAGAAGAGCTTCTACCAGCAAGGATAACCGCACGGGGCGCCGACGATCACGAAAGTGAAATCGCTGACGCTATGCCCGTCGGCGATGGTTCAGATAGCGGGCGGGAAGTCGTTCCACTTTGGACGGCCGCAGAGTACGCACCAGAAGTTGCGTGTCATCGGAAACGATGCCATCGACTCCCCAACCGGCCAGCCGCACCATGGAATCCTTATCATTGACGGTCCAGGCAAAAATTCTCTTACGCGCCGCCTGAATCTCCTTAATTAGTTTGTGGCCAATCAGCGACTCGTGGGCAATCACATATTCAACGGGCAGCTTGCTCCATTGCGTGAGTTGGCTCTTCTTTTCGCAGATGATTCCCACGTGGACGACGGCGCTGCGGGCTTTCACCTCCATGACCACGTCGGGAATAAACGAGGAAACTACACACTCCCGTTCCGGCTGGTGTTCGCGTAATGCCTCCAGGACGATCGTCTCCAGACCCTTCACTTTGAGTTCTATGTTCAGAAAGGCGCGGTGTGCGTAGCGGTGCAGCACATCATCTAAAGAGGGTAGATGGACTAACTGACGGCGGGTGGCGCGAGAAACCGTAATCCTGCCGACTTTGGGATCGTGACAGACGATCGCGCGATCGGTGCCCGCCAGGCGAACGTCAAATTCGAATCCGTCGCAGCCATGTCGCAGAGCGAGGTCGAAAGAGGCAAGAGTGTTTTCGGGAACAGAACGGGACGCACGTGCGCCACGATGGCCCAGCAGTAGGGGGAGGTTGGGCATCCAGAGCGAGATTGTACGCGAGAAAAAAAGCGCTCTTCTGTGAAATACCGGTGGAAAACTAGTCCAAGTCGATGTCGCGGATGGGCTTGCCAGTGTCGGGCGATTCTTTTGCTTTTTTTACCGCTTCCTGAAATTTCTTTTCCAGCAGATCGCCAGCGTGCTTCTGATTCTCCACTGACTGCCGAAATATCGACTCTCGCCGGACGTCCTGCTCTCTCATAGCGCGCGCTGCTTCTTCCATGTCTGCGAAAGTCTTGGGCTTGACCGCGGCGGTGTGAGCGATTACTGCCTTGTCGGCAGGATCCACCTTCAGCACTGCGCTGCAACAGGGGCAAGTCACTTCGAACGCGGGAGCGTTCTTCGCCATGGAAGGAATGATACCGCAAACCAGGGATTTCAGCGGGGTTGCAGCTTGATAGGCAGAATCTTGAACAGAAAGAGCATCTCCCAGCCCAGCAGCAGCACCGACACAACTACCACCAGGACGGCAAGCAATTCGCCGAAGTTGAGGTGCCTGCGATCAGGATCAAGGCGCCTCCCCACCAGGCTCAGAATATTGATGGTGGCAAAGCCGAAGACCAGCGCCCACAGGATGTTGTATACGTCCCCTTTTTTGCTGTCGAACTGCCAAAAAGCCAGCAGCAACCAATATGGGTGGAACGAGTGCCGCGTCCATGTGACGAGCGAGGCGACACGAGCCGCTGGTGCAGTTGGGAACAAGACCATGACTGAAGGGACTTCGCCGTTGAACAGTTGCCGCCAAAAGAAAAAGAGATATTACGCTATTCGCCGTGTGAAGTCAGCGGAAGCGGGATTGGATCGTAATCAAGAGGGAGAGCAACGAGCGGCTCGATTTAGAATGGGGTGTAATGCCTCATACTGCTCGGGCAATATTCTTTGACGTCGGCAACACCCTTCTTTTCCCCGATCACGAGCGGATCTTCGCGCCGCTCTACCAGCGCAACATTGTGCTTAGTCCAGAGCAATTGTTTAGCATTGAATGCCGGACAAAAAAAGAATTCGACGCCATCTTGCAACAACGCGGTGCGGTAGACCATGGCTTCTGGTATCTCTTCTACTCGCATCTGTTGGAAGAACTTGGCTTGCAACCGGAGGGACTCCGCGACACTCTGGTCGCTGCCACGCGAGTTTCGGCCAACTGGGGAGCGATACGTTCCGATACGCGCGAGATTCTGCAGAGGATTGGCGCGCGATATCGTATCGGAGTGATTTCCAATTCCGACGGTAAAATTGCTGCCCTACTCGAACGCTTTCAGATCGCTGATTGTTTCCTGAACATCACAGATTCCGGACTGGTGGGATACGAGAAGCCGCACCCTGCCATCTTTCAGGCAGCATTGCGAACAATGAACGTTGCCCCGGAAGAGAGCTTGTATGTAGGTGATCTCTACTCTGTCGACTATCTGGGGGCCACGAGCGTCGGCATGCAGGCTATGCTGTTCGATGTTTGCGGAGCGTATGGGGAGACGGATTTGCCCCGCGTGGAATCGCTCGAGGAGTTAGACAAGAAGTTGAGTGCCTGAAAATCTCTGCCGCGGCGAATGTCAAAGCTAGAGCGAAATCACCTGGTGGTCAAGACAATCAGGGTGAATGGCATCGTAAAGACTCCCCAAGAGTTGGGCGCCGCGCCGCGCGACGAAGTGAATTCCCGCGATTTCCCGCTCCTGAAGTGCCTTCTCTGGATAAAGAGCGTTGCTGAGTAGTTCAGCGTGCCGTCCTAAAACTTCACTTTGGCGCAGTTCAGCCCGGGCCGCGCGAGCCCGCAGTTGGTTGAGCTGGTGATGAATTTTCGAGCTGGCATGAGTGGCGGAATCCACCAGAGTTTGGTCAAGATGAGCCAGTGAGTCGCGGATGGCGGCCAGAGATTTATCCACTGCCACGTCCGCATGGTTGAAGGCAGCCTGCACATCCTGCGGCAGAGTGCGGCTTGCCAGATTCTCGCGCAACGCTTCAGGCCCATGGAAGAGATCGCGAAACGCCAGCCCGTAACGTTCGAGTAAAGCTTGAGGTTTTGTTTCCACCAGGGTGGCTGAGAACCGAGGAACGATAGGGGTAGTTCGTCCAAGAAGCGCCCGGTACACGACATCCGCCTGAGCGAAGTAAGCGACCTCGGAGGCGCCCCCGGTGTAGGCAAGCGTGGGCAAGAGATAGTCCTGCACGACTGGCCGCAGCAACACGTTTGGACTGAACAAGTGCGGAGTGGCGGCGATACGGCGCAACAGTTCCGGTTGCGAAATGCCTTCTTGTGGAATCACGAAATCCACACCGGCCGAATCTCGGTTAGCACGTCGATAGACCGGCACGCGCGCTCCGTCCCGCAGCGTGAAAAGCAAGGTCGAGGAGGGAGTGACTTTGACCTGTTGGTGGTAACCGGCAGCCTCGAGGGCCTGGCCCCGGGCTAGCACGGTGTCATCGAGCTCTGCGGAACGTTCGATAGCCGCGTTATAGATGGGCTCAGCGATCGTATGCAGCTCTGGATCGGAACCATCGAGCAGGATCACGCCCCAATCTGCGAACAACCTGGCAAACAACCGGGCAAAGGCGCTGCCGAATGTCTCACCCGGCCGATACGCCTCACGCAACAAACCTGCAATTTCGGAATTGCCCAATAACTCCGCAGCGGCGTTGACGAGCGACTCAATTTCCACTCCGAACGTTACCGTACCTACCGGTGCGTCAGGCACGCCTTGTGTCGCCGCCTCTAATTTCTGAAGAGATCCATCTGGACGCGGAATCGAAACGTGATTAATCTCGGCCAGATCATGGTCGCTGGTAGCCAGCCAGAATACGGGGACAGAATCTACGCCTGCAGCAGTCGCTTCATCTGCCAACTTCACGGCCGTAAGCGCTTTGAAAATAGAAAACAGCGGCCCGCCAAACAGCCCGACTTGTTGCCCGGTTACCACCGCTGAGGCGCCGGCACGCAGCCGAGCGATGTTTTCGTACGTCTTAGAGGAAGCGCCCCAGGCCCTGTTCTGCCGCTCAAGAAGTCTCGCAACCCGTTCGCGGCGCTTGGAGTCATAGTTCAGTCCACGCGATTCATCTTTCAGCCACTC
>MNDG01000150.1 GCA_001914815.1 Acidobacteriales bacterium 13_2_20CM_55_8
CTCCAGCACGAATTCCAACCCGGAGTGTCGAGGCCACATCCGCCCGCACCATCGGCGTTTCCAGTTCCACATCGCTGCCTGTGATGCGGCAAGTCATGGTGCCGCGGTCCTCGTGTGCAGCGACCACGGTCGCATCAAAAATGTTTTCGAAGCCGGACAGCAAGGCAACGGTTTCCTGTCGCGGCGCTGACATCACTTCATGCGGCGTCCCCTGCGCGATGATCCGGCCATTTTCGAGAACCAGCACACGCTCGCCCAGGGCAAAAACTTCCTCGCGGCTATGGGTGATATAAAGAATGGGAATGCGATGGTCATGGTTCCAGGCTCGCAGGTCTTCGATAATCTTCGATTTGGTCGAGGCGTCCAGCCCGGCCATGGGTTCGTCGAGCAGGAGCAGACATGGATCGGTCACCAGCGCGCGAGCCAGCGCCACCCGCTGACGCTCGCCTCCAGAAATCTCAGCAGGCTTTCGTGCTCGTAGATTGGAAATGCGGAAAGATGCCATCAAGAGATCGCTCCGCCGGTGCCGCTCGCTCCGCCCAGGCGACTGAAGGCCATACTCGATATTTTTTTCGACGCTGAGATGAGGGAACAATGCGAGGTCCTGAAACACGTAGCCTATTCGCCGCTGCTGAGGCACAAGATTCGTTCCGTGCTCGAGGTCAAGTAATTTCTGTTTCCCAATCTCAATACATCCCAAATCCGGAGTAGCCAAGCCCGCAATGCAATCGAGCAAAGTGGTCTTCCCTGCTCCAGAAGCGCCGAACAAAATGGTAATTCCCGCCGGAACTTCGAATGTCGCGTCCAGCTGGAAATTGCCGCCGCTGCCGGCAAACCGCTTGCGAATCTTGACGCTAAGGATGTCGCCTACAAACGAGCTTGGGGCTTTCGGTGGGTCTTTCATCCGGAGTTGCTGTTCTACTTCCACGGCCATACTGCCCACACTTTCCGATTCAAAGCGTACACCATCGAAAGCACGACGAATGACATCGCCAACAGCACCAGCGCGGTCGCGTTCGCAGCGCCATACTCCAAGGCCTGCACGTGGTCGTAGATTGCGATCGATACCGTACGTGTAACGCCAGGAATATTTCCGCCAACCATCAGAACCACTCCGAATTCGCCCATCGTATGAGCGAAGCTCAGGGCTACACCTGTCACTAATCCGGACAGCGACAAGGGCAGAATCACGTGAAAAAATGTCCGCCACTTCGACGCGCCTAATATGGCCGAAGCCGAAAGCAGTCTGGCGTCGACCGCGGCAAACGAGGCGGCAAAAGGCTGCACCGCGAACGGCAAACTGTAAATGATAGAGCCGATCATCAACCCTTCAAAGGTAAACGCGAGTGTATGTCCGGTGAGGCCTTCCCACCAGCGCCCCAGGGGACTTCGTGGACCAAGCGCCACCAGAACATAAAATCCCAACACCGTGGGAGGGAGAACGATTGGCAGTGCGACAATTGCCTCCGCGAGGAACTTCCACCGCCAGCGCGAATAGGTTATCCAGTATGCGATTGGTAATCCGATGACCATCAAGGACGCTGCGACCAGCACCGCCAGCCGGATAGTAAGCCAGAACGCCTGCCAGTCCATCAGTTCTTCCCCTTCGGAACAGATTTTTCCTGAGGGAAAGAGAAACCATAGCGAAGCAGGACAGTTCTCGCTTCTGCTGACTTCAGATATTCCAGAAACGCCGCCGCCTCGCTCTTTTTCTTGGAACGACTAAGGATGACCAGTGACTGCTCCAGCGTAGGATACGCATCCGCTGGAATTTCCCAATAGCGGCCTTTGTCTTTCATGGCCGGAGTCAGCGCGAGGGAGAGCGCGATAATGCCCGCCTGAGTGTTGCCGGACTCAACGAATTGCGCTGCCTGCGAAACGTTCTCACCCAGGACCAAGCGATCTGCAACTTTGTCGTAAACCCCGTAATGCCGTAGGGCCGCAGCTGCAGCGCGGCCGTACGGAGCATGTTGTGGATTGGCGATGGCAATCTTCTTGACTGCTGGATCGAGCAGAATATCCACACCTCGATGCTCTACGTCTAACGAGGACGACGCTGGCACCCATAACACCAGCCGCCCCAAAGCGTAGCGGTACAGAGAAGCAGGCTCTGCCAAACCGGCCGCGATCAGCTTCTGAGGATAATCCACGTCGGCAGAGAAGAAGAGGTCAAACGGCGCGCCATTCTGGATCTGGTGGAAGAAGTTCCCCGAGGATCCGAAGGATATTTCGATCGAATTGCCGGTCTGTTTCCCATACTGGGCGGCAATTTCTGTCAGTGCCACATTCAAGTCGGCGGCGGCAGCCACCGATATCTTTTCAGCAGCCCGAAGGGGCAAAGCAGACACGCAAATCACGCCCAACAGTAGTAAAACCTTATTTATGGCCATGCGTCCCAAGGTGAACAAAAGTTAACGTAAACTTTTGTAAATATTGCACAAATGTCGCACCGAGGCAGCAGAATATACCATCAAAACTGCATAGGGTCCGAAGGGTTTCAAGCTAGCAGCATATAGCACTTGGCAACCTGGTCCCTCAAAGGTTTGCGCCGGCCAGTAATGGCCAACTGCTAAGTGCTGAGGTTAGATACGTGGAAATGCTGAAACGTCACTGGTTAATCGCGAGTTTGGTGGTGGTTGCCATCGCTGTGTTTGCCGCCTTTCAATTCAAGGGCGCGGACAAGCCTCAATATTTCACTGTCAAAGTGGACCGGGGAGATATTCGCGAGGTGGTTGAGGCGACCGGGACGATCAATGCTGTGACGACCGTACAGGTGGGCTCGCAGGTTTCGGGCACAATTTCCCGTCTTTTCGCTGACTTCAATTCCAAGGTGAAAAAAGGACAACTGATCGCGCAGATCGAGCCTTCGTTGTTCGAGGGCACACTGCTCCAGGCAAAGGCCGATCTAGCCAACGCTCGCGCGAATCTGCTCACGGCCAAAGCCAACCTCGAAAAAGCACAAGCAACCGCAGTGCAAACTAAAGCTGACTATGCGCGAACCGTCGATCTCACGAAAGAGGGCGTGATGAGCCCGCAACAGCTCGATTTGGCGAAAGCCAACGCAGATACCGCAACCGCGGGCGTTTCGGCAGCTCAGGCCCAGGTAACCCAGGCAGCGGCGCAAGTGCTGCAGAAAGAGGCCGCTGTCACCGTGGCGCAGACCAATCTTAACTACACGACAATTCACGCCCCTATTGATGGAACTGTGATCGCTCGCAATGTGGATGTGGGACAGACCGTAGCTGCTTCTCTGCAGGCTCCCACTCTGTTCACTATCGCGCAGGATCTGACCAAGATGCAGGTCTACGCCAGCACTGACGAATCCGATGTAGGTATGATTCGCACCGGCCAGATCGTAAGCTTCAAAGTGGACGCCTATCCGAAAGATACGTTCACCGGACGGGTTTCACAGGTGCGCATGAACGCGACCACCGTGCAAAACGTTGTCACCTACAACACGGTGATCGATTTTGATAATCCTGACACCAAACTTTTTCCGGGAATGACTGCGTATATCACTATTCCAGTTGCCAGTGCAAAGAGTGTGTTGCGTGTGCCCAATGGTGCGCTGCGCTACAAGCCGGACATGAAACCTGAAGACATTCGAGCGCTGTACCAAAAATATGGGTTGACGTCTGGGGAACAGGTTCGAGCAACCGGGAACGGCGCGGCCAATAGCGGCGGTGCCGCTGGCAGGCAGGCCCGCGCCCAGGGCGCTCAAGGTGGCGGAAGCGATACGGGGCAGCCGCGCGCGCCCAGGATGGATGTATCAGTTGTCTGGAAATTGCGTCCGGACAAAACTCTGGAACCAGTGAAAATCCGTACCGGGATTACCGACCATACCGTGACCGAAGTGGCGCAAGTTTTGAATGGCCAGGTAAACGAGGGCGATCAGTTGGTGACTGGCGCCATCAGCCAGACTTCGAGCGCAAGCAGTGCACGCCCACCCGGCGCAGCCAGCCCGGCAACCCCACGCGGGCGGTAACTCGCGTTTCTTGAGCGGCGGCTTTGGCGGAAAGAATTAAAGAGCAATTGAATGGCTACGATTTCACAACCTGATGTGCACGTGAACGCGCCTGGCGCACACGGCACGATCATCGAGATCGATGATGTGCACAAGTATTACGACTTGGGCGAGACTCGCGTGCATGCTCTTCGCGGCGTCAGCCTGCAGATTGAGCGCGGTGAGTTCGTTGCCATCATGGGTGCCAGCGGGAGCGGCAAATCCACGTTCATGAACATTTTGGGATGCCTCGACAAACCCACCAGCGGTCGTTACCTGCTCGAAGGAATTGAGGCCTCAAGTCTCAGCAAAAAAGAACTGGCCGCAATTCGCAACCGTAAAATTGGCTTCGTCTTCCAGGGATTCAATCTGCTGTCGCGCACCACGGCACTGGAGAACGTGGAGTTACCTACGCTGTATGCCCACATCAGCAAAGAGGAAAGCAGAAAACGCTCCGAACAGGCGCTGCAACTTGTCGGTTTAGGAGACCGCACTATGCACTTTCCATCGCAACTCTCCGGCGGACAACAACAGCGTGTCGCGATTGCTCGCGGGCTGGTCAACCGTCCTTCGATCTTGCTGGCTGACGAGCCCACAGGCAATCTGGACAGCCGTACGTCCGTCGAAATCATGGATATCTTTCAAAGGTTGAACGGCGATGGCTTGACCGTGGTGTTGGTAACGCACGAGCCGGATGTCGCTCAATTTGCCAAGCGCAGCATTGAATTCCGGGACGGCAAAATCCGCCGCGATGAACCCATCCACGACCGGCCAATCGCCGCAGACGTATTAAAAAATATGCCAACGTTAGAGGATTAGTAGCGCGCCGCCGTTCGTGGCAGGCAGAAGTCAGAAGGCAGAAGTTAAGAAGTCAGACTGCATAAGCACTTAGGAATTAGCACTGACCCAAACCGGCCGATTGTCTAAGTGCCAAGTGCTAGATTTTGGGAAAGCAATATGGATGTAATGGCAATCATTCGCATCGCAATGCGGGCCCTGGCCCGCAACAAGATGCGTTCCAGCTTAACCATGCTAGGCATCATCATTGGTGTGGGAGCTGTGATTGCCATGGTGAGTGTCGGCCAGGGTGCGCAACAACAGGCGCAACAGCAGATCGCCGCCATGGGTTCGAACATTCTCTTTGTCGGTTCGGGCACGGTCACGCGCGGCGGTATGCGGATGGGATCAGGAGCAACCAAAACCCTGATCTATGAAGACATGTTAGCCATCTTGCGCGAATGTCCGGCAGTGCAGGCAGCCGCTCCCGGCAGCCAGAGCTCCGCCCAAGTGGTCTATGGAAATGATAACTGGGCGACACAAATCAACGGCACTGAGCCACAGTACTTTGACATCCGTACCTGGCCCTTCCAGCAGGGCAGTTCCTTTACTCCGAACGATGTGGACATGGCGGCCAATGTCGCGGTGATCGGCGAAACCGTGCGCAAGAATCTATTCGGAGCCACCGACCCCGTCGGAGAGACGATCCGTATCAGCAATCTGCCATTCAAAGTAGTCGGCGTGCTGGCGCCCAAGGGAACCTCGGCGGCCATGGGCCAGGATCAGGACGATGTCATCATTGTTCCCATTACTACTCTGCAGAAGAAAATCACAGGTCAGGACTGGCTACGCTGGATCATGGTATCCGCCATCTCTCGTGAGGCCAGTTACACTGCGCAGCAACAGATCACCAGCCTGCTCCGTGACCGGCACCGCATTCGTTCCGGCCAGGATGACGACTTCATGGTGCGCAACCTGGCGGACGTCGCGGATCTCGCAGATCAGCAGGCTCGGTTGTTTACCGTGCTGCTCGCCTCCATCGCCAGTATTTCGCTGATCGTCGGCGGCATTGGAATCATGAATATCATGCTGGTCTCAGTTACCGAACGAACACGCGAGATTGGAATCCGCATGGCGATCGGCGCTACCGAAGGAGACGTGCAACAACAGTTTTTGATCGAAGCCGTGGTACTCAGTCTGGTAGGTGGCGCAGTCGGTATCATGTCTGGAGTCGGAGCGTCGTACTTGATCACTCAAACTCTGGGATGGCCGGTGCTAGTCTCGCCGACGGCGATCGTGGCTGCCGTAGTCTTCTCCATGGCGGTCGGCATCTTTTTTGGTTTCTATCCAGCACGCAAGGCAGCGCGGATGGATCCAATTGAAGCCCTCCGATACGAGTAACTATCTAGTTTCCTCATCGCTCCCCGCACTGTTGTAGTGCCGATAAATCGGCAACCAAGTGAAACTCCTTTTGCGTTGACAACAGCTACTTACGCCTTCGATACTGAGATATTGGCCGCTCCTTACGCGATTCCCTTCCGGCCTTAGCCTATGACAATTTGTTGGTGCAGGCGTTCGTGCGTCGCCACGGCCTTTCTTTTCTTCCTGGCCTGTAGCCACTCCCTTGTTTTCGCACAAGGAATCAAGATCAAATCAGAATACGATCCAATTGCTGACACGGATCGTGACCAACCTGCGTTGCGAGATCAGTGGTTTATGCGCGGCCGCACAGTACCCGGGCAAGCGACAGCAGCGCTGCGTTACCGCGCTCATCTTCAGAAGATGCAAATGCGCGCGGCCCAGATGACAGCTTCGCCGAGCCGGGGACTGGCAGCGTTTTCTCAGGGATTTGCAGCCCCCACAGGTTGGACGCCGTTGGGTCCCGCTCCCCTCGCCTCTGACGCAACCGGCCTCGGCAGCCAGGATTACCACTGGGTTTCGGGACGCGCCACGGCGGTCGCAGTGGAGCAGGCGGATCTGACCGGAAACACAGTTTATGTTGGCGGCGCGTACGGAGGAGTCTGGAAGTCGACCAATGCCGGTCCGCTTAGCCTCGATCCTGCGAATGTCACTTGGACACCCGTGATTGACAACCAGGCCACATTGGCCGTGGGCGCAATCGCTATTCAGCCGCAGCTCAGCAACCCTGATCCCGCGCAGAGCGTGATTCTGGTGGGGACGGGAGAGACGAACAGCTCCAGTGATTCTTACTATGGCCTTGGCATTCTGCGTTCGACAGATGCTGGCGCCACTTGGACCCTCATCACGCAGGACAGCACTCAAACGCGCTCCTTCGCCGGAATGGGGTTCAGCAAGATCGCATTCAGCACAACTAGTCCCAACTTGGTGGTCGCCGCCGTCGCCGCGGCCTCTCAAGGCATTACCGAAGGCCGGGAAAATCCGAGCACAGTGAATCGCGGAATTTACTATTCGACGGACGGCGGAATTTTATGGACTTACGTCAGCATGAAAGATAGCGGCGTAACCATTGACCCGGGTTCAGCCACCTCTGTCGTCTTTAATCCAACAGCAGGGAAGTTCTTCGCAGCTATGCGTTACCACGGTATTTATTCTTCCAGCGACGGAGGGAACTGGAGCCGCCTTACCATTCAACCGGGTACAGGGCTTAGCCTAAGTGCATGTCCGGNNNNCACATCGTCGAGTTGCGCGATCTATCGTGGCGAGATCGCCGTAGTCCCCGGTCGCAACGAAATGTATGTGTGGTACGTGGACGGAAATGACACCGACCAGGGCATCTGGAAGAGCACAAACGGCGGTACCTCGTGGACCAAGCTCACTGACACCGGCATCACCAATTGTGGCGATTCTTTCGGAGGTTGCGGAACCACGCAGGGCTTTTACGATCTGGAATTAGCGGCAGTTCCCAACGGCGCAACCAGCACTGACTTGTACGCCGGAGCCGTCAATCTTTACAAGTGTACGATCACGAGCAGCTCTCCCACCTGTGGCGGCACAGGATCCAATAAGTTCCTCAACCTGACCCACGTTTATGGATGTGCCCCAAATTTCGGCTCCATCGCCCACGTTCACCCCGATCAGCACGGCGTCGATTTCATGACGATCAATAGCCAGGCGATTATGTATTTCGCCAATGACGGCGGAATCTATAGGGCACTCGATGGCTACACCGGCCTGACGACAGGGACATGCGGCAGCAGCAATTTATTTGACAGCCTGAACCAGACACTGGGATCGATGACTCAGTTCGTTTCCTTTTCCCAGCATCCCACCGATCCCAACACCATCCTGGGCGGGACCCAGGACAATGGCTCGCCAGCGACTGCCGCAGCACAGAGCAGCACCAGTTGGCTGAACGTTAATTCGGGCGACGGCGGGTACAATGAAATCAATCCCAACAATCCAACTGAATGGTTCACTGCCAATACTGATGTCAGTATTCAGAGATGCGCCTCGGGCATCGCATGCCATGCTCAGGATTTCGCCGTTATTATCGATAATTCAACGTTGGCGGGTGATTCTGGCGCCTTTTACACTCCGTACATTCTTGATCCGCAGAATTCCGGCGAACTCCTTGTGGGCACCTGCCGAGTGTGGCGAGGAACGACCACGGGCACTGGCTTCGCGGTTCTCAGCCCCAATTTCGAAACTGGCACTGGAAGATGTTCCGGCCGCGAAGTTAACCTCGTCCGTTCATTAGCAGCAGGTGGGAACCCAGACAGCAATAATTTCTCCAATGTGATTTATGCGGCGACGGATGGCTCGGGTCCGCTCAGTCCCGGAGGCGGTCATTTGTGGGTGAGCACAAATGCTGCCGGAGGAGCTGGAACCTGGACTGACCGAACCGGTGGAATCAATCCAGGCTCGTTCCCCATTTCGGGTGTCGCGATCGATAGTTCCATCACAACCGGCCAGACCGCCTATGTCACGATCATGGGTTTCCACGTCTCTCACGTGTGGAAGACTACAGACGCAGGACAATCATGGAGTGACTTCAGTCCCGGTCTGCCGGATTCCCCGGCGAACGCCGTGGTCGTGGACTCCACCTCCACTCCAGCAACCATATACGTTGGCACTGATGTCGGTGTGTTCTCCAGCAGCACCGTCACTCCAAACTGGACCGAATTAGGTCCCGCGCCGATCAGCGGCATGGCTGGTTATTTGCCCAACGTCGCCGTAACCGCGCTGCGCCTGTTTAATTTTGGCGGAAGCAAGAAATTGCGTGCATCGACTTATGGTCGCGGAATCTGGGAATTTACTTTGGGTCCGGACTTCCAAGTGTCTTTTTCCAGCAACTCGCTCACCGCATTCGTAGGGCAGACGGCGGTTTTCAATGGCACGTTGACGGCTTTGAATGGCTATGCGAGCCGCGTCGATTTGAGCTGTGCCGCTCCCAAGCCTCCCATTTGTTCTGTTTCCCTTACAAGCTGGACCCCGCCCCCCGATACACAATTCACCGTAACTGCGGGTGGTCCCGCAGCGGACTACACATTCACTCTGCACGCAGCTGGAACCGATTCAACTACGGTCACACATGATTTCCCTTTGACCTTACACGTCGTGGACTTCAATTTGACCGCGCCTTCCCCGTCGAGCATCACCGCCAACCGGCCCAACAGCTCCGGCCCCGTGAACTTTCAGGTTACGGCTGCAGGTTCGTTCAGTGCGGCTGTAGATTTGTCGTGCAGCGGTTTGCCCGCGGGAGCCGCCTGTAATTTCTTGCCGTCGAGCACCGTCTTTCCCACCTCTGCCAACCCGGTTTCTGTCACGCTAACCATCAGCACTGCTACTGGCACACCGGCTGGCACGTTTCCCTTGACAATTAGCGCCTCCACGAGCGGCATCAACAAAAGTCAGAGTCTCAGTTTGGCCGTGTCTGCCAACGCAGACTACACCCTGGTGATCAGCAATCCGTCCGTGTCCGCATCGGCCACGAGTTCTGCAACGTTCAACGGAACCCTGACTGCGTTCAACGGATACAACAGCTCGGTCAACCTGAGTTGTGGCCCGGGTGCGCCGCCAACCTGCACGCCGACGCCATCAATCGTTACTCCGACTTCCGGAGTTGTTTTTACCGTCGTGGCCAGCAGCAACCTGGCGCAAAATTACAGTTTCAACATTGTGGGTCAGGGGAGCGATCCTTCTGCGATCACGCGGTCAAGGCTAGTGACGTTCAATTCTAGTTTTGATTTCGCTTTCACCAATGGCTCCAGCGCCCAGACTACTAAGGCTGGTCTCTCCGCAAATTACAATCTGGACGCAGCGCCTTTGGGCGGCAATTTTCCTAACCCCGTGACTCTATCCTGCACGGGTCTACCCGCACGCAGCACTTGTTCATTTAATCCTGCACAAGTGAACTCCGGCAGCGGAGATACTGCGATCATCCTAACCATTGCGACCAATGCACCGATTCCTGCTTCCGCGAGATTGAGCGGAAACCTGGGATTAGCTCTGTACGCCTTATGCCTGCCAGGCTTGCTGATCGTTGCGGGTTTGAAGCGCGGTGGTTTGCAGCGCCGGATTCCGAGGAGCACAACATACTTCCCTTTCTTGCTGCTAGCGATGGTGCTCCTAATGATTGGCCTTCTGCCCGCCTGCGGCGGCGGAGGAGGGGGTGGGGAGGGCGGAGGTCAACCCGGCACGCCTCCCGGAAGTTACACAGTCATGGTGACCGCAAAGTCTGGCTCTCTGACTCATACGGCTTCAGTGGCGCTCACCGTGCGGTAACGGCCGGAAACCTTCCAATTCCCATCGGTGCAAACATGCTGGACGCGAGGTGAACTGCAATTCCTAGGCGGATTTTGTGCAAGGAATTGCAGCCTCGATAGCAATGGAACCGGCGAAACCCCTTCTTTTGTCTGTAAATAGCTCAGTCTAGGGCAACTAAAAATGGGTGGTCAGCACGGGCGATTTGGCTTTCCTCGTGCTCTACGGCACATAGGTGTGACACTTAAAGGAAGGGTTTACCCTATGCGCGCTGTTTCTCTCGGAAAGTTTGTTCTAGCCGCCACTTGCTTGGCGCTTTTTGCTGCCGCGGCACCATTGGCTTCAGCCACCAGCTTCACCATGAGCACTACCAACCTCACGGGAGTGAGCAATGTTGGCACTGTGGACATCACTGACTCGGGGACTAATCAGGTCACCGTTACCATCACGATGAACGCTGGTTTCTCGATCAAATTGCCGGGCGGCCACATCGGCTTCAATGGACCTACTGCACTGGTTGCCGGTAGTGTTGGCGGACTCACTGCGTCCTCGGGTGCATCCACTTATTCGGGATTGTCTTTCAAACAGTTCGACAGTGGTTCGAACAACGTCAGCCAGTTCGGCAACTTTGCCTTCGATTACAGCAACATCAAGGGCCTGCCCAAGGGCAGTGGGGTCGTCAGTGCCGACTCGTTAACCTTCACGCTCACCGCTAGTGGCCTGCAGGCAAGCCAGTTCACGGGCGTAGTATTCCACTTCTGCACTGCATCCGGTACGAACTGCGGACCGCAGACAGGATACACGGTCGGCACTCCGCTGACGGAGGTGCCAGAACCTGGCACTATCACGCTATTGGGCAGCGGCCTGATCGGTCTGGCTGGCATGATTCGTCGTCGCTTTCGCGGGTAGCAAATCCTGATACTTTTCATCCGACCCCGGGCCGAATTCCCGGGGTTTTGTTTTGTGGGTCAACATTCGATCATAGACGCTCCAAAGTGAAATTTTTGAGCCCGCTCTGTCTCCGCTTATAATCCTTCTGCTCGACTGATAGAAGTCTTCTCAAGCGCGCCCCTGACGCTCTGGATTCCCTGAAAGTAGCGCCAGTTCCGTAAAACTTAAATTAAAGACCGGTAATCGCTGCAATTCAGATGAAAAGCGGGAGGGAGCGTCTGAGAAAAGGTTCACGCCCGACGAGCAGCCGTTCAAGCATACGTGGTGGATTCGAGCCGAAGAAGCAGACGGACCAAGGGCCAGGCAACCATGAAGGATGTCTCGACGGAGGAAAATATGGGGTTTGATTTCTTGCACAAACGAGTGGCTATCTTGGGAGCGGGGAAAATAGGCGGAATCTTGCTCCAGGCACTGCTGGAAAAAGGATTGCTCTCTCCTGCTTTGACGTCTGCCACGGTCCAGCATGAAGACCGCGCGCGCGTCTTATCAGAGAAATTGGGCGTCCCGGTGGGCACAGATAATCTCGCTGCAGTGAGCAAGGCCGACATCATTTTCGTTTGCGTTAAGCCCCAAGTCGTCCAGGAATTGATGGAACAGATACGCCCTAACGTTTCGCCTGATCAGCTCGTCATTTCAGTGGCCGCTTCGGTTCCCACTAGCCAGATCGAAAAAGCGCTCGCGGGAAATGTCGCGGTCGTTCGAGCCATGCCCAACACGCCTTGTGCGCTGGGATGCGGCATGACAGCTCTCTGCAAAGGAAAATTTGCCAGTCCCCGGGATGTAGAGACTGCGTGCGCGCTTTTCGATGTGGTGGGAAGAACCGTCGTAGTGGACGAAAAACATATGGACGCGGTCACCGGCCTTTCCGCCAGCGGCCCCGCGTACATTTACATCATCCTCGAATCCTTGGCTGAGGCCGGTGTGAAAGTCGGCTTGCCACGCGATGTCGCGACCTTGCTTGCCGCCCAGACAACATTGGGTGCCGCCACTGTTGTCCTCCAGACTGGTGATCATCCCGCGCTTCTGAAGGACGCCGTGACCACGCCAGCCGGTTGCACTATTGACGGCATCATGGAACTGGAAGAAGGCAAACTGCGGGTCACCTTGATCAAGGCGGTTGTGAAGGCCGCACAACGAGCCAAGGAATTGGCCTTCGGGTAGTCAGTTATGAACGGATATCAGCTGCGTCGATTGATGGACTAGCGAGTTCGACCGAAATAGGAAGTTTCAGGCCACCTGCCTTCACGGCAGCACGAAATTGACCGTGATCCGAGTTTCGAACGCGGTGGCCTGGCCCTGCACTAGATACGGTTTGAATTGCCACTGCGCTACCGCCTCCAAAGCAGCCTTTGTGAGTGCTGGATCACCGTTGAGCACGGTTACAGTACGAACATTCCCGTCATTACCTACTACCGCGTTGAGCACCACTGGACCTTGTATGTGTTGTCGCCTGGCTACCTCTGGATACTGCGGCTCCACTCTCCGAATTAGATAGCGGCTGGCAACATCCGGAGATACGGTCGTCACACCGTCGGCATCTGTGGCAGTTTCTTTACTGGTTGTGTCTAGATTACCTGGATTGGACATAATACCGGCGATCTTCTGATCCGATTTTTGCCCCGGCTTCATACGAAAAACCACTTTGCCCTTTTCATACACCACCAAGTCACTCGCAGCCGAAACCTTGGCACGCCTCTTGATATTCGACTGGTCTGATCCGTCTGCGTCACTTCTCTTCACCCCTGTCCTTTGATTGGAGGCAGCAGGACCTGGTGAGATGATGGGCGTTTGGGTAACCTCATCGCGCCGTTGTTCGGAAGATGTATTCGCCGGTTGTCTCCTGCGTGCGCCAGCAACTCTTTGCCACTCGGCACGCCCCAACATCCAGCCCAGAAGTAGTGCCAGAGCCACTACGGTTGCGTTTAGGATGTTTGTCCAATGATCGCGTGGACGGCGTCGAGCTTCTGCCACCTGGGACATGACTTGGGGTGGAGGAGGTTCGGCAGGAATCTGATCCGCGCTCGACACTGGCAGTGAAGAAGATGGTGTCGAAGCCGTTACGACCGATACCTCCGCGGCGCTGCGAAGGTTATCCAGAATACGCCGCGAAAGGGCTTGCAATGTCTGAATGTCGCGATCACTGAATGCGTTGGGGCGCGGCGAAAAAATCTGGAACACCCCAGCCAACTCTTCGCCGTTCAACAACGGAACCGTCAGCATCGAGCGTACTTCAAGGCCGCGCAAGGATGCCGCATCCACCCGGGGATCGATTTCGGCGTCGTCGCAACGCTGCACGCGTCGAGTCTGGACACAGGCGCCAGAGAGCCCGGACCTTGTACTCAGGCGATGTCCCAGACCTGGCGCGCTTGCCCCCGACGTGGCACGGCAGACCAGCTCCTCCTCCCTGACCAGGGCGATGGCAGCTCCCGTCGCAGTGGTCGCCAGACGTGCTTGCTCCACAATTTCATTCAGCAACAGGTCGAGTGCCAGGTCCGCGGAATGCGTTCCACCACCGTGTGAGGCCAAAGTGGCTGTGAGTTCCGCAAGATGAAGGGCAGCGCCTTCGTCAATCCATTCCGCCTGGTTGGCTGGCGAGCCCATGGGCTCCTCGGTCCGCCCAGAATGCTCGTTTGGATCAGGCAGCAATGTCGGTTGATGAGCCATGAGAATTTTTAGACATTTAGTGCACTATCTTTGCTGAGCGGGGCCGTTGCCCAAGCCGCAGTGCAAATGCTCTAGCGGCGAGACGTTAGCCCATTGAAGCGGAGTTTCCCCCGAAAGAACAGTGTTGTCAACACGAAACCAAAACCTACCGCTGCTTCAGTTCAACCCAGACTCTGGCTAGAACGCCTGTGCTACAGTTTTTCCGGAAACAATGATGATATCTCACGCTTGGCTGGCAATCTTTTTCCTGGTTGGGTCAGCCCTTGCTCAATCTCCGAATTCCTCCGCCTCTGAAGAATTGCGGCGCACGGAGCACATCCGCGTCGAAGCTCTCATAAGTGGTGATGTGGTCCGGCTGGGAAAACTTCTCGGAGACGATCTCACCTACACACATTCCACCGGAATAAAGGAAAGCAAGGCTGAGTTCCTGCATCGTATTCAGTCCGGCGAACTGAAATACGATTCCATGCAGCATGAGAATGTCGTGTCGGTACACCTGTATGGCGACACTGGGGTTCTTACTGGAACCTCTCGAGTCAGGGTTAGTGCCCGTGGCCAAACTCTCAATTTGCATATCCGCTTTACTGAAGTCTGGGTCAAGCGCGACCGCGACTCCTGGCAGCTTGTAGCTTGGCAAGCGACGAGAATTGCGGAGGAGTGAAGAGCAAGTTCGCTGCACATCATTCAATTCCCATTTTGCAAATCAATCGAGGTGCATTACCCTTGCCACTTCCCTTTCCGCGGACGAAAGCTGATAAAGTATCTTTTCAACCCGTGAAAGGATTACTGGATGCACATTGCGGTCGTTGGGTCAGGATATGTTGGACTGGTCGCGGGAGCGTGCTTCGCCGACCTCGGCCACGACGTCATCCTGGTGGACAATGATCAGCAAAAGCTGGCTGCCCTGAAAGCCGGTCAGGTCCCCATTCACGAGAACTTTCTGCCCGAGTTGCTGCAACGTCATCGTGGCCACAAGCTGAATTTTTCCGGCGATCTGCAGCAGGCCGTTCGCGCCAGTGCCGCCATCTTCATCGCCGTAGGTACGCCCCCCACCGAACAAGGCGAAGCCGATCTCTCTTATATTGAGTCCGTGGCCCGCAGCATATCGGGTGCGATCAACGGCTACAAAGTAATCGTCGAAAAGAGCACGGTCCCGGTCTATACCAGCGACTGGATTCGCAAGATCATCCTGCGTAACGCTGCCCCTCCGGATTCTTTCGATGTTGCTTCCAATCCCGAATTCCTGCGGGAAGGCACCGCGGTCACCGATTTTCTTTATCCCGATCGAATCGTAGTAGGCGCCGATAGCGAACGCTGTGCTTCTATTCTGCGCGAGATCTACGCGCCCCTGACTAGCGGGAGTTACTATCGCCTGCCGCAAGCGATTCCGCAGCCCGACCGGGCGCGGATTCCTCCGCCACTGATCGTGACCAGCGCCAAAAGTGCGGAACTGATCAAGCATGCCTCCAATGCATTTCTGGCAATGAAGATTTCCTTCATCAACGCCGTCGCGTCCATCTGCGAATCAGTAGGAGCGAACGTGCAACAAGTGTGCCAGGGAATCGGGACGGATAGCCGCATCGGGGCTCGTTTCTTGAATCCCGGCATCGGTTATGGCGGCTCCTGCTTTCCCAAAGACTTGATGGCTTTCCGCGCCGTAGCGCGCGAGTGCGGATATGAATTCCGCTTGCTCGACGAAGTCATGCGTATCAACGAAGAGCAACGCAAGCGGTTCTTGCGCATGACCCGCAGCGCGCTCTGGACCTTGCGGGGGAAAAAATTAGGAGTCCTGGGACTGGCTTTCAAGGGAGGCACCGACGACATCCGCGAATCGCCCGCAATCTTGTTGGTCCAGGCCTTACTGCAGGAGGGCTGCCAGATCGCCGCCTATGATCCCGCGGCCACAGAAAGAGCGCGCGAAGTCTTGAAGTCGAGCGTGGAGTTCGTGAACAACGCGTATGATGCCGCCAGCGATGCCGATGCGCTCCTCATCCTCACTGAATGGGAAGAGTTTGCCGCTCTCGATCTGAAACGCCTCCGTAGCCAGATGAAGTATCCCATCGTGATCGATGGACGCAATTTGTATGATCCCGAAACCATGGCTGCCAGCGGCTTCGCCTACTATAGCGTTGGGCGCCAGCCTGCCATCCCCGAAGCCGGGCCCGCTGACGCAGCCACCCCATCGAGGAAACTCGACAGATCATGAGCACACAACGCGCCCTGGTCACTGGCGGGGCCGGCTTCCTGGGCTCGCATCTCT